>JAFTEM010000024.1 GCA_017453665.1 bacterium | reverse complement strand
CGTCAAGATGAAGCAGAGCGTGGTATTACAATTAAATCAACCGGTGTCTCTTTATATTATGAATATGATTTTACAGATACAGGAAAAATGGACAGATTTTTAATTAATTTAATTGACTCTCCCGGGCATGTCGATTTTTCTTCTGAAGTCACTGCTGCCCTCAGAGTTACTGATGGTGCTTTAGTTGTTGTTGACTATGTTGAAGGAGTATGTGTCCAAACTGAAACTGTCTTAAGACAATCTTTACAAGAACTTATTAAACCTGTTCTTATGATTAATAAAGTTGATCGTGCTCTTTTTGAACTTAAACACGGATCAGAAACTATATATCAAAATTTCTTAAGAGTTATAGAAAATGCAAATGTTATTATTTCAACTTATCAAAATGAAGATACTATGGGAGATCTTCAAGTTTATCCCGATTCTGGAACAGTTGCTTTTGGTTCAGCTCTTCATGGATGGGGATTCACTCTTACTACTTTTGCCAAAATGTATGCAGCTAAATTTAAACAAGATAAAAAAAAATTCATTAAAAAATTATGGGGAGATAACTATTTTGATCCAAAAACAAAAAAATGGTCAGATTCTACAGATGATGAAGATGTTAAAAGAGCTTTTTGTGCTTATATTTTAGAACCCTTAATTAAATTGGCAAACACTGTTTCTTCAGGAAAAAAAGAAGTATATCAACCATTATTAAAAAAATTAGGAATAGAACTTAAAGGAGAAGAAACTGAATTACAAGGAAAATATTTAATGAGAAAAGTTATGCAAAAATGGATTACTGCTTCTGAAGCCTTACTTGAGATGATTATTCTTCATTTACCTTCACCTAAAGTTTCTCAAAAATATAGAACATTATATTTATATCAAGGGCCAAAAGATGATGAATGTGCTAAAGCTATGATGAATTGTGATCCAGAAGGACCAGTTATGATGTTTGTATCAAAAATGGTCCCCACTAGTGATAGTGGAAGATTTTATGCTTTTGGAAGACTTTTTTCAGGAAAAGTTAAACAAGGAGAAAAAGTAAGAATCTTAGGACCTAATTACAAACCAGGAAAACAAGTTGATCTTCATATTAAAACTATTCAAAGAGTTGTCCTTATGATGGGAAGAAAAGCAGAAGATGTTGTTGATGTCCCATGTGGTAATACTTGCTCCTTAGTTGGTGTTGATGAAGCAATTTTAAAACAAGGAACAATTTCAACATCAGCCCAAGCTTGTACAATCAGATCTATGAAATATTCTGTATCTCCTGTCGTTCGTGTTGCTGTCAATGCTAAGAATCCCGCAGATTTACCAAAATTAGTATCTGGATTATTAAAAATGTCAAAAGCTGATCCATTAGTCCAAGTTATTAATACAGAAACAGAACATATTATTTGTGGATGTGGTGAATTACATTTAGAAATATGTCTTAAAGATTTGGTTGAAGATTATGCTAAAGTTGAAATTACTCAATCAGATCCTGTTGTTCCATATAAAGAAACAGTTACTGCAAAATCATCACAAATTTGTTTAGCAAAATCCCCTAATAAACATAATAGATTATATGTTATTGCTGAACCTTTAAATGAAGAATTAGTAAATGAAATTGAAAATGGTACAATTAGAGCTGCTGATGATAACAAAACTACTGCAAGAACTTTGATTGATAAATATCAATGGGATCAACATGATGCTAAAAAATTATGGGTATTTGGTCCTGACCAAAGTGGTCCAAACTTTTTAATTGATCAAACTAAAGCAGTTCAATATTTAAATGAAATTAGAGATTCTATGGAATCAGCTTTCCAAAATGTTACAAAAGAAGGAGTTTTAGCAGAAGAAAATTTAAGAGGAGTAAGATTTGGAATTCAAGATGTAGAATTACATAATGATG
>JAFTEM010000023.1 GCA_017453665.1 bacterium | reverse complement strand
TCATTTACTCTGTCATTTACTCTGTCATTTACTCTGTCATTTACTCTGTCATTTACTCTGTCATTTACTCTGTCATTTACTCTGTCATTTACTCTGTCATTTACTCTATCACTTACCAAAAAAACCATTACTCAAATCTCAAAGCATCAATAGGTTTCAAATCAGCAGCTTTCTTAGCTGGCAAAATTCCAAAAATAATTCCTATAGCTGTAGTTAATCCCAAAGCCATCATAATAACATTAACTGTAATTTCAGCAGTAACATCAGCAAACTTATTAATAACATACACAACCCCATAACTAAGAATAATAGCAATAATTCCTCATATAATCACAATAATAACAGATTCAACTAAAAACTGTGTAATAATATCCAAATTAAGCGCTCAAATAGCTTTTCTAATACCAATCTCTCTAGTCCTCTCAGTAACAGACACTATCATAATATTCATAACTCAAATACCTCAAACCAAAAGAGATATACCTCATATAGCAAGTAAAAGATAATTCAAGGCATCCATAGCAGACTCTAATTGCTCAACAAACTTAGCTGCAGAAAATACAGAGAATCCAGCCAAGTCAGCACTCTTAAAATTGTATTTTTTTAATAAAAGATATGTCAATCTATTCTGCCAAAGTTCGTTATCTGCAGCCGGATCTAAATGAGCAACAATCGTAGAAATTTCATTATTATGATTTAACCTCGCTTGAACAGTATCAATTGGCAAATAAAGTGCCGACATTTCAAAAGTTCCATTCTGCTCTAAAATACCAATAATTTTTATCTCCTTAGTTCCCATCCTAATTTTTTTTCAAATCATAGATTGGAAACTATCTTGATCATCTTTAATCGAATCAATTAATCCATACGACGCAACCGCTACCATATCTTGATTAACAAAATTCTCCTCAGAAAACCAAGACCCCTGTCATAATTCAAGTTCTTGTAAAGTATAATAATTATCAGGCACTCCTAACACCTGTGAATAAGTCGAATTAGTTCCATACTTAACCGTAGTATCTCAACGATAATTAGCTGAATATTCCATATTTCAACTAAGTTCTGGAAAAGATTGCTCAATATAACGAACTAAATCAACATCAAAGGTAATTTTTCTAATATACTCAGCCCTATCTGAATCTTCACTCCAAGTACTATACCCTCAATTAGGAGAAATTGTGATAGTATTCTGCATCATACTCGACATCTGTCACAAAACCTGGTTCTGAGTCCCCGCTCAAACCGCCATCAATACAACAACAGACATCACTCCTATCACAATTCAAAGTGTAGATAATCATGATCTCATTTTATTTGAGAGGATTGTTCTTATTGCATCTGTTACATAAGAAAAAAATTTCATCAACATCATAAAAGAATTAAAGCATTATTCTTCTTTAACAAAAAGTCCATCTTTAATATGAATCGTTTT
The DNA here is from genome assembly GCA_017453665.1 of bacterium. The sequence continues at coordinate 9,729 of JAFTEM010000023.1, read as the reverse complement.
TTTAGCAAACGAAGCTACATTAGCATCATGCGTAATCAAAAGAATAGTTTTATTTTGTTCTCTATTCAACTTCGTCAACAGTTCCATCAATTCCAATCCTGTCTTTGAATCCAAAGCTCCTGTTGGCTCATCAGCTAAAATAAGTCCAGCATTTGTTACAAGCGCTCTAGCCACACAAACTCTCTGCTGTTGACCTCAAGAAAGCTGATTAGGTAAAGCATTTTCTCTCCCCTTTAATCAAACCATTTCAAGAGCCTCATAGCACCTCTCTTTTGCTTTAGATGAAGGAACTCACATATAAGAAAGAGGTAATGCTACCTGCTCCCAAGCCTTAAGTTTTTTAATCAAATTATATCACTGAAAAATAAATCCTATCGTGTTCCTACGAATCAATGATTGTTCATCTTCTGTTAAGTTCTTTACTTCTTTTCAGCGAAGAAAATACTGCCCAGTAGAAGGGACATCCAAAAGCCCTACAATATTCATTAAGGTAGATTTTCAACATCAAGAAGGTCCCATAATAGCAGTAAAATCTCAATCTCTTATCGTTAAAGAAACTCATCTTAATGCATAAACAGGTTCCATATCTTTCCCTCAATAGATTTTTGTAATATCTTTTAAAACCATAAAATCTGGCATCACTCAAAAGATTTATTCAACTAAAGCACAACTATCTTCTACCTCATCACATTCAACCTCACATTCCTCATCTTCAACCTCACATTCATCCACCCATACCTCCTCATGGCATTCACATTCAAAATCAAGCATCAGAACTCTCAGTAACTCATGCAACAACCATAGCTTCTTCAGTAATATACACTCCTTTTATCACATCTCATTTTACTAGTCCACTCTTAACAACCGTATTATCATCATCTGAAAGTCCAACCTCAACTTCTTGATCCTTCCAAGTTCCATCTGCTTGCTGTTTTAAGACAACCTTACTTCAATCCATTTTCTCTATAATAGATGCATTAGGAATAACTAAAACATCTTTCTCTTGTGAAAGAATAGCTTTTACACTAGCACTCATTCCTCAAAGAATATTTTCATCTGGATTATTCTTCTGAAAATATGCTGTTGCAGAATAGGTTCAATCTGAATACCCATTAGAACTATCTGGCATAGTATTAATTTCTGAGAAATATCAAGTATACACTTCATCAGGGAATGCATCGATATAAACTTCCACAGGCATTCAAACATTAATCTTAACAATATCAACTTGATCGATAGAAAGTTCAACTTCAAGAAGATCTGGCGTTTCAACATAAATATATTTTTGATCTGATGAAGAAGAATTATTCGTTTCAATACTATCTCCTACCTGCATATCAAGTTTCGTAACTACTCCATCAAAGTTTGCTATAATCTTATATTCATCATACTTTTTCAAAAGTGTTGTTATCTGAAATTGAATATTATCAATCTCATTTCTTATCGTATCAATTTCTTGTTCTTGTGCATTTCCTTCTTTAGCTTTTTCTAAATCAACTGCTGCATCTTGAATTTTTTTATCTAATTCAGCAGAATCTAAAACCTGCTGTGTCTTTGCTACCTGAAGTTCATTATTCGCTTTTTGTAAACTAATATTAAGTTGTTCTAATTCAATTGTTAACTTCTCTACCTTAAGTTCAGCATCTTGAATCGTAGTATCAGAATCTTTAATAGCAGCTAAAGATTCAACAGCACTAGTATATTTATCAAGATAACTATACCCAGCATTCTCAACATTTGTTCCATAAGTCTTCATATATCCATTAATATCAGACCTTGATAAAGAACCTTCTGATTCAATACTCTCAGAGAACATCTCGTAATTAATCTTTCCCCAATCAACAACATCATTTCAAAGTTCTTTGAAAATAGCATATCAATCTAATAATTCATTCTCAGTAAGCTGACCTAAATCCTTTTTAGAAAAGTCTGCATAAAGCGTATTAAGTTTATCAATATAAGCATTAACAACCCAGAATTGACTTTCAGACTGAGATACTAAGCTTTGATTTTTAGCTCAAATATATACAGTTCTCTTATCAGAATTATAAGCATCTGTCATTTTCATAACCTGATCAAAACTATCTATCGTAGACTGCAGCTCGATTGCAACATCACGGAATCCTCTTATAAGTTTATCAAATGTAGTATTTCTATTCCTAACGTTCTTTGAAAGCGCTAACTCAGCATTCGTTGCTCAAGCCTTCCCTAAGACTAAATCATCATAATCATCTTGAGCTTCCTTTAAATCTTTTTCCTTATCTTTAATTTGTCTTTCAATATCTTGGATAGCTGATTCTTTATTCTGAAGCTCTAAATATTGATCACTTGGAAGATTTTCTTTTTGTAAAACTAATAAATCATAGTTAGATTGAGCTCTTAAAATATCAAGATCAGTATTTGATTTATCCAAAAGATTTTTTAGCTTCAATTGTTGGTTCTTAAGACTCGTTCTTGTATTCTGTAAATCTTTATCTAAATCATCTGTTGTAATAGTGGCCAACACATCACCTTTTTTAACAGAAGCTCCCACCTTAGTATTCACTGCCGTAACTCTTCCTTTATTAGCAAAGGTCAATTTCTGAGCATTAGCAAATTGTGTTGTTCAAACTAAACTAAGAGAGTTAGAAACCGTTCCCTCTTCTACAGTATAATCATAACTTGTAAAAACAGGACTTTCTTCAGTTGAAAAATAATGAGATTTCACCCATGAATAACCAATCCATAAAAGGATACCAGCTCATAAAATCCATCGTTTTTTCTTTCGAATCCAAGTAAGCGTCTTTCTAACCATTAAGTAAAGAAGAAAATAAAAGCCATTTTACAAAAAGTGACAAAAAAGTCAGTGTCTAAAACTTAATTTTCTGCCATCAGATTGCAATATATAGATTTACCTTAAAATAACCTTAAATAATTTTTAAGATAATATACCAGCACTCTAGCATTCAGAATAAAGCAGTTACTAATTACACAATCAATTAATAAAGAGGATTATTAATAATGATTACAACTATTTTATTAACAGATATTCTCATATTTATTTTCTATTTCTATATATTAACAAAAATTACATTTTTCAGAAATAAAAAATGCAAAAAATTTTGGATAAAATACACTATCTTACTCTACTTTATCCTAATATAACAACAAAAGAACTTTTAAATAATTATAACAACTTAAACTTATTTCTTAAATATCAAGCAAGTTCTGAATATTTATCCTTTTCTTCATCTCAAGCATATTTGTATGCATAGCTCAAAAAATCAACCATACTCTGATATACCTTCTTAGCTTGTTCTTTTTCTAATTTCCTTGCATCAGGATAAGTCTCTCTTAACTCCTTAGCGTACGATGCACTTAGCTCTTGAAAATGCTCTGGTAAATCAGCCCATGTAGAAGTAAGTACCGCTATTACAGCATTTACAGCCTTTAAGGTATCAGGCTGTACTCCTTGTGCTGAAGAATTTTCTTCTCAATTACCATTTAATCTTTCATAATTTTCTGCAGCAATTTGTTTATCATAAGAACTCGCAAATACACTTAATTTTCAAACTGCCTTAAAATGACTTTTCCAATAACTATCAATAGTCGAAATAGCAACCTTTGGACTTCCAGCATGAATCATCTTATTCTTTCAAACAGCGATACCAACATGAGTTATCTCATTTTCTGAAGAATAAGTTTTCTTAAAAAAAATCAAATCTCACACTTCAGCTTTTCATAAATCTTCAAAGAACGCTCAAGTTTCTTTAAATTGTTCTCCTTGTTGAGCGGAAGATCTTTCTATTTCAATTCAAACACAGCTATAAATAAGCTGCGTAAATCTGCTACAATCTAAACCTTCTCATGGAAGACTCCCATTCCCTCAAAATTGATAAGGAGTATCAATAAAAAGTTTTGCGATAGCAATCAATAAATCACGATCCTGAGAAGAAAGAGTATTCGCCATTTTCAAAAAAAGCAGAGTAAAAACTACTTATACCTTAGGCGTATAAAAATAAAAATCAAGAGAAAAGAAAAAGGATGTCCCTTGCAAAACATCCTTTCTTCAACACCTCATATCTTCTCTATCCTAGTTTCTTTGAGGTCCCATTCCTCATTGTATTCCTCCTTGCATAGGACGTTCTGGCATATTACCATTCATTTCTCCTAATCAAGCTTCTGTATTTCCTCCCATTCTAGGCCCTCCTTGAAAATCTCCTTCTGGTAATTCAGGTCTCTCACCATTCATTTCAGGTAATTCACCGTTCATCTCAGGCAATTCAGGTCTCTCTCCATCCAATTCAGGAGCTGATTGACCATCCATTTCTGGAAGCTCTCAAGTATTTTCACCCTTTCCTTCTTTATTAAATCCTAATTTTCATCTATTTTCATTGCTAAATCTTTCTTGTCCTTTCATAAATCCTTTATCTTCTTTTTCTGAAATATACTGTTCAAATTGTTCTTGTTTATCTTCAGGAATATATTGTTTGATATTAGCAAAGAATTCTTCATTAATTGCCTTAATTTTTTCTTCTTTTTCTTCTTGAAGAGCTTTAATTTCTTCTTTTTGAGTATCTGTTAAACTTTCCTCATCAAAGAAATTACCTAAGAAACGGTCTCAAATTTCACCTCCCATTTTTTGTTTCATTTCTCTACCTCCTTTATTTTCTCTAGAGAAGATCTTTTCAATTACATCTGCAGATTCATCAGAAACAATTGCCAAAGCTTGTTCTTTATAAGAAGCTTTTGTAGTTTCCCACGCAGATTCAAGTGCTGTTTTTTCATCATCACTAGCATCTCTTAGACTTTCAAAGTACTTTGATTCCTCCTCTTTGAATTCACTTAAAAGTGATTCTAGTGCTGATTGCTCTTCATCACTAAGTGATGTAAAAGCTAAATGTGGATTTTCGAAATCACCACTTCAGATTTCTCTTACCATGTGTGGTCTAAATCCATTACTGAGTTCATTAACAACATCAGTATTCGTTGCTGCATACGTTCCCATACCAGCTAACACTAACCCAGACAGTCATAACACTGCCAATGTTTTTCCATTCTTGTTCATATTCATATCTATTAAAGATTAAAAGCCTCTTTTTATGAGGAGTCCCTCTAGTGGAACGCCCGAGAGTATAACTACAAACCTTAAAAAAAGCTTAAACAAATGATTAAGTAATTCAGAACTAAAAAAAGGTGTATTATTAATCTAAAAATACACCCTCTTAAAAAATTTTTCAGCCCTCAACACTCTATCCCAAGACTACCTCACGCTCTTCTGGAAGAAAATCTTCGCCCCTGAATATCAATAGAATCAACACTACAACTACAGGTTACTAAGTCTTCCGCAAAAGCGCTATCGGATACTTTTTCTTTGAGAACAAGAACGAATACAACTCTTCCTCAAGGAACTTCCAAGGCCACTCTTTTTCAGAAACAAAATCAATTTGGACATGATTGTTTAAGAAATGCTTAACCTTACGATCCAATACATCAGAAGAATACTTTGTCGCATAACGAATCAAAAATTCATCCGTCCAAAGTTGATCTCTCAACTGTAAAGTATCATCATTAGGATAAACTTTAATTCGAGGTTGAGACTTTGTCCAAACAATACCAGAGAACTCAAACCTTAAATTTTCAAACAAGGTAATGATTTCTCCAACCTTTCTTTTTCCAGCACTATTAAGCGCAATTACTACAGAACAATTCATACATTTCACTTTTTTATCATTATTTATATTTTTCTAACCTTTTTCTTATATGTTCAGATATTACTTTTCTCTCCCAGTTTTTTCAAATAAAAATATGTAATTTTTCTTTTAATTCATCCATATTTTTAGAATTAACTAAGATTCAAGATTCCTCATCTACTAATTCTGATGTAGCCCCCTCTTTAAATCAAAACACCGGAACCCCCATCAACAAAGCCTCAGCTGTTCCTATTCAAAAACTTTCTTTTGTTAAATTAATCAATCCAGAAGAATCTCTTATTATTTCTTCCATTCAAGAAGGATTCCATCAAGTAAAAATAATAGTATCTCAAGCTAAAGCCTTCAATTCATTTTCATCTGGTCAAGAACCAATAACAATTAATGGAAGTTGTAACTCATTAAACAGTCTAATAATTAGCCCTGTCTCTCTAACAAAATTCACAAGCCTTCAAACATAAACACAATACGGCATTACCTTATGAGAGATTCAAGAAAACCAATACTTATCAGCAACCTTAGGATATTGAATACTTGCTTCTTTTATTCAATAAATTTCTTCAGCTAATACTTTAGTATACAAAGAATTACAAACAACAGAATCAAAACTCGTATATTTTTTATCTCGTTTCCTAAGACGAGGAACCACAAAATTAAACAATTTATTTTTCCATCATTGTAATTTTTTATTATATTCCTCATAATGACTCCAAATATATTGCATTGGAGAATGTAAATAAAGATGCATTGGGACTCCTGCTATTGGAGTAACATTCTTAGCAATAGCAAACGAAGAAATCTGGATTTCATCAGGGCCTCGTTTTTTTATCTTCCTTGATAAAAGTTTCATCAATTCAGGATAAAACACCATCAAATTACGATAATCAAAAATTGATGATAAAATTCTTATTCTCTTCTTACTACAATATTTAAAAAAAGTATTAATCCATTTAGGAAGTGTCTCTACAACTTTTACTTTATAAATTGCCCCTTCTTGTCAAGGGATAGGAACCTCAATTTCTTTAAAATTAGAAATAAGTGTAAAAATCTGAATTTCTATTTCTGGTCAATGTTTTCTTAGCGTTTTAACAAGTAAATCATTAAGTACATTAAGTACTCATCACGGCATTGTTCGACAATTAACAAATGCTATTTTCATTATAAAACTCCAACAAAACTAAAAATCTATTTCAACACATCAACTAATGCTTGAGACTTCTTTTTCTTTTCTGCTTTAATTCTAAATATTGTACGATTTATTCATTTTTCCAATAAAAATTCTTTCACCCTTATTCTCATTTTTCTCCAAATATCATTATCAACTACTGGATCTTTCGTATCACAAACATCAACCATATAGACATGTCCTTCATCTGAAATAATAATATTTGATGATCTAAGGAAATTATCATACATCATCAATGTAAAAACAAATCTTTTTTCATTTTTTGAAAGATATTCCGTCCCTTTCTGATATCAAAAAATATCTAAATACAAATTCTCTGTCTTTCAATACCTAATATAAGATAATAAAAAATCTAAGAGCTCTCACAATGTTTCTCAAGAAAGAGAACTAATATTAATATTTTTTAAAAGTTTTCCCTTTATATATTTCTGTCTAATATGATAACTTCAATCTTCATGACGGATAAGCTGTGTCTCGGGAAGATATTTTCAAAAATATTGTTTTTTCAATTCAATACGACGTAATTGTTCCTCATAATCTAAAAATTCATGTCAAGTATCAGTTCTTTCATATTTACACAAAAAACCATCTTCATCAGGATAAGATACATTTTTTGTTAATCAATAATCAAGAAATTTATTATTCTCCATCTAATCAATATTGTTTCATTAAAGCATCCAAAGAAACCTCCCTTCACATAAAATCCCTAAAAATTTCCTTTGCAGCCTTTTCACTTCAAGCCGCCAAAACGATATCTCTATAAGCTAACCCTATTTCTTTATTAAACATTCAAGCCTCTTTTATCTTAGAGAAAAGATCTGCCGCATATGTCTCTGCCCACATATAAGAATAATACTTTGCCTCATATCCTCATCAAAAAATATGCAAGAAAGCACAATACATTTTATATTCTTCTCCTCTCTTAAAATATGAATAAGTATTAACCGTATCAAGAATATTTTTATCTAGGATACTTATATCTTCTGGAACTTCATGAGTATACAGATAATTATCAACTAATGCAAGTTCGTTTTGTCTTGATACCCAATATCATTGCATAAATGTTCTTAATTTTTCCAACTTATCCAAAATTTCCTCAGGCATGCGCTCTCATGTTTTATAATGCTGAGCGATTAATCATAAACTTTCTTTTTCATCAACCCGATTCTCCATTAATTGACTTGGCAACTCAACAAAATCTCGCTCAATATTAAATCCATTCAAATAAGCATAAGGAGAGGCTGAAAGCATAGCATGAAGTGCATGTCAAAACTCATGGAATAAAGTATGAATACTACTTAAATAAATTAAGGTTTGACCATTCTCATTCTTTTGAATATTCGCAACATTAAAAATAATAGGAAGTGCTGAAGGTAATTTTTCTCTTAAAATATCTGCCCATGCTCAAGGCCTTTTCCCTTTACGATAAAAAGCATCAAGTACAAAATATGCGATATGTTCTCAATCTTTATAAACCTCATACCATTTTTCTTCTCATCATGAATCGATTTGATGTAGTTCTACTCAAAAAAAATCCTTCACAAACCTATGGAGCCAAGATAGAACATGTTCAAATTCAAAATACTCTTTAAGTTTTTTTTCATCCAAGTTATAATAAATTTCTTTATATTTCCTTGAATAATAAGCAATATCATAAGGCTCTATCTTTTCAAGATTAAATGTCTCTTTTAACATTGCTATCTCCTCATCCATTTTTGCTAACGCTTTTTTTGAAATAGGAGTAATAAAATCAAAGACTGTCTTGGGACTTTCAGCCATAGTATCCCATAAAAATGATTCTGCAGCATTATGATATCAAAGGATTTTAGCCTTTTCATCTGCTAAAGCTAATAATTTCAACGCTATTGGTCTATTATCAAACGTTCAAGAACTAGCCCATGACTGCTGATAACTATAAATTTCTTTCCTTATCTGTTGATTTGAACAACACTTCAAAAAATCTCAAAGTAAGGTTGGATCTGCATCTATTGCATACCCTCACTGCTCTCAAGCAAGTCTCTTTGCTTTTTCAAGGCTTGACTTTGGAACTTCTTGAACAGCACTTTCATCATCAATATGATAAGAAAAGCTCGATTGATCATCTATAACATTATGTTGAAATTTTTCTGAATACTGAGAATACTGTTTGTTTAATTGTTTTAACCTTTCTTGACTTGCTTCATCTAATGCAATTCCTCTTTGTTCATATTTTTTTATCCGTAAATCAATAATTCTTCTTTGCTGTTGTGAAAGATCATAATATTCTCTCAGCCAAAGAAGCTTTTCATAATAAGGTTTCGAATAAGATTCTTCATTAATCAAATCTTCTAATTTTGGCCTGAAATTACTAATAATATCTCTCAATTCAGGTAATAAATAACAAGAATCAATATGATTAAGGATTCTTCGTAAATAATCTAATTCAGAAAACTCAACAAAATCCTCAAAAACCAATGTAGTATTTTCTTTTTCTACTAATGTAATAAATTTATCTCTTTCTGTTTGTAACAATTCTTCTAATAGCTGAGGTAAAACCTCGAACGCTTCTTTTGTTTTAAAAACCTCAAAATTTGGAATAGTTTTCTTACGAAGTTCTGACAATAATTTTTCTTTCATAAAATATGAACATCATTTAAAATTACATTTCAGTAGTAAAGATTTCAAAAAAGAATGCAAACAAAAAGGCCCCTTTTCAAAAAGGACCTCCTCTATTTTATATCATTATCAATTAATTCGATGTAAGTATACTATCAATATTCATATCAATAAGTCAGAATGCTTTATCAACAAGCTGTGAATCGTTATTAGTACTACTAGCTTCTCAAGCACATCGTGTTCAATCAGAACCAATTC
>JAFTEM010000022.1 GCA_017453665.1 bacterium | reverse complement strand
CTTGTTTTTAGTTTGCTTTCTAATTCTAAATTACTATAAAGAAAATTCTATGAGAGAACTAAATTTTATTTATTGAAAACCCCGATTCTATGATAGATTGGATTATGAATTTTATAGGGTGAGATTATAATCAAAAACAAATTGATGCTATTCTTCCAATAGTAAAAGAAATAAATCATCATTATGCAGATTTTGATCGTTTATCAGATGATGAAATAAAGGCTAAAACACAAGAATTTAAAGAGAGATTAGAAAAATGAGAAACTCTTGATGATATTTTGCCAGAAGCTTTTGCTGTAGTTAAGCAAGCTTGTAAAAGATTGGTTGGTTCTAAAGTGAAGGTAAAATGACAAGAATTAACTTGGAATATGATTCCGTATGATGTTCAGTTAATTTGATGAATTATTCTTCATCAATGAAAAATTGCTGAAATGAAAACATGAGAAGGTAAGACGTTAGTAGCTGTTGCTCCAGTTTATCTTAATGCACTTACTTGAAAATGAGTACATGTTGTGACTGTTAATGATTATCTTGCTTCTCGTGATAGTGAGTGGATGGCTCATGTATATACGTGGCTCGGACTATCTGTAGGATCTGTTGTAAAATCGACAGCATTAGCAGGAAGGAGAGAGGAATATACTAAAGATATTACCTATGTTGAGAATGCAGAATTAGGATTTGATTATCTAAGAGATAATTTAGTAAAGTCGATGAAAGATAGATCTCTTACACGAAGACCTCTTAATTATGCTATTGTTGATGAAATTGATAGTATTTTGATTGATGAGGCAAGAACTCCGCTTATTATCTCACAACCTAGAGAAGAACCTACAGAGAAATATACTTATTATGCACAAGTTGTTAATTTCTTAACTCCTTGTTCTCAAAAGAAAAAAGTTTCTAAAGGATTTATTCAAGAAATCCTTAATGATGAATATGGTAAAGAACAAGAAGAAGATGGAGATTATTATATCGATGAAAAGACAAAGACTGCTCAGCTTTCTTGAAAAGGAATTGCGAAATTGGAGGAAATCTTAAAAGTTGAGAATATTTATAAAGATATGGGATATGAAGAAATTCATCATATTGAGAATGCGTTAAAAGCTAAGGCGGTATATATTAGAGATAAAGATTATATTATTTCTAATTGAGAAGTGTTAATTGTTGATGAACATACTTGACGTACGATGCCAGGAAGAAGATTCTCAGAAGGGCTCCATCAAGCAATTGAGGCTAAAGAAAATGTTAGAATTCAAAGAGAATCTCAAACGATAGCAACGATTACTTATCAGAATTTTTTCAAGCAATATAAAAAACTTTGTTGAATGACAGGTACTGCTTCAACAGAAGGGGAGGAATTTAGTAAAATTTATGAACTTGAGGTTGTTATTGTTCCAACAAATAAAGAAGTTATTAGAGTTGATATGCATGATAAGGTTTATTTTAATCAACATACAAAACGAAAGTTTGTGAAGGATTATATAAAATTTTATCATGAGATAGGACAGCCTATCCTTATTGGTACTGCTGATATTGCTACTTCAGAATATGTATCTAAGCTTCTTGATAAAGAAGCTATTACGCATTATGTTTTGAATGCGAAGTTTCATGAACAGGAAGCGAATATCGTTTCTAATGCTGGTAAATATAAATCTGTTGTTGTTGCTACGAATATGGCAGGTAGAGGAACGGATATTAAACTCGAGGATTGATTAAATGAGAAAATGGCGGAGAATTATGTTAAGTTCTTTAAAAAGACAACTAAATCTTGAACGCCATTAGTTGTTAAAATCTATTCTGAGGTTGAACGAGAGCTTATTTCTAGTGCTTTACAGCAAGAATATGGAATAAAAGAATCTCAGATTAAAGATATAGCAAAAAAGATTGAAACGGAAGATTTTACTTTAAGTATTCAAAAAGCTGCTAAGAGAAAAGCGAATACTGATTGGTATGTAAAATTGGTATTTACTCCGTTAGTACAGGATGCTTCTAAGGAAACGATTGAAAAAGATATTTTCTTTGGACTCTTTATTTTAGGAACTGAAAAGCATGAATCTAGAAGAATTGATAATCAGCTTAGAGGTAGAGCTTGAAGACAAGGAGATCCATGAGTATCAGTATTCTTTGTTGCACTTGATGATACATTGATGAGGAAGATGGGAGGAGAAAAATTCCAATCATTGGCTTCAATGTTATTATCAAAAGAGGATTTAGAGAATCTAGAGCTTACGCAAAAGCAGTTTAGTAAAAATATAACTAGAGCACAGAAAGAAATAGAATGATGGTATTTTGGTATCAGAAAGCATTTGTTTGATTATGATAGTGTTGTTGATAAACAGAGAAAAAGAATTTATCATATTAGAGATGAGATTCTACTTAGTGAGGATGATCAAGAACTTCAGAAGAAGTATGTTGATAATTTTAAAGATGAATTCTTAACAGAGAGTAAAAATATTGTGCTTACTCAGATTACGAATGCTGAGAATACTGGGCAATCTGTTTGAGATGTTCTTATTCTTTTGAATAAAGAATATGGATTAAATATTACACAACCAGAGCATGCTGAACTTTCAAAACTTGATTATGAGTCGCTTAAAGCTGCATTATTAGAAAGATTAGACGAATATTTTACGAGAGTATTTGAGACAATAGAGACAAAAATTTTGTTCCAGATTTTTAGGGAAGTTCATCTTCATTTCTTAGATAAATTGTGGGTTGATCATATTGATGAGATGCAGAATCTTAGAGAGAAGGTAGGACTTATGTCTTATGCTCAGATGGATCCATTAGTTATTTATAAGAAAGAATCATTTGAAAAATTCCAAGAGCTCTTAGCTAATATTATTAATAATACTTCATCATATCTTCTTAAACTTGATTTCGATGCTATTGCTACTCAGCAACAGGCTGCACAACTTATTCAAGAAGAGAATAATCAAGATAAAGTGATTGAAATATTAAGTTCTGCTTCTCGTAGCATGTGAGCAAGAAAACCTGCTCCTCAGGTACAAGTAGCTCCTCAAAAAGATGAAAGAGCAAAGATTTTTGAATCTTCTGATGATGTTGAGGTTTTTGAGGTTGTTGATGCTGATGAGCCAAGGAAACAGGAGGTTGTTAAGCCTCAAGGTAAAGTGAGGCCAAATGATTTGTGTCCTTGTGGTAGCTGAAAAAAATATAAGAAATGTCATGGAAAAGATGAAAAATAAGAATAGAGCTCCTTAATAGGAGCTTTTTTCTTACCATATGAATATATCAGTTCCGGATCAGATATTGGTATATAACCAAAGCATATCTTCATTCTCTAGTGCCATACATCAAGCAGTCCAATCATAATCACTACCTCCTCAGTGGACCATGATATAATTTCATAGTGATGTTCATTGGCTAGGTATACCTTTTTTTTGAATTGTTGATTTTATTCCTTGGTATTCTGTTTTATTAATATCTCACGAGATTAATCCTTCTGTTGCATCTTGAAGATTAGGATAAGAGACTTGAAGTGAACCAAGGCGTTTACCTGTTTTTGGATGAGTTCAGAATGAACTTGCTGGATTTTTATAGCAGACATAATATTTCCCTTCTGGTGTGTTTCAGTCTCATTCAATTATTTTATCTCATTCTCCCCGTGGAGATAATGCAATTTTAAATTCTTTTAACAGTTCTTTACCATAATTACCATATACTAGCATTCTTCTGTTGATTTTATCAACAACTATAGATTTTTCTGTTTTTGGTTTTAGATATCTTATTGCTAGGTTACCGTTATTTTCTTTTAAAGCACTTGTTGGAATTCGTATTTTTTTATTTCTGAAGGTGCAACTAATATAATTTTCATTACTTTCTTCTGTATTTATCTGATTCTTACGAAGGTATGTCCCTTCTGGAATAGCTCAGATTTCTTCTTTCCCTTCAGCATCGTTATAAGCTTTGGTGTTTTGTTTTGTGAAATAGACGATGTTGTTTTTATTGTTTGACAGAATACTTTGAATTGAGCTATCCATTGAAGCTTTGTTGCTCTCAAAATTTTCTATGAGATTTTGTTTTGAGTCTTGGAGATTTTGAGCCATTGCTGGTTCTGTTCCAAGTAATTGTGCTGATATTACAGCTCAAACTGTGATATTTCTAATTGTTTTATTCATTATAATGTTTTATGGATAAATATTACATACCATCATTTACTCAAGAAATCATTGCTATGTCTTGATCTGATGTCTCTTCTATAGGAGATGTTCCTTCAAAATTTTCATTTCCTGTTAATCATGAGTATTCTTGGTTAGCTCTTAACTTTGCTAGAGAATATAATGTGTATGGCGAATCTGGCATGTTCATTGTTTTCATCCACTTTAATGTTGGACTATTTCAATTTATTCATTGATTTATACTGTTTAATAATGTTCACAAATTACCTTTTTTATTTTTTTCTCTAAGAATAATGTCTACAAGAGCTTCAGTAGTTGCTCATTTTCATGTGCTTGTATAACTAAATATTGGACAGGTTATTCATCAATTTATGTATTCATCTGTATGTCTAGCATTTCAGCATCATCAATCGATGAAAATACTTCATTCACTAACCATTCCTAGATTTCCCATTCTAGTTGCAATATCACTGGTATTATAACAGTGTCATCTTAGAGCAAATAGATTGTATCAATGATCTTTGAGTCCGTTTAGGGCTTTATTATATGATTCATCTTGTTTATCGCCATCTATCTCTTTTAATCGAGCTAATGTTATTTTATCATTTCATTTTTGAAGAACAACTTTCTCCATATCAGGAGAATTTTTATGTTCAATTTCTTTATATCATTGTCTTTTGAATTTTGCAATATTTGGTTTGAAGTATCCAGCTCAAGATCATTCTAGGTCATCGTTGTCAAATATTATTAATGCATCAACTGTTCAGTCTCTTAGAATATCAGGTTGTTGCTTATGAATTTCTGTCTCCATTTGATTAAAATTTTTAATTGTTGGATTTATTTCTTCTAATTCTTTTGCTATATCTCATAACATAGGAGATTTTTTAACTTCATTAAAGTGTTTTAAGAAGTCTGATAAAAATGATTCAGAATCTAAATTTCATAACATAGAATCCATAATATTCATTCTTAATTCTTTTCTTATATTTTCCTTTATTCTTTCATTATCTTTATAGGTCGAAAGGTATTTATTTAAGTCATCAATTTTACCATTGTTTAACATACCTCTTACGGTTTGATTCTCTAGGAAATCTGTAGTCCAGTCTAAATTTCTATCATGTCAATTGGCTGCTATATCATCAATCTCATCGAAGATATTTTTTCAATTTAGTCTCTTTTTGATTTCCGCATATCAATCGTTAAATGCTCAAGCTCATTCTGAAATTGCGAAAACTTCTCATATTAATTCTCCTGTTGATTTAGAGTTTAGTAGTTCTCTAAATTTATTTGGGTTGCTGTGAGTAAGGAATAGCCACATTCATCCACGGGAATAATCCATTTCAAAAGATTCTTTACTTGAGAATTCTTTATAACTTAAGTTTCCATCTTTCATATCTGTTCTTATATATTCCTCAGCAGTATTTTGTGTTTGATATAATTCAGAGCTTGCTTGTTGTAAGAAGGTTAAAAGATTGACTTCTGCATTTCATTCTTCAATTTGAGCTAATAAGTTTTTAGCTTTATTTATAATGTTCATTCATTTTTTTTCGAAAAATGAAAGTTCTTCTTCTGAGGAATCTTCATTAATATTTCAAATTCAATCATATGATAACCATCCTCAAGGAGTATCTCCGCCATTTATTTCCTGTACTATATTTATTAGTTGAGATTCCATGTTTCAGATGATTCCCTGAAGAACCTTTTTTAGTTCGTTAATATCTTTGATATCTTTTAATCTTTGCGCTAATTCTTCTTCTGTAAATTTTCTAGCTTCTTGTTTGTCTTGCAATCTCCATTCTTCTCTATCTGCTCCTCAAGTTCTGTCTTGAAGATTGTCTTCATGTTCTGTTCTATCTATGCTTCAATCTTCAGTTGCTGGAATGTTGGATACTTCATCAATTTGATCAGGTCTTGCCATTTTTTAAGAAAGTTAGTGAATAAATTAGATGTTTTGTAATTGTTCTTCTATGTTTTTTTCGGAATCTTTTTTTGTTTTATTTTCTTTGTATTCCATTACTTCATGTGAGAAATCATTTTTTAATTTTATTACTTCTGCTTTTTTTGATTTTATGTCGTTTATTAATTTTGCTACGTAATCACTATTTCAGCTTATCATTGCATCATAGAAACGATTTAATTGCTCTTCTGAAGCTCCTAGTACAAAGGATTCTAAGTATTTTTCTCAATCTTTTATGTTATTAACTTTTGGTGCAAATAGACGCCATATATAGTCTCTTTTATTTTCGATATCTAGTTCTTTAAATATTGAGTGTTCTTGCATATTTATTGTTAAGTAAATAAACATAGTAATTATATTTTTTAAGTTTGAATTTGTCAATTTAAAGCTTGTTTTATTGTTTTTTTGATTTTAAAAAATGAAGTTCCTTTATTTGAAAGAGGAGGGTAATAGATATGTTATATTAAAAAGCGAATAGGAATTCCTAAACGCTTTTTATTTTTAGAGTAATTCTTTTTTGATAGATTCCCAGTCGGGGTATTCTTTACTTCCAAAAAGGAATTGCTTGCCCTTAAAACGATTTACTGGACGATCATCAATGAGATAATCTCCTATTAACAATTCTTTGTGATGGGCGAAGATGACTTTCTTTTTAATTAAATCACCAAGATATTTGTTAAGCCAGTCTTTTTTGTCTTGTAGAGCTGTTTCATTTTCTCAAGGGGCTGTTGTAAGGATATATACGTCATATTTTTCACAAAGAGCTTTGAATATCTCAATAGCACCTGGCATTGGTGTCATCCACGAAAACAGATGTGGGATATTGTCTAATTGACCTTTGTAGCTGTTTAATAGGTCTGGCTCTGCTTGTTGTAGGCCAGAATTAAAGTCAACAAGGACATTAGCCATATCAACATAAACAATTTTCTTTTTTTCTTCCATATTATTTTTATTAATTCTTTTATTTGGTTATAAATCATATATCCGAATTGCAAGATTAGTAGGTAGCCACTACTATAAATGACTTTATAGATGAAGTAGAAAAATTATAATTGATAATCACTAAAAATGTACTTATAAACTAATGTTTTATAAAAAATAAAAAAATATATCAAAAATTTGACAAATTTAAAATTTAGGATATAATAATTACGCCATCAAGAGACATAAGAATTTCTTGTTGGAACTGTAGAGATCATTAATAAAGTTTATGTAAAGAAAAGTACATCATTTGCTTTGATTATCTTACTGAATGTGCAAATCATTCTATACGATTATTA
Organism: bacterium; assembly: GCA_017453665.1. Next base: position 20,181 of record JAFTEM010000022.1, on the reverse strand, counting down.
TTGAATATAGCTACAATAATAATTAATTTCTCTTCTTTATTTCTTATAAATTAGAGGAGTGGTAATTGAAGTTAGTTATTTCTTAAAGATGAATAATCTTTAGCTAATAAATTAAATGACTATTAGTTTATGAAGTAACTGATTCTAGTTATCTCTTAGAGGTTCTTATTTGTAAGACTTTCGTTTTTAAAAGAGTTTAAGCATGATTAGAAACCATAATCGTTACCTTAATGGCTCTTATGGAAGACTTATTAACTTTAAGGGCAATGTCTAGAAAATAATGGAATTTTGACTTTTCGATAGAGTATTGTAGGGTAGAGTAATAACGTTATTCAAGATGGTATCTTGGTATAAGATCTATCCCACTCATTTAACCATATGGTTAATGATAAAAGATATTCTTATTTGTTATCTCATGGATATCTTCTTTAGGTTAGCCTAGAGCATGAGATACTATGTTTGTCAATAGCAACATAGCTTTTAGGCATTTACATAAACTTCTTCTTTATGGGAAATTGAAGTAGAAATTTATCTACTTCTTTTTTGTTTATTGGATATTTTTTTATCTTTGATGGGATGGTTTAGTGTATAGTTTGTGAAAAATATCTTTATTTATTTTTGAGATTTCTCTGCGGAATATCTGGGAAAAAAGCAAGAATAATACTGAATGTATAATAGATATATGACTTCAAGGGATGATTTTTATGCTTTGGAAATATGTTTAGGCTAAAAAGGTTTCTTGTTTTTGCAAAAATTCTACTTTTTACGTATAATTATAGAGAATTTATATCTATGGATTTTTCTATGAGTGAACTTATTAATACCATCTTAGAAAATGAAGAGGTTAAAAAGATAAAACCTGATTTTTCTCGTTTGGTTTATATTCCCAAAGAGGTTGCTCAAAAAGCTCAAATACTTATTTTTGCTGAAGAAAAAAGAAGAGAGTTAAGTTTTCTTACTACTAATAATTTTCCAGAAGACGTAAAAAAAATTCAAAATCAGTTTGTAAATAAATGATATATTCCGAAAGTATTCTATACAAGTAATGAAGGTTTTTCTCTTGCGTTATCTTGGTATGATGAGTTAGAAGAAAAAAAAGAACAACAAGAAAAGAAGGAAAAGGATCAAGAAAAGGCTGAGGGAAAATCGGCTATTACGATTATGAAAGAACAATTTGAACAAAGAGATACTCAAGATCCGGCTGCTTATATTAATAATATTATTAGACTTAGTTTTCAAGCATGAGCTTCAGATCTTCATTTTCAACCGGAAGAGGATGGTGTTGTTGTAAGGTTGAGAATAGATGGAGTACTTCATCAGATTTTGAAGTTTAATCACCAAGAATTCTGGAAATATATGCAGAAAATAAAATTCATGTCGTGAGTAAAAATGAATATTGATTATATTCCACAAGATTGAAGATTTTCTTTTGAGGCTGTGGATAGAAATTGAAAAACTAAGCAAATTGATGCCAGAATTTCGTTTATGCCGTGAATTCAAACAGAAAGCGTTGTAATTAGATTCCTCGATGCTTCTCAAAATATTGAAGGATTTAAAGATATCTGATTTACGGATTATCATTTAGATATCCTTGAAAGGAACCTAAAAAAGACTAATGGGATTATTATTATGACCTGACCAACGGGATCTTGAAAAACAACAACATTATATACTATCTTAAGAAAGCTTAATGATGGTTCAAAAAAGATTATCACACTTGAGGATCCGATTGAATATAAAATTTCTGGGCTTCAACAATCTCAAATTAATTATGATAAAGGATATGATTATGAAAGTGGATTAAAGGCTATTTTAAGACAAGATCCTGATATTATTCTTGTTTGAGAAACGAGAACAAAAGAAACAGCGCAAATTGCTATTAATGCTTCTCTTACGGGACATCTTGTATTTACAACACTTCATACGAATTCTGTTCTTGATTCGCTTTCAAGACTTATGAATATGGGAGTAGAACCATATCTTCTTACTCCGGCACTTCAGTTAGTTATTGGACAAAGACTTGTGCGTAAAATTTGTCCTCATTGTTGAGAGTGGCTTGACGCTACACCAGAGGAGGATTTGGAAATTAGGACAGTATTAGATGAAATTCAGGCTTATCATCCAGAGCTATGAAAGAATTATCAATGAAAGGTATTTCATGCTAAAGGATGTGAGCATTGTAATAATGCAGGATATTTATGAAGAATGGCCATCATTGAGACCTTAGAATTAACAGATCAATTGAGAGATAAAATAATGAAAGAGGAGCCATGAGAGAATCTTCTTCCATATGTAAAAAAACAAGGATTTATTCCAATGCAACGAGATTGAATTTTAAAGGTGATTAGTTGAGAGACTGATCTCAAAGAAGTACATAGGGTTGCATATTAAGTTTAGTGAAAAAATATTTATAACAAAAAAGATAGAGATTTTGGATTGCTCTATCTTCTTTTTCTATATAAAACCTTTTAGTCTTTCATTATTCTGTAAGATAAGAGTCTTCTGATTCTTCTTCGGTATTTTCTTCTTGATGCTCTTCATCTGTTGCTTCATTTTTATTATCAGTATCTCACGATTCTTCATCGGTATTGAGTAATGATGAAATCATATCAGAAACTGATGTATTTTGTATTGTTGATATGTAGTTTTCAACGAAGTCGAAGATTTCTCTATCAGTTGTTTTTTGTATTGGTAACGTAAAGGTATTTACTGAATTATTTACGTTAAATTGTCTTCATGCTACAGTGATTGGCTTAGAAACTACTTTAATGTCTTTTGCATCGATTGCTTTACCTACGATAAAGGTTGATTGTTTTAGTAATTTAATCAATTCAGAGATAATAAAGATATGAGGACTCTTGATTCCTTGTTGGATAAGAGCAGTTTCGTCTTCGATCGTTGTATTCACTTCAACCGAGAAGCTAATACTATTACTTTGTCCATCAAAACTGTTGAAGGTAATAGAGAAACTTGGCATAGTATTATACTCTAATTGATTATTAATGAATTTCATAAGATTTTTGAAGAATGTCGTATCAAACGTTGTTTCTCAAATGATTTTTTTATAATATTTATCAAAGTCGTTTATTTTATTACATTCTTCAGGTTCATATGGGTTGTTATAACATACGTTGAGGTAATATTCTACATCTTTTTCTCATCTTTCCATTAAATCAGTTAATCTTCTTTTGATATCAGATCTTGTGAATCAGAAGCTATCAGCTAGATCTTTTACGATATCATCCATTAAAGAGAATACTCTTATTGCACTTGAAAATTTTACAACTTCTAGTGAATTAAGACTTCTTTGGATTGAATCTACAGCGTTGTCTGCATCTAGAATATTTACTAGTTCTTGAGGGAAGAATCAATCTCTATTCATTTGCTCTCTTAATTCTCTTGTCTCGTTTCTTAAATTAATAATATTTGTTCACAATCTTGTTAAGGCAAATTGAAGATTATCTTTTTTCTGAACAAAATTGAGATCTGCGTCTCTTAAAAGGTCTTCTGATCTTTCAGGATTCACTGTTAAATCAAGATCTCTGAATTTTTCTAGATCGAATAGTCCTATTTTCTCTCAATATTCGTCATATTTTTCAGAAAAATCGTTTACTTGGGTTACTTTTTCTGTTGGAATTGTTGGCTGTGATTTATATTCCAAATATTGATATCATAGATAGAGGAGGTATGAAAGTCATCAAAAGATAAGAGTACCTAAACTTGCCAATAGGAATCCTGTATTATATCTTTTTACTTTGTATGGTTGTTCGTTTATACGGAAACCTCCTAAAGTATCTTGAGAATCATCTAAGAGATTTTGTCATTCATTAAATGAATCATCAGCGAGAGCTGAATCTAAGGCAGCTTCAGGGCTTTGCTCTTCTGCTATTGGCTCTTCTTGTAGGTCTGCCATAGCAGCAGCTTGAGCCTGTTCTTGTTCTTCTTGTATTTTAGTATTTTCTGCAGCTAAAGCTTCTTCAGTGATTTTCATTGGTCCTTGTGGCTGGGCCTGTGGTTGTTGTAGAGAAGCTCGTTCATTATCGGCTTCTGAATCACTTATTTCATCACTTGTAGGTTGTGGAGCTTCAGATGCTTGTGGTTGAACGACTCCTTGTGGCTGTTCTTGTGGTTTATCAACGTCAGAAAAAAGCATAGTTTTTCAGCTATCACTTCTATTTTGGTCATATGAAGGATATTCTCATTGGTCGGTTGGTCAACTTTGGAGTTGATCTGCTAGAGATTCGCCTCATAAAATGCTTGTATTATCGTCACTTACGACCATACTTATTATTACACTAGTATATAAAATACAATTCTTCTGTTTAATTATACGAGAAATAAAGGAAAAAGTCAAAAAACTAGGTATTTTTTTTATTGATTGTAGAAGGTAGAAAGTGTTGAAGAAAAGTGGAATTTTTGCTAATTTATCCCCTTTATTGATATTTGAAGGGGAATTTTTGTTAATTTTCACTTGATTTTGGACTTTCAAAATATATATTTCATTTATCTTTGCCGTAGACCGTAGGTCATCTAGTAATAGATATAAACTGTTCCTACCGAGGTTATTCTATCAAACTTATATGAATATATCATACATATTCATTTAATAATGAATAACTCTGGCAATGAGTTATTTTTTATTTCCAGGTGTTACACTACTCATGACAATCTCAAAAGAGAAAAAAGTAGAGTTAGTTAAACAGTATGTTCAAGACCTACAGAATGCAAATAATGTAGTAGTTCTTCAACAAGGTTGAATTCCTGTGATTACATCAACCAAGATGAGGAAAGAAGTTCTTGGAGCTGATGGTAAATATACTGTCATTAGGAAAAACTTGTTTATGCTTGCTCTAAAGGAAGCTGGTTACGAAGACGTAGCTGAAAGCGAACTTGAGGGGTCTGTAGTTGTTCTCTATGCAAATGGAGAAGAATACGCTCCTATGAAGGTTGTTAATAAGTATGCAAAAGAATTCGCAGCAGATAAAGAAAATAATGCTAGCGTTAAATTCTTAGGAGGATGGTATGATAAAAAGTGGCATAACGCTGAATACGTTAATGAACTTGCTAATATACCATCAAGAGAAGAACTTCTCTCAAAATTGGCATACCTATTCAATTATCCTTTACAGTCAGTTGCATGTGTGATTGACCAAATTGCAAAAAAAGCTGAATAGACTTTCTTCTATTCGAGATTCCTTTTATTTATTTATGTTTAATTAAAACATGGAATTAACTAAAAATCAACAACAAGTTATTGATCTTATTAAAGAGATGAATGCTGTTGAACTTAACGGGCTTGTAAAAGCTTTAGAAGAAGAATTTGGAGTTACTGCTGCTGCAATGGTTGTAGCTGGTGGTGCTGGAGCTGCTGCTGGTGCAGATGCTGGAGCTGCTGCTTCTGATGCTATGAATGTAGAACTTACAGAAGCTGGTGCTCAAAAAATCGCTGTAATTAAAGTTGTAAAAGAAGCTCTTGGTCTTGATCTTAAATCTGCTAAAGAATTAGTAGAAAAAGCTCCTGTAATTATTAAGGAGAATGCTAAATCAGATGAAGCTGAAGCTCTTAAGACTAAACTTACTGAAGCTGGAGCAACTGTAACTTTCAAATAGGATTTTTTTGAAGTTACATTTAATCAAAATTAAGGTTTTGATTTCTTTTATTTTAATGTTTTACACTACGGATGTCTGTATCTGCTCAAGATATTGTGGCTGCACAAGCTCATATTGGTACACTTAAGAATGAAGCTCATCCTAAGACAAGTAAATATTGGTCTGAAGTTACTAATGGAGTTGTAGTAATCAATCCTGATGTTATTGTTGAACAACTTGAAACAGCAAAAAAGAAAGTTGCTGATGCAAAAGCTGCTGGAAAAGAAATCTTGGTAGTTTGTGAAAAGAAAATGTATGCATCAGAACTTGAAAGCTTAGCTGAAAAAGCTGGTGTATCATTCCTTAACTATAAAGTTTCAGGAGGTTTCTTAACAAACTTCGATACTTTTAAGAAAAGAATTGATTCTATTAACGAAATGGTAAAATTCATGGATAGTGAAGCATATGCTTCTCTAACCAAGAAAGAGCAATTAGTGTACAAAAGAAATTTTGAGAGAGCTAATAAACTCTATAAAGGAGTAACTAAACTCAAGAAAAGACCTGAATTAGTAATCGTTGTAGATGGAAATATGCTTTCTACTTTGATTGATGAAGTAGAAAACTTGAAAGGTAAATTAGAAGCAATTGTTATTGCTGGAACAAACTTCTCAAGATATTGGCCAGAAGATGAAATTGTTACAACAAATATCAATAGTTATCAAGCAATTGATTTTGTTCTAAAAACAATTCTCTTATAGTACAAGATTTCTCTATATCTCTTCTTAATTATTACTATGCAAGAAAACGTTTATTTGCCTAGTTCGTCCGAAAGAAAAAGAGCAATAGTTGCCTATCTTTTGATAGGGTTGTTCTTTTTTTCGGGCAAAGAAGAGTTAACAGTTTATGAATATTATCATTTTAAGCAAGCAATAGGGTGGTATTGTTCTACAATGATTCTTTTGCTTTGATGGTTAATCTTAATCTGGATCCCTTACCTTAGATGGGTGCCTTTTCTTTTTGTGCTAGCAAATTTATGAATAATGGTTTATTTTATTTGGAAAGCTTGGAAAGGGGACTATTCAGCGAATGTCCTTCAACAAGAAAAATGGAAGACACTTTATGCTGATATTGGAGGATGGCTCTTAGGACTCTTTGATGTTAAAAAAAGAGTATATGGAGATATTTCATCTGATACTTGAATTTCTCTTGATAATTTTGAGGAAATCAATAATGTTGAGCCTGAAAATGCACCAGATTTGCCAGAAAGTTAGGTTAAACTTATTGTTTATTAAAAAAAACGGAATAATTACTCGTTTTCTTTAATAAATAGTAAACTATTTCTTTTTATTTGTATTAAATATCATAATAATGAATATTGATATTAACTTGGTAAAACAGCTTAGAGATGCTACATTTGCTCCATTAGGAGATTGTAAAAATGCACTTGTTGAAGCTGAAGGAGATTTGAATAAAGCACAAGAAATCTTAAAGCAAAAAGGTATTGCTAAAGCTTGAAAAAAAGCTAGTAGAGAAACGAATGAAGGACTTATTAAAGTTGCACATAATAATGGAAGAACTTATGTATTAAAACTTTTATGTGAAACAGATTTTGTTGCAAAAAATGAAACATTCTTAGGACTTTTTGATAAGGTATTTGATGCTCTTAAAGATGTTAATACAGAAGTTGCTAGTTTTGACGAACTTGATTCAGCTTTAGTTGAAAAAATTAATACTTTAGTAGCTGAAGCTGTTGGATCTATTGGAGAGAATATGAAAGTTTGAGGATTACATATTACTTCAGAGAATGCTTATGCTTATTCTCATCCAGGTGATAAGGTGGTTTCATTAGTTTATTATAATGGAGATGAGGCTGTTGCAAAAGAATTAGCATTACAAGTAGCAGCTCTTGATCCTGATTATTTAACTTTTGATGAAGTGCCTGCTGAAGAAAAAGCTAAATTAGAAAAAGAATTTACTGAAGAGTTGAAAGCTCAAGGTAAACCTGAAAATATGATTGAACAAATTGTTAAAGGAAAAATTAATAAAGCATTTGCTGATGTTGTTCTTCTTGAACAAGAATACATTAGAGATGGTGCTAAAAAAGTTAAAGAAGTTATTCCTGCAGGATTTGAAATTAAGAAATTCTACAGATTTGCTATTTAATTAGTCGGCGTGTATCTAAATTATAACTCTTTTTATCTATTTATTTCGCAATTTAATGCAGAATTATGAATTGGTGTTATTGCTTAATGCTAACACATCTGAGGCAGATAGAAAAGCATTATTAGCTGATCTTGAAGCGAAATTTGAGGTAAAAGACAAAGATGAAATTGGTATTCAAAATCTTTGTTTCAAACTCAAGGACAAAAATACAAAGGCTTATTTTGTATCTTATCTTCTTAGTCTTTCTAACGAACAAGTGAAAGAAGTTAGATCATCACTTCTCTATAACAATGCTATAGTTAAGTATGAAATTTACAAGATGGGTAACGGACAAGAATTCTTCCATTTTGATAAATTACAAGGAGAATTTGATAAAGTACTTGAAGATATTAAAGATAAGAAATATGGTCAAAAAATTGATTTCTTTGCTAATGCTAAGAATGAAAAGTATATCAATTGGAAATCAATTCCAATCTTAAGATACTACCTTACAAGATTTGGAGATATTAAACCAAGACTCTATACTGGAAATTCTGTGAAGACTCAGAAAAAAGTAAGGCAGGAGATTATTAGAGCAAGAACTTTGGGATTGCTCAGCTTTATAAGCAGATAGTGTTTTATTTAATATTTTTTATTCCAAATGGCTAGTAAGTTAAGAAGAATTAGAAAATACCAGTGGGCTAAAAGAATAAGAACTCATGGATTTAGAGAAAGAATGAATTCATGGACTGGTAGAAGAATACTCGCTCGTAGAAGAGCAAAATGAAGACATCAATTAACAGTTCAAAGACAGAAATAATAGTTTTTCTGTCTTTTCTGCGTTTTATAAAGACATTTTTGTCTTAAAGATACAAAATAGAGAAGGATTGGAGACGAAGGCTTGAACAATGGATGTGGTCTTTGAAAAAGAGCTGTTCTTCCTTCAGTTGCTCTCTAGAAGTAAGAACCAATTAACAACTATTTTGTTTATTTTCTATCTAGAAAAGTACCTATGGTAAATAAAAAAGAATCTTGAGTAAAGAAGGCTGCTAAAACAAGTAAGTCTTCTTCTGCTGTAACTAAAAAAGTTGCAGCAAAACCAGCTGCAAAGAAAGAGAAAAAGGTTGAAGCAGCTAAAGTTACTGAAAAAAAGGTAGCTCAAAAGAAGGCTGTTGAGAAAGTAGCTGTAAAAAAAGCTGCTCCTATCAAGGCAAGTGCTAGTGATTTACCTCCACATCTTCAGGAAATCTTTAAAGATTACTATCAAAGAGATGGAAGAATTTATCTTACAACTCCTAGAAGTTATTGAGAACTTCCTGATCTTTTGGAATTACAAAAGAAAGGATATGAGGATTTTGTTAACATCTATTTAGGAAAACTATTTGAAGATGTTGAGAATATCTGGGATATTGCTTGAGAAAAAATGTATGTAACAATTTCAGATTTACAGGTTTCAGAGCCTATTGAATCTGTTGAAGTTTGTAAGAAAAAAGAATTAACGTATGGTGGTATTATTACAGCTAAGGTTAAATTAGTTGAAAGAGTTGAGGATGAAAAGACAAAGAAAGTGTCAGAAAAAGTGCTTTTTAATAAGAGAGCTAATATTTGAATTCTTCCTTTGATGACACCATCAGCTTCTTATATCATTAACTGAGTTGAGAGAGTTATTATTTCTCAGATTATTAGATCATACGGAATCTTCTATTGAAAGAAGGATTTCTGGTATTCATTTAAATTGATTCCAGAAAATGGACCTTGGCTTGAAGTTAATGTTGAAAAGACAGGTAATGTTGTTGCTAGAATTAATAAATCTAGAAAATTCCATATCACATCTCTTCTTAGAGTATTCTGACTTGAAACTGATGAATCAATAAGAGAAACGTTTAAAGATACTGTTGAAGATGAAGATGTTGATTTTATCGATATTACCTTGAAAAAAGATCCTACAGTTGATGCATTAACTGCTGCTGAACATATTTATGGTAAGTTAAGACCATGAGAGCTTATTGATCAACAATCTGCTTTAGATTATGTTAAGGGTCAATTCTTATTACCAGAAAGAATTTATGTTGGAAATATTGCTAGAAGAAAGATTAATGCTAAACTTAATTTAAATAAGCCATTAAAAGCTGCTGAATCTAATGTCTTTGATTGAGAAGATATTGTTGAAGCTGTTAAATATTTAGTAAATCTTTGTAATCATAAGAAAGGTTTCTATACTGATGATTCTGATCACTTATCAAATAAGAGGGTGAGAACTATGGGAGAAATCCTTTATGCCCACTTACAACCCGTGATGAGGAAGTTTGTTAAATCTGTTAGAGGTAAATTATCTGTATTAAATATGGATAATCCACTTAAAATTACTGATTTAGTTAATTTTAAGATGATTGATAACTCTATCAAATCATTCTTTGCTACATCTCAGCTTTCACAGTTCTTGGATCAGATTAATCCACTTTCTGAGGTAGAGCATAAACGTAGAATTACTGCTCTTGGACCTGGAGGACTTAAAAGAGAAACTGCTAAATTTGAAGTGAGAGATGTTCATCCATCTCATTATGGAAGAATTTGTCCTATTGAAACTCCAGAATGACAGAATATCGGACTTGTAATTTATCAATCATTATATTCAAGAATTAATGCTGAAGGATTTCTTGAAACTCCTGCATTAAAAGTGTTTCGTGAAGCTAATCCAATTGTTGAGGAATTGACTTGAAGAATTGCTCATCGTGATATTTGTGAATTGGATGCTAAAGGAAATCCTACAAAGAAAGTTATTATAAAAGAAGATCAAATTATTGATAAAAAAGTAGCAGAAACTATCGTTAAGTTTTATGGTAAATTAAAGAAGCCTGTTGCTGTAAAGCCTTATTTTACAGGAGAGGTTGAATATATTTCACCAGAAATGGATGAGAAAGTTGTTATTGCTGATGCTACAACTCCTATAGATCAATATAATAATATTTTATCTGATAGAGTAGCAGCAAGGCACTTTAGTGAAATGGAAACTTTCCATGTAAATGATATCACACATATGGATGTAAACCTTTCGCAGATATTCTCTCCAAATACTTCATTAATTCCGTTTGTAGATCATAACGACTCTGTTCGTGCATCTGTTGCTACAAACCAACAAAGACAGGCTCAGCCATTACTTAAAAATGATGCTCCATTGGTTTGAACTTGACTCGAAGGAGATATTGTTAAGATGACGCATGCTGTTGTAAAAGCAGATGGTGATTGAGAAGTTATTTATGTTGATTGAGGATTGATTAAAGTAAAATATAAGGAAGGAATTAAGGAATATAAGCTTCAGACTTTTGTAAGATCAAATTCTAAGACTTGTATGACTCAAGTACCAGTTGCAAAACTTGGACAAAAAGTAAGTAAAGGTGATCTTTTAGCTGAGGGACCATGTTCTGTAAATGGAGAAATGGCACTTTGAAAGTCGCTAAGAGTTGCTTATATGCCTTGGAAATGATATAACTATGAGGATGCTATTATTATTTCTCAGAGATTGGTGAAGGATGATGAATTAACATCTATCATGATTAGTGAATATGAAATTGAAGTTGCTGAAACAAAGCTTGGGCCTGAAGAAACTACTAATGATATTCCTTGAGTTTCTATGGCTAAATTAGGTAATCTTGATGAAGAAGGTATTATTAGAATTTGATCTATTGTTAAAGGTTGAGATCTTCTTATTGGTAAGATTACACCAAAAGGAGAATGAGAATTAACTCCAGAAGAGAAGCTTATTCAAGCAATCTTTGGTGATAAATCAAAGAATGTTAAAGATACTTCTTTATATATGCCATCAGGAAGTGAAGGAAAAGTTGTAGATGTTGTTATCCTTGACTCAAAGAAAGGTGATAATTTGATGGCTTGAGTTAGAAAGAAGATTAAAGTTTATGTTGCTTCAACAAGAAAAATTGAAGTATGAGATAAATTGGCTGGTAAACATGGAAACAAGGGTATCGTTGCTATTGTAGTACCTGAGGAAAATATGCCATATTCAGCTGATGGTAGACCAGTTGATGTTGTTCTTAATTCATTATGAGTAATTTCTCGTATGAATCTTTGACAGCTTTTTGAATCTCAACTTTGATTAATTGCTAAAGAATTAGGAGTAAAATTTGCTGTTCCTACATTCTGAGGATTTGGTGTTGAAGATTTAGTTGCATTAGCAAAGAAGACAGGACTTGAAGATAAATTGAGAACTACACTTTATGATGGTGAAACTGGTGAACCATATGCAGAGAAAGTAACTGTTGGTTACATGCATATGCTTAAACTTATCCATATGGTAGAAGATAAAATCCATGCGAGATCTGTTGGTCCTTACTCATTGATTACACAACAACCTCTATGAGGAAAATCAAGACAAGGAGGACAGAGATTTGGAGAGATGGAAGTTTGGGCTCTTGAGGCATATTCAGCAGTATATACTCTTCAAGAAATGTTGACTGTTAAATCAGATGATGTTATTTGAAGAAATAAACTTTATGAAGCTATTATTAAATCACAGAAACCAAAAATCTGATGATTACCAGAATCATTTAATCTCTTAACATATTTATTCAAAGGATTAGGACAAAATATCGTTGCGCTTACGGCTGACGAACTTGAAGCAATCCATGAAGAAAGAATGGAGAAGATTAAGTCACTTGGTCTTTCAGGAATCATGACTGCTTCATTAGATCAAGAATTAGGTGTTGTATCTGATGAAAATGATGAAGCTGAAGATAAAGGTGAAATGATTGGAAAGGTTGTTGAAGACCTTGAGGATTTTGGACAAATAGAATAGAACTATCAGATTTTTTAGCTTTTATAAATCTCCTATAATGAATAAAACAAAATTTGACGGATTGATGGTAACACTTGCTTCTATGGAAGATGTTGCAAAATGGTCACATGGAGTAGTTGATAATCCTGATACCGTAAACTATAGAACAGGAAAACCTAAACAAAGTGGACTTTTCTGTGAGTCAATCTTTTGACCTGTAAAAAACTTTGAATGTAGTTGTTGAAAGTATAAGGGGGTAAGATATAAGGGTATTGTATGTGAAAGATGTTGAGTAGAAGTTACTTCTTCTAGAGAAAGAAGAGTAAGAATGGGACATGTTGATCTTGCTTCTCCAGTTGTTCATGTATGGTATAAGAATTCTCCATCAGGAGGTATTCATCAATTACTTCAACTTTCTACAAATGAGATAGATAAAATCCTTACTTTTGTAAAATATGTTGTTGTTAAAGAAGTTGATGAGGAGACAAAAGAAGAGATTAAGAATAAAGTGTTAGCTGATTTCGATGCAACTATGAAAGAGCTTGATGAGCTTTATGCAAGTGAAATTGCTAATGAGAAAGATAAGAAGAAATTAGCTGATGCTAAAAAACTTTATGAAGAGAATAAGGTGTCTCTTGAAAATGAGATTCAGAGAATTAGAGGATTAGTTGCTGATCTAAAATTTTGAGCAACTATCTTGGAATCTGATTATAGAAATATTTTCTCTCAATTTTCTAAGTTGGTTTCTTTTGCATCAGGGCCTGAAGGAATCTTGAAGATGCTTCAAGCTATTGATGTGGAAAAAGAGATTAAGAGAAGAGTTAAAGAATTTCCTAATATCAAGTCTGCTGATCAAAAGAAGAAGGCTATGAGTTTAATTAAGCTTTTAATTAATCTTTATGTTTCTGGAGTTAAGCCAGAAAATATGATTATTAGAAAGTTGCCTGTGATTCCACCTGACATTAGACCAGTTGTTCAACTTGATTGATGAAGATTTGCTTCTTCTGATGTGAATCTTTTCTATAGAAGAGTATTGATGAGAAATATCAGACTTAAGAAGATGATTCAAGTTGGTATGCCTGATATCGTTAAGAAAAACGAAATTAGACTTCTTCAAGAATCTGTTAATAATCTTTTGGTTTGAGAGAAGAATGCAGCAGGTAAAGCTGGTGCAGGTGTTAAAGTCTTTAAGTCTATTTCTGATATGCTTTCTGGAAAAGAGGGAGTATTTAGAAAGAACCTTCTTGGAAAGAGAGTTGATTATTCAGGAAGATCTATTATTACTGTAGGTCCTGATTTGAAACTTTCTGAATGTGGACTTCCAATCTATATTGCTGTAAAGATGTTTACTCCATTTATTATTGGAAAACTTATTGAGAAAAAGATTGTATATACACCAAAACAAGCAGAAAAACTTATTAAAGAGGAGAATCCTATAGCTTTGAAGTTTTTGGAAGAAGTGATTAAAGATAAATATGTATTACTTAATCGTGCTCCAACACTTCATAGACTTTCAATTGAGGCGTTTAAGATTAAATTGATGCCTGGTAAAACTATTAGACTTCATCCATTAGTTTGTCCTGCATTTAATGCCGATTTCGACTGAGATCAGATGGCGGTTCATCTTCCTATTTCTGATGAAGCACAAAAAGAAGCAAGAGAATTAATTGCTGCGGATAAGAATATTATCAAGCCAGGTTCTTGAGAACCTACGATTACACATTCTCAGGATATGGTGCTTGGAATTTACTTCTTAACAGACTTTTTCAACATTAAATATCCTGATTACAATACAGAAGAAGAATGGAAAGAAAAAGTTTTGCCTGTAGCAAGATTTGCTTCATGTGAGGATGCTATCCATGCGTTTAATAATAAACAAGTAACATTAAAAGATAAGATTGTTGTTGTTCATAATGGTGAAGTTTTGGAAACAACAATGGGAAGAGTTATCTTTAATACTATTTTACCTGAGGATTATCCGTTTGTTAACAGAAAATTAGGTAATAAAGATTTAAAGAGACTTCTTAGTGAAATCTTCGATAAATATGATATGGAAACTACTGTTCAAGTAGCTGATGCTATTAAGGATTATGGGTTTAGATATTCAACTATTGCAGCTACTTCAATTAATGTACTTGATATGAAGGTGCCTAAAGAGAAAGAAGATCTTCTTAAGAATGGAGATGCTAAAGCTAATGAAGTATTGAAATACTATTATAAGGGATTCCTTTCTGAGGAAGAAAAACATAGACTTGTGGTTAAGATTTGGACTGATGTTAAGAAAGATGTAGAAAAAGATTTGAAGTCTATTATTGGTGCAGGTAATGATCTTTATACCATGATTGATTCATGAGCTAGATGATCTCAGACCCACCTTACACAGATTTCAGGTATGAAGGGACTTGTTGTTAATCCACAAGGAGAAATTATTGAACTTCCTATTAAGTCATCATTTGTTGAAGGACTTAAACCTATTGAATATTTTATTTCAGCTCACTCTTGAAGAAAGGGTAAAGCCGATACTGCTCTTAGAACAGCTGAATCTGGATATCTTACAAGAAAGCTTTGTGATGCTTCACAAGAAATGATTGTTAGAGAAGAAGATTGTTGATCTGAGGAATCAGTAATTTACTCTAAGGAAGAAGCTGAAATTAAGGGAGAAAAATTCTCTACATTAATTTATGGTAGAGTATTAGCTGAGGACGCAGAGGATGAAAATCATAATGTTGTGCTTAAAGCTGGTGAGCTTATTAATAAGTCAGCATTAAGCCTTCTTGAATCATCTAATGTATCTATGGTTAGAGTAAGAAGTCCATTAACATGTCATTGTGTTTCATGAGTATGTCAGAAATGTTATGGAATGGATCTTGCTACAAGAAATTTAGTAGAGATTTGAGTACCTATTTGAGTTATTGCTGCTCAATCAATTTGAGAGCCTTCTACACAGCTTACACTTGATACTTTCCATGAAGGATGAGTGGCTGGATCTTCAGAAGCTTCAGGTATTGATAGAGTAAAGCAATTGTTTGAAGTAAGAGCGCCAAAGAATCCTGCTGTTGTATCTCCATTTGATTGAGTATTATCATTTGAGGAGACACCTGAAGGAGGAAAATTTGGAAAGTTAAAGGTTACATCTGATATCCAAAAGAAAACATATCTTGTAAAATCTGATTACGAAGTTGTTGTTAAGGAATGAGCAGAATTAGCTAAAGGTGCTGTTTATGCTACAAGATGAGCTTCAAAACTTAAGATAAAAGAATCAGGTAAAGTATTAGAAGTTAATGAAGATTACATTGTTCTTTGAGTTCAGGAAGTATTTGCTAAATCTTTAGTTGGACTTTCTCCTAAAAAGACTAGAGCAGGAGAAAGAGTATATAAAGGAGAAATCCTTACTACTTGAGCACTTGATGTTATGGAATATAAAAAGATTGTTTGAGATATCCAAGCTCAGAGATATATTATTTCAGAATCTAAGAAAGTATATGCTGCTCAAGGACAAGATTTGAATGATAAGCATATTGAAGTTGTTGTTAAACAGCTTTTCTCTAAGGTATTTATTGAAGATGGTGGAGATTCAAGCTTTATTCCTGGAACGTATGTTAAATACGAAGAATATATTAAAGTTAATGAAGATCTTCTTTCTTCATGAAAGAGACCAGCTCAAGGACAAAGAGTTGCACTTGGACTTACAACAATTGCTAAAGAGACAGACTCTTGGATGTCTGCTGCTTCATTCCAGGAAATGATTAGAGTGATGGTTTGAGCATCATTAAGAGGTGCTGTTGATAATCTCTCTGACTTGAAATCTAATGTAATTATTGGTAGATTACTTCCTGTTGGAGAAAACTATAGAAATATGCATGGTTATTAATATCTTTAAATATAAGAAAAAGCCCGATTATTCGGGCTTTTTGTATTGTGTGAATTTTACCAGTGTTTATATTCTTCTAATTTCTTCTTATCAATATCTCCATCTCTTAATTGTGCTTCCCAATAGAAGAATTCTCAAACATTTGCTGCTCATTCTGGAGTTGCTACATATTTAATTAATCAGTATTGTCTTCCCATATCTCAAGTAGCATCTGCATGTTTTAAAAGAATAATGTGTGCAACTCATGATTCAGGATTAATATCTTCATAAATAATCTTAGCATCTTCATAATTGAGCTCATATGCTTTTTCGAAAGCTCATGGAACTTTTCTCATAGAGAGATTATATGAAGCAGGGTAGGTTTCTCTTTTAGTGTTTTTATCAATTAGTTCTTTTTCAACCTTTTTGATTGCTTCTATAAGTTCTTTTTTCTCAGCAGATTTTAATGATTCTTTAACTTCTTTATAAGCAATTTTGAAAGTATAAGTGTCAGTTGATTCGTGAGAAGATACGGTCACTTTTACTTCATCTCAGTCAACTTTTACGCTTTTAATATCTTTATATTCATAGTTATCGTTATTGTATTTAGAATCTTCACCATCTCTGTATTTAAAACGTTTTGATATTTCATTTTTACCTCTTTTAATGTTAATGATTGTTCAGTATTCACATCCCCAAGTTCCAGTATCTTTTGAGTATTCATTAAGAACAACACATACATGATTTTCTTTATTATATACTTCATCATGGAATCAATAATCTAAATTTTCACTCCATTGATATAGAGAAATAGCTTCATTTTCAGGTAATCCGTACTTTTCAACAGCAGATTTTCTCTTATTTAAACTTTCAAGAGCGCTTTCTAAGGTTTTTCTCTCTTTGGCTAAGTCATCAAATTTTCTTTGACTTTCTTTTTCTTCATTAGAAGCGTTTTCCCTAGCTATTTTCTCTTTTGCATTTCTATATAATTCGTCATCAATTCTATAACAACTGTCTCATACGAATTTGATAAAATCATAAATTCATAATTTTCTGAGGTTAGATGTGATAGTGTCTACATTATCCATTTCGTCTGGGAAATCTGTGTAATAAAAACCTAAAGAATCATTACCTCCCAAACCAAGTAATAGGATATTTTTCTTTTGAAGATAGCTTGATACAACAATTTTTTCTTCATCTGGTAGTTTTCTGACTCATTCACAAATCTTTTTTATTAAATCATAATAATCATCATCGTATTCAGAGGATTTTCTTCATTTTTTTACGATGGCTAATTCATCATCTGATAAGATCTCAGAAAGTTTTCTAACAGAGAAATTTTCAAGTGCTATTTCTTTGTAGTCAGGTAATTCTTCTCTTGCTTCTTCAAATTCTTCTCTTTTTTCTTTTAATTTCTTTTCTGTTTCTTCAATTTCTAAATTACAATTAGCAAGATATTCTTCTTCTGGAGAATTGGCTTTAAGTGCATTTTTTAGTTTAGAAGGAGTAGCTCAAGATAGATTCTTATTGTTTTTCTTTGAACTTTCTTTTTCGATGATTTCTTTTGCCATGATATTATTCTCGTAATATAAAAGTTACTGTAATTATAGTAAAATAAAAAAAATTCACAAATTTTGGCAGTTTATTTGATTTGATTTTTGTTTGAGGAATACGTATATTAAATGGGATAACAAAAAACAAATAAAAAATGCTTAGTATTAGAAAAAAACGGATGGAGAGGTTAGAGAAGTCAGTATCACAAACTGCTTTGCTAAAAACTAAAACAGATTTTTTGTGGAGACTTCTTAGTGACCTTAGGGTGTATCTTGGGCTTAAAGAAAAGGAATTTTATCATTTCTGTGAGCTTGTTGCGAAAGATCGTCAGTTTAACATCTTTATTGGGGTGCGTGTAGATGATTTTACTCCTTATATTAAACAACTTAATAAGGAGGGGATTGGGACGACTCTTATGGAGTCTTCGAACTTGTCTTTTAAGATTAAACGTGCTAGGAAAGAACGTTGTTTCCCTTTCAATCTCAGTGAATTAAATCAGACATATATGGATTATGATGTTTTGATTTATGAAGGGAAAGACCGGCATTTAATTATGAATGAGACATTATCATTCTTTTATGATGTTTGGGTTGAAAGTGGACGGAAACAACATTTCCTTTCGGATGAAGAATTGGCGGAGTATGATTAAGAAAAAAGAGGCGGTGTTGGATTAAACACGGCCTTTTTCTTGCATTTATTGAGGAATTCGTTATATTGATGTTGTTATGGGGGTGACTTTTGGATTTGATGAGAGGAATCCATACCCATCGCGAGCCATTACTCAATGATCGAGTGAGTTAAAAAACGATCAAGAAAAAAATGCTAACGCATGAAGATCTCTCTTAAAGAGAGCAGAACTCGTTAAAGCTTATGCCTAGTCATAACTACGAGCCTGTAATTATCCTTATTCTTGACTCCTGCTAGGAATAAGGCGGACTTTAGCAGGAAAACAAAAGCTTGTTTCATCAAAATAGTAGATTAGAGTTTGTTTGTTTTCTCCTACTTCCTGGTGTTATAAGTCTAAAAAATAAGGTTAAAAATGGACTATAATGGTAGAACGAGGTGAGTGTGCCTTTTAGACCGGAGTTCGATTCTCCGCACTTCCAAATTATAATAAGGTAAAATCTTTTTGTATTGGTAAAACTCAGGGTTTGCAGTTCCCTGATTTTTTTTGAATATTAAAAGTTCATGATTATGAGGTGAATATTTTTTTATTCAGTTGGAAATTTTCTATCATAAATTTTATAAATTCTTTTTACCATAATTTCTGGTTCTGGAATATCTTCTAATGTAATTTCACTACCAAGATCTATCCTTACTTCAGAATCAGTAAAGATGTATATGTTTCCATAGTGGAATAATGTCGCAAATAATCAATCTTTATCGAACTTAATAATATTTATTGATGCTGGAGAAATTTCGGCCACATCTACGGATAAAAATCAAGTTTGGATAAATAATTTTAGTGAATCTGGGGTGCAGAGATAAAATGTTAATTCGTATAACAAAAGTTTATCCATGATTACGAGGATGTCTCCTAGGAAAAAGATATCTAATGCTAAAATAACAATAGGAGCAGCTATTAATCATTCTCAGTTGTATCGGTTGGTAAATGGAACATGGAAGTTATAAATTACAAATATTAAATGGAAAAGAAGGATAACTCCAGACCATATTGAAAATACGTCATACCATTTTTTTCATGGTGTAAGGCTTTCGACATCTTCATAATACATATTTTTTTTATCAAGGATTTTCCATATGTTTTTTAATATACAAATAATAACGAATACTACCCAAGTAATTGTTGTCGCCATATAAAATATTGTTAGTGACCAATAAATTTCTTCATGTCATTCGTAATAATTGGCATGGATGATATAAAATATTATTGCTAGCAATACTATGGACAATAAAGATTGCCAAAGGGGAGAGATAAGTTTAATCCGATGCTGTTTAAACAATATAACATTTCATTTTCAGTGGATTTTTAAGGCTTCTGTTAGCTCATTTACATCGTTTTTTGTAGCTAAGGGGCTTAGAAATTTCATGACGGATGAATAATTTAAATATAACTTTTATAACGTTATGACAATCAAATTTCAACTAAAGTTTTTGTTGTGGCAGAATAGAAATGTCAGTAAGAAAACAAAAATAGAAATGTCAGTGCGATGAATTATCATTACCTACAAGTAAATGATAATTCATCGGCTCAATCAAACAATTTAATGTCCAAATTCATATTCTCTTTTACGAT
>JAFTEM010000021.1 GCA_017453665.1 bacterium | reverse complement strand
TGTAATACGCAAAATGTATGTCATTTTGAGCAGTGTAATACGCAAAATGTATGTCATTTTGAGCAGTGTAATACGCAAAATGTATGTCATTTTGAGCAGTGTAATACGCAAAATGTATGTCATTTTGAGCAGTGTAATACACAAAATGTATGTTATTTTGGGTAATCAAGTATAAAATCTACCGAGATTTTTGTATTTTTTTAGTATTGAAAAACTATGTGAAAAAACTACTAATGAAATCATCCATAAGATTAATAAAATAATCAATTTTCATCTACTAAACGATAATTCTCATGACAAGTTCCTTAGTAACGGTTTGATTAGAAATTCATTTGAAACTCTCAACAAAAACCAAGATTTTTTGTAGATGTAAAAATGACCAGAGTTTAGAAAATAACCAGCCAAACAGTAATATTTGCCCTGTTTGTACCTGACAACCAGGAGCTTTACCTCAGTTAAGTGAAGAAGTTGTAGAAAAGGGGTTACTAATAGGAAAGGCTTTAAATTGTAAATTTAATAACCCATCTCGTTTTGATAGAAAATCATATTTCTATCCAGATCTTCCTATGGGTTATCAAATAACACAGTTATATACCCCAATTAATGTAGATTGAGAAGTGAACTTTTTCTTAGATAATTATGAACAAGAAAAAAAAGTAAGAATTACAGATGCACATCTTGAATGTGATACTGCTAAGGCACTTCACCAATGAGAAACAATGTATCTTGACTTTAATCGTGCAGGAACCCCATTAATAGAAATTGTTACAGGACCTGATTTTTCTTCATCAGAGGAGGCTGTAGAATTCGCTAAAGAGATTCAAAGAATAGCAAAATGGAATAATCTATCAGATGCTGATATGGAAAAATGACAAATGAGGGTGGATGTAAATGTTTCTATTAGAAAAAATGAAAGTGATCCATTAGGAACAAGAGTAGAACTAAAAAATATAAACTCATTTTCAGCTATAAAAAGAGCTATTGATGCTGAAGTCTTAAGACAAGAACAATGTATAGCATCAGGAGAAGAAATTCATCAAGAAACAAGGAGACGAGATGATTTAAAAGGACAATCATTCTTGATGAGAAGTAAAGAAGATGCCCTAGATTATAGATATTTTCCAGAGCCAGATTTACCAGAATTGTATCTAGATGATGCTATGTTAAAAAAGGTTGAAGAGACTTCATTAACGATTCCATTCAACCATATCAAAAAAATGAAATCAGAATATGGATTCAATAAAGAATTCATAAATACCTTAATAGGTGATTATTCGACATTACAATTCTTTAACATATTGTTAGCAAAAGGATTTGAAGCAAAACTTATTGCAAAATGGATTGCCGGACAAATAAGTGCATACATGACGGCACATTTTGTTCCTATTACAGAGCTTCCTGTTGATGAAGAACAACTTATAGAATTCTTCGAAATTGCAAGAGAAGGTAAAATAATAGACAACCAATTAAAATTAGTAATGGAAGAAATGCTTAGCTCTTGAGCTTCAGCTTCAGATATCATCAAAGAAAAAGGATTTGATGCTCCTGCATTTTCTGAAGATGATTTAAGAAAAGTATGTAAAGAAGTAATAACAGAGAATCCAAATATTGTTGATCAGTATAAATGAGGAAAGACAAGTACGATTGGTTTCTTTGTATGACAAGTGATGAAAAAAACGCAAGGAAAAGCTAATCCTAAAGATATTACAGCAATCCTTACGCAAGAATTAAATAATTAAATTTCAAATTAGTTAACAAGATAGTTGTCTCCTTGAAGGAAATCAGGGAGTGCTTTTGTTGCTAAAGTTTCTGTTCATAATTGTCTTCAATTATAATATCCTACACTAACAATATTAACAGTTTCTTGTGGGATATCTTTTCAGTTAATACAAATTTGTTTAGAAACTGTCTTATCTGGGTTAGCAATAATTAAATATCAATGTCTGATAGCTCAAATTAGGGTATTAGGAGTGACTCTGAGTGAACTAAGTGCCCCATCCCACTGATCTATCTTTAGAGTATTTGTACTTTCATCAGTCCATACAAGTCAAAATTTTCGGTTAGAGCTGTCTCAGATAGCACTAAGATGTTCTGTTCCTCTATCGTTTTTCTCTCATTGATTAAGAATTCAGTCAAAAGAATTATTAGTTAATCATTGGTCTTTAAAGAGTGGAATAACAACAGACAATCCAGGCTTTACTTCATAAAGAGTTCATGCATCGCATCAGTTATAACTGTTCGCCAATCAAGATATTATCATTGAAAACTTAGGTTGCTGAGGACATTTACCATCATCATCCAACGGAAATGTACATACAAAGTTATCCATAAAATTATCAACAGCCTCTCACCTATCTACTTTAAAATCAACTCAGACATTCCTGCTTCAAACAATAGCTAATCCTAATTCAGTACCTGCTTTAGCAAGATAATTTGTCTTTTCATATGACGAAATTTCCTCACTATATTTAATAAAATTCTTCATATAAAGTGCAACAAGTACTCAACAAAGAGAACAAGCTAATAATATGAATAGTGCAAGAATAGTTACATTTCAGTGAAATCTTTTAATCTTCATTTTTACTCATCAGAAGAATAAATACTTGGAGTTTCTCCTTTTAATCCATAGAAGAATTGGATTGGTTGAATGCTAGAATTACTCCATTTTTTAGGATTATAGAATTTACTATATAATGCTCAAATAATCCAAAAAGCAGGTTGTCATGGATTATAACTAACATTACTGAAAATAATATTTTTTGTTGTATCATAAGGAATAACTCTAAATTTTATCTCACTTACATGATATTCTCAGCTTCAGAATTCAGTATCTCAAAGTAAGATAATTTCTTCATTATTTCTTTTTAAAATAAGTTTACATGAATCAACAAATTCAGGATCTTTCTTTTCAACATAATCTTCATCATATAAAAGTACTGAATCATAACACGATCATGAAGTATAAAGTGATGTTCAAGTCCAAATATCTCAAGTAAGGTATAATGTCTTTACAAATCCATTACTATCACTCAATGAAATTCCATTATTTTTATATGCTTCATAGTCAATTGTCGCAGTCTGAGAAATGTTATCTAATACTTGAGAAAGAATTAAACTTTCTTTAGCTAATTCTTTATCTTGTCAGATTCTAAATGAAACTTTCGTTATTGTAGTATAAGTTTGAAGCATGATTCATACAAGCATTCAGAAGATAACAAGAACAAGAAGAACTTCAACAAGAGTAAACGCATGTTTTTTCATATCAATGAAAAATTGGATAAATATTAGTTAATACAAGTAGGGTCAGCAGGAATGGTATCTTTCATTCCTATAAAACTTTCAAGAACAATTTCTCAAGTAAGAGATCCTCTTTTATAAAGAGCATGTGAACTTATTTTTACAATTTTATTAACATCAAGAGCTGCTGAACTTTCAGCATTAGGATTTAATAAGATTGGAGTAAATTCAACATATCTTGCAAATCCTTTAGCAGGAAGCTCCTCATGTTCTCAGCGTGGATTATATACAAAATATCCTAATCAACTTCCATTACCAGCAGTTTCTCAAGTATAAATTTCAAGGAAATAACTATTAAAATATGATGTAAAATCATTGTCAGCATAATGAGGACCTGTTTCAAAAATCCAATATGGGTTTGATCAAGTAGAAAATCATATTTTAAAAGTAGAAAGGCTTTCTCAAGATCATAGATAAAGTTCGTGAGGACAACTTCCTGTAAAATAATTCCATGGAAGTCATTCTTCAATCCTACTATCTCTAAAATTATATGCGATTTCTAAACCTTCTTTAGCTAAAAAACTTGCCTTTGTCTTTGTGCTAATGTTATCAAAATACGCAAGGCTGTTTGTTAAAACACTAAGAACTCCTAAGATTCAAACTCAAAAAACAAAAATAACAATAAGAATCTCTACCATAGTAAAAGCCTTTTTTCTCATGTGCTTGACAAAAAAGTAAATCATTGTTTAAAAACTTATAGGAATTGATAGAGAAAAATCAAGAGGTTTAATTTGTAAAAAATTGCCTTTCCTCTTATAATTAAGAGTGATTTTAAAAATAAAAAAATACATGAAAAAATTAGTAAGCTTTCTATGATTCCTATTCGTTGCTATCACGGGGGTTTGTAGTGCAGACCTAGCGTGATATACTATTGATTCCTATAACGCTGATTTTACTCTAGAAGAGTCTTGAATATTGAAAGTAGAAGAAACAATAACTGTAAATTTCACAGAAAACAGACATGGAATTTATAGAGATATTCCAATACGCTTTAAAAAAGACAAATCAACAGCAATTAGGACTCCAATCTCAAATGTAAATGTAAAAGATTATCAATTCTCAACGACAGAATCTGACTGAACCTATGAAATAAAAATCGGGTCTCCAAATTATGAAGTTTTATGAAAACAAGTATATGTTATCAGTTATTATGTTGATTGAGCAATAAGAACTTTTTCAGGACGGCAAGAGCTTTATCGGAATATGTTATGACTAGATTGGGCTGTGCCAATTAATAATTTTAATTTTGCTGTTCATCTTCCAAATACACTACAGTTAAGAACAGGAGATTATTATGTTGTATTCTGAACGAAAGGCTCTACAGATAAGCTGGATGTTACATATGAATGAAACACAATTTTTAACCAAGAACCCCAAAATTTACCGCCAAAACAATGAGTAACAATTTGAATAAAATTTTTAGAGGATACCTTCCCAAAAAGAGAATATACGGTATTTGTAAGTAATAAAAAGGATTCTGTTACTCATAATTATAGTGATATATTTAGTTTTGAGGGTCAGGGCTCTGGACTACTTACGATAATCTCTCTAATCTTTCTCTTAATTTTTTCTACGGTTGATGTTTCAATTAAATTACCTCCTGTTCACCATCGAAAGAAATGGAAAACAGTAAGAGATGTTATTCATTATACTCCTCCTAAAAACCTGACACCTGCTGAAATAGCATTCCTGTATCATCGATATCCTAATTTTAATATGGTTCCTATTTTATTATATTCATGGATAAATGAAGGATATCTAGAGGTTCAACAACTATGAGACTCAAAAGAAGTTGAATTTGTAACTACGGATAAAAAGCCAAAATTTGATGATAAAACAGGAAAAAATAAAGAATGATATTGCTGGAAAATCCTAATATTAAATGGAAAAGTAAAAAAGAAACTCCCTTCTTATCAAAAGGAAGCGATGAATGAAGCATTATCAATATGGTGTAATTTTACAAAGAAAAAATAATCCCTGGATATCATGGAATTTATGAAAATAAAGATACTTATGATTTCCGTTTGCTATTTATAGTGCTGGGAACCTTTATCCTTTGAATGGATTCAAATGCATGAGCAGCATATTTTGCTATTTATTTAACTATTGTTTTAATAAAGTATCTTTATTATTCTTGGCGTGAATCACGAAAAACGAGAGATGAAGAATGATTCTTAACACAAGAATGAAGAGAAATCCTAGAACAAATTAATGGTTTTAGAAAATATCTTTCAGCGGTTGAGGATGAAAAACTAGAACAATTAACAAAAGATGATCCTAAATATTTTGAAAAAATACTTCCTTTTGCTTTAGCGTTATGAATAGGGGATTATTGGATAAAGAAGAGTAAGGCGATTGCATCAACTGCGAATATTGGAACTGAGTTGATTCCAAATACATCAGGTTATAATTCTTTGTTATCATCTTCAACTTACAACATAAGCCATGCAACATTTGGGGTTTGAGAGGGGATTTTAGCAAAAGTTTCATCAGATGATTCATGACGATGATCTAGCTCATGATTTAGCTCAAGCTGAAGTTCTTCTTGATCAAGTTGATGAGGATGATGAGGTTGAGGATGATGAAGTCGATAAAAAAGTTCACATTCGTGAACTTTTTTGCTATAAAACAAATCAAATCTTTTCATAAACATCTTTAATTTTTTTCTCAGCAATCTCATTTGCCTTTTGTGAATGTTCATGAAGAATTTTAGATACCTCTTCATCAGAAATCTCTTTAAATTTTTCTTGAATTGGCTGTAAAGTTGCAAGCATCTTTTCGTAAAGATAATCTTTAGCAACTTTATATGAAAGTCCTCAAGCAGTATATTTATTTCTTAATTCAATATCTTCTTCTGCTGTTAAGAATAGCTTAGTAAGATTATAGACATTACATTCATCAGGATCCTTAGGCTCTTCAATCGTTTTAGCGTCAGTAGGAATTTGTTTAATCTTTTTTAGCATAGAGTTCTCATCTTCAAGAAGTCCGATATAATTATTATATGATTTAGACATCTTTCTTCCATCAGTTCAAATAATGGTAGCTACCTCAGATTTTATAATAGGTTCAGGAATCCTAAATGTTTCTCAATAATTATTATTAAACTTTTGAGCAATATCTCTAGCATATTCAACATGCTGTTTTTGATCTTTTCCAACAGGAACTTGATCTGCATCATAAAGAAGAATATCAGCAGCCATAAGGATAGGATAACAGAATGTTCCAACACTAATTTCTCAAGACTTTCATTTTGCTAATGCATCTTTATAAGAATGCATTCTTTCCATGGTTCACATGATGGTAAGACATGTTAATACCCAATTAAGTTGTGCATGTCATGGAATTTCAGAAGGGTTATAGATAAGTGTTTTCTTTAAATCAGCTCAACATGCTAAATAAAGTTTTACAATAGTCATACTATTCCTTTTTAAAATCTCCGTTTCTTGTGTCTGAGTAAATCCATGCATATTAGCAAGGAATAAGAAAAACTCAGCATCATTAATACTATTTTGCATTTCAACGAATGGTTTCAAAGCTCAAAAATAGTTTCAAAGATGAAGCTCTGATCAGGTAGGTTTTATTCAAGTAAGAATCCTTTTTGTCATAATCATAAAATGATAAGTAAAACTATTTTTCCAAAGACCAAGATTAAAGAATTATAAGGAAGTTGCAAGCTATAATGCCTTGACATTTTTAATAATCAATCATTGTGTATGTGCTAGCAATAGTGCTAAAAAACAAATACGAAAATCGTTATGAGAAAGGACCAATTAAAACATCTCTCAAGGGTTGTTCTTGATGATGAGAAATAGACTCTCGGTAAAAAAAATAGAAAAGACCAGAACATAAGCTAGGAGTTTTTCCTTCTAGCTTATTCTTTTTTACTCTCTTCTTCTTGAATAACTTTAAATGCAACATACCAATAGGTAAGAAAGAATGTTTCAATAATACAGTTAATATAAGAAAGGAAAAGAAGAAGACAAGCTGCAACAATCCATATTAATCATTCAACAAACGAATTCCCTAGAATATCAAGCCAAACCGCTAAATAAACAAGTCAAAGCGGTATTCCTACAATAAGAACTCAAGTAATAAGAAATCTAAATAATAAAAGGAATTCAACAAGCATTAATTTGATAGATAACATAATATTACTAGCTGCAACTCTTGTACTTTTTTTAATAGCATCAAAAACCTGACATCCCTCGAGTGCAATAATAATTGGAGCATATTGCCATAAAACACTTGCTAGAACAACCATAAGCAACCATATTCCAATAACAATCTGAACAAAAACATTATCGAGAACGTCCATCAAGTTAAGTCTTATGATAACAGTAGCAAAGGTAAATAATCCAAAAGGAATAGAGAGTCCTCAATACTCAAGCATAGGGAAAAACCTATTCAAACCTTTTCAGAAAGCATACATAGAACTTTTCTCTGGTTTATCCAAAGCATTAACAACAGCAGCTTGTCCTATAGGATATAACCAAAGATATCAAACAATGATAATAAGTATAGCGATAACCACACTCCATATCGCATGATGATCATTAAGTGTTGTAATAAAATACATTAAAGCATCAGAAATCTGTACTCAACTTTCATATTTCCAAATAAGGATATTGTTAAAATAATACACAATATAATAAAGACGTACAATAGAAAAACAGAGTAATGTGAAAAATCCCAGCCTAACAATTTGTGGGCGTTCTAAGAGGATACGTACTGATTTTTGAAGTATCTCTTTAAACATGAGGGATTTTCTAAATAAATATTAATCACTTGTAAGTCCTTTAGCTACCTTTTTAATAGCAGGAATACTAAGTCAAAGTAAGATAAGATTATAAATAATAGCTATAATAAAAAAGCGAATCATTTCTCGTGCTCAAACACCTAACTGCATACTAAATAATGATATTCCAACTCCTCTTGCTCAAATAAGATATTCATGAATAAAATATCAAATAAAAGAGAAGAGTACTAAAATTCCAAGCAATTGAAGAAGTGGTTTCTTCTCAAACAAAGGAGTAAGATTTTTAGCAGCTCCTAACCTAATAGCTCAGAACGTGAACATGCTTTCAATAAAAACTTGAGTGATAACTCCTCAGAGGAGTCCATATTTTGGGATTAAAAAGACTCAAACAATAGCTCATAATACTACTCAAACAAGATTAATTCAAAACAAGAGATTTTGTTTTTCTAAAGCTACAAATAGATAATTATAAACCTGTTTGATAAAACTCAAAACAAGAACAATTCCTAAGAAAGGAAGTACTTGATTTGATCACCAATTAGCGATACTATCTCGAGTTCCTAAAAATGATTTACTTGAAACAAAGACAATAATATCTTCAGCAAATACCCAGAAATTAATGGCAATAATAGCTCAAATCCATCAAACTAAAAGCATAAGATTTCCAAGCGACCTCTTTTTATTTTCATCTGAATAATGAGGAATTTTATGAAGTAGGCTATTCCCTAATGAAGAAGGAATAATCAATAGAATCTCTATTAACGATAATGCAAGCGCCCAAATTCAAGCATATTTAAATCCTTGTGCGGTTGGGAAAAACCATCATAAAAACATAAGCACTAAGAGCGTGTGGAAACTACTAAAAAAGTATGAGAATCAATACTTCCAATTCTTTTTAAGAAGCTCTTTAATAAAAGGAATATGAATATTTATTTTTAATGGAAGAAGATCTTTTGTCCTAAGATGCATCTCGACATTCTGACCAAGCGAACTTGCAACAACAGAAAATACTACCAAACAAAAAGCGAGAATCATAAAAGGCGTTGTGGCTGTAGATTCTTGGAAATCAATGTTTGAGAAGAAATAGAAGACAACAGGTAAAAGAACGATAAGCTGCGAAAATCTTGCGATAATAAGTGACCAGGTCAACCTCTTCATCTTCCAGAATATCTGAAGTGGTAACTGCTGAATTCAAGCATACATATTACTAGCAGAATAACACATTGCAAGTGGAAGTCCCCAGATAATAAATGGGTTTGAAGTATATGCAGGAATAAGATAAGCAGTTACAATAGCTATAGTATAAATAACGATGATAAGAAAAATCCTAGTTCATACGAATTTTCAATATGTTTGAGAAAGTTCAGAATTCGGATCTAGTGCAGGGATTTCTGTTCAATCACCATAGGCCTTATTTTTTATAGCTCATAGCTGTTTTACAGCAATAACATAAATTCAAAAATCAACTAATGCTGTCCACCGAGCAAAAAATCTAAAAATTGTTCAATAGTCTCAATATCTTAAAGGTCAAAGATAAGAAGAAATAATCTTAGTAATAACAAATCAAAAAAGCGCACTCACTATTCTTCAGAAGAGTTGCCAAAGAGCATCTTTAATTACAAGTTTATGCGATGAAGACATTGATTGCTTAAGTATAAAAGAGAGGAGTTATAAATAAGAGTTACTGTTCCAAAGCTTGTTTTAATTCTTCAAATTCATCAGTCATAATAAAACGAACCCCTAGTTCTTGAAGTTTCTTTAGAGTCGGAATATCATTGACGGTATAAGCTACAGGATCAACCATATACCTTTGAAGTCTTTGTACTAAAGTCTCAGAATAATTTTCAGCAGGAGTCATAAAATAAGAGAAATAACTTCAAGGTAATTCATCAAGATCTGCTAGAGTATAGGTATCTAACGCAGAAATAAGATCTCATCTTTTACTTAGAATCTTTGAAATATTTTCATTATAAGATGAGAAGATAATTTTAGCATCCATCTTATCTTTTTGAATAAGTTGAATCGTTTCATCGAAAAGTGCTTCAGTATCTATCTGACAATTTTCACCTTCTCAAACCTTAAAATCAAGGAAGATATAAGAGAATAAATTCTTAATCTGTGGCAACGCATCTTCAAGAAGCATAATTTCTTCTCAATCATTGAGGAGACATTCTTTAACTTCATCCCAATCAATATCACAAATATCTCTCATCTCATTGACGCATTGAGTCTGCCCATAAAGCTTTGGTCAATGATAAACGACGAGTTTTCAATCTCTAGTAGCGTTTACATCTAACTCAACTCAATCAGCTCAAGCATTATACGCTGCCTTAAACGCATTAAGAGAATTCTCTGTCGCATTCTTCGTAATTCCTCTATGTGAAATAAGAATCACCCTATTATTTTTTGTTTCACCTGTTCCTTCAAGATGCTCTTTCTGATAATCCAAAGAAAGTTTAACATAATTAAGAATATCGTCTTCAGGGAAATATTCAGCTCAATCAGTAATTTTCATACGGTTTAAATCGAGTACTCCTTCTTTTCAATCGCTATTAGCAATATTCATCTTTCTGTCCTCATACCGTTGTTTTAAGCTCCACTTCCTTGAAAGCTCCTTAGAGAATAAATCATTGTAGTGTTGTAATACTTCAACTTTTCAAGATCAGAACTCGCGAACAAGAGAATAGAAAAGATCGGTTTGCTGATAAATACCATTCGCTAAAGTGCGAGCAGGGATATTTTTTCAAATGATAAATCCAATAATCTTAGCTGCAGCTGTAGTTCATCGTTTAGCAAACTCTTTGTCTTCTAAAGGAGTCATCTTACGATGATCTCAAATAACAATGAGAATACCATTATTAAAAAAGTTTGTCTCTTTTAATTCTTGATAGAATTTAGAGAAACTATCATCTTCATAACGATACATACTCTCCATAGTATGTCAGTACGGAGTATCATAAGGAGTATGTGATGATATCGTTTGAAGAGTTAAAAAGAAACTTCAAGTCTGAGCATTAACGATATCAATAGCTTTATCATAAAGATCACCATCAGGTGCTGCATCAAAAGTATATTTAGGTCTTTTCTCAAACGCTTCTTCTCAAATAATTGTTGTATATCATACGTTCTCTAAGAAATTTCTTTGACCAAGGAAATCTAAACTAGCAGTACTTAAGAATGTTGTTGAATATCAAAGCTCATTAAAGAAGCCTGCAAGAGGGGTATCGAATCAAGTAAAATTCTGATATCTTGTTCATTCATAATCAAACTCTAATGGCTCAACTCATAAAAGTGTGGCAATGTGTCACATATCAGAAGCCATTCAATTAGCATGTATATTCATAAAAGATGTTCAATCATTACTTACCTTATCTAGTCAAGGAAGCCTATCATTTAATGCTCAAAACTTTCGAGAATCAACAGATGAGGCAGATTCTAAAAAGACAAGAATAACATTACTTTTATTATTTCTTCCATCAACTTCCGTAAAGAGTTGGTCAAAGGTAAGTGGTGCTTGATAGACCTGAGCAGCATATTGTAATAAACTTTTTGCTATTTTTTCATGGTCTTCAACATAATTTTCATATTTTTCGAGGTATTTGAAAGCTAATTCTGGATCATATTGGATAGCAATATGTAGAAGATCTTTAACAATAGTTTTACCATTACTATCTTTCCAGTCCTTATAAGAATCAAGATAAAGGAACGCTAATTCCGGTTTATTTTTCGTCGCTTCAGCTAGAATTTCAAATACATAATTATTTCAATATTCATCTGTTAGTTTTGTTAAAGAAGAAGTCTGAAAACTTTCAAAAACTCTTTCTGGATCATCATGAGCTAATCAATACCACCATTCTTTCTTTTTTAACAAGAATTGCATTTCTTCATCAGGTACATCAATTTTCTCAAGTGAAAGTGTTGCATTTTCGGTATTGCTAGAAGAAAGAGGGATGGTATAAGATTGACTAACAAGTAAGGAAAGAATATTTTGATTTGGTAAATCTACTCCAACAAAATTAAAGGTTGGAAAAGGAAGTGCATAAAGAAGAATAGAAATAATAAGAAGAGAAATTATTCCTTTATCTCAAACATTTATTCAAATAATCCTTAAAACAAGACGAACAAATAAGATAAAAAATCAGATGCAGAGAATAAAAACAAGGACATAAAAAGAGAGAATATTCGTTCAAGCAGATAAAAAACTACTTCAAGAGCTTATGAGTAATCTTTGCTGAAAAAAGAGAATAACAAGCATATCAGCAAGATAGAGCGCAAAAAGAGCAGCTATTAAAACAAAAAAAATCCATTTTATCCACCAACTTTTTATCTTTGAAATAATGAATACGAAAACAAGACTTAGTCCAAAAATAAGTAAATCTTCTTGGAATAGAGAGAAAAAATAATAAAGCGTTTGATAAAAACTTAACTGAGAAAAAGCAAATGAATAAGTGCTTCCTACTAAAATAAGTTTAGCTAATAACAAAAAAAGGAATCAAAAAACAACAAACGATTTTAATGATAAAGTTCTCTTCTTAAAAAGGGAAAGCATAGACTAATTTGGTATATAAAGAAGTTCTCATCAACAAAGAGGTATATTTGCTCTTACATAAATATCTGGAGTATTACAGGTTCATTTTTCTAATATTTTTCATTTTTCATTCACAAGGTCTTCAATTACAAGTTCTCATGATGAAGAAGGGCTAAGATAGTTAAGTTTAGTTCCTTTCTCAACCACTTCTTTAGGAGAATATTTAAAATATTTCTTTCAATCAAGTTCAATAAAATCATCTTCAATAATTCAAAAATAATTTCTATTAAACAATGGTCAAGGACTTGTTTGTGTAGTAAAACTTTCTATTTCAGGGAAATCCTGTAAATCATTAAATAAGAATCAAGATCGATACTCTCTATGAGGAATCACATTAACAAGATTTTTAATAGAAGGGTCAATTTCTTTATTTTCTAGGAGTGCATCTCTAACATGTTTATATGCTTTTACAAGCGCTCCAACATAGAATTCAGACTTACTTCTTCCCTCAATTTTCATGGCATCAACAAATGGTAGAAGTTCTCATAATCTATCAATTGTACAAAGATCTTTTGAAGAAAGGATATAATTAGTCCCATCTTCTTCCTCTTGAATCTGAAATAATTTTCAAGGCCTTCTTTCTTCTTCTAACCAAACCTTGTATTTAAATCTACAAGCATGAGAACATTCTCATTTATTTCAAGGTCTTCCATTCATATAATCTCAAAGAAGACAGCGTCATGAATAACTCATGCACATCGCTCCATGAACAAAGATTTCTAATTCCATATCAGGTACTTGTTTTTTGATTTCTTCAATTTCTCTTATATGAAGCTCACGTGCTAACACAACTCTCTTTACTCAAAGATCATACCAAAACTTTACGGCAGAGTAGTTGAGTGTCGAAGTCTGAGTACTTAAATGTAAATGGGTATTAGGTAGATATTTTTTTAAGATATGGAATGTTCAAGGATCAGAAAAAATAATAGCATCAGCTCAAACATCAGCAATTTTTTCTACAGTAGATTCAAAAATTTTAATATCAGTATTTCTAGGAAAAATATTCATTGTTAAAAAAGCTCTTGATCAGCAAGCGTGTACTCAATCAACAGTTCTTTTTAATTCATCGAAATCGAGAATTTTATTTTGTCTCATACGTAGAGAAGTAAAAGGAACTCACATATAAACTTCTTCAGCTCAGAATCTAGCAGCAGTTAACGCTTTTTGATAAGACCCTCATGGAGCAACAATACTTGGCTTTTTCATAGGAATTAAAGAAAAAATTTATCGTATAAAAAATATGCACTTTTTAAGCAAGCTAGAGTTTATTGTTTTGATACTGAAAAACAATATTTTCTTCGTCCTTTTTCACAACAGCTTTAATTTAAGATTTGATATTCATTTAAGAATTCCTATAGTCATAAAACATAGTTATTTTTATTTTCTTTTGTTGAAATTATGCCAGAATCGATGGTCCTTTGATTTGATGGAACTTATTTTCAGACAATAGGAATACATGTTTCATCATGGTCAACATCTTCAAGTATTCTCTCATGACTTATTTTTGTTTTTACGATTATATGTTTACGAAAAATTTTTAATAAAGCACATTATCATTGACGAGGGGCTATTATTCCTATATACAACGTATATTTATGGCTTAAAACAGCAGGGAGATCATGATGGCGATTATTAACGATGATATTCCCTCCATTATTTGGAATTGTTATGATTGTTTCATTCTTTGATGTCTCAAAAAGATTCTGACAATCATGGCTTTTCGCATTGTGATTACTCCTTATTAATCCAATATTCCTATGAATTTTAGCTTTCTGAAATGCTAAATATTCAAAAAAGTAATTTAAATAGCTCTCTATACCATGCTTTCATTGTATATTCATATCCCATTTTGTCAGTCTAAATGTAAGTATTGTGCATTTACCTCTTTCCCCATAGGAGAAAAAAAAGAAAAAGTAGATACTTACTTGCAAGCATTAAAAGATGAGATACATTTTTATTGAAATATCCTTAATAAGCCGTCACTAAAAACCTTATATTTTGGAGGAGGAACGCCAAATTTATTAGGGAAAGAAAAACTAATAGAGTTAATTTCCTACGTTGAACAGCACTTCAATCTAGAAGATTTATGAGAGTTAAGCTTTGAATTTAATCCCTACCCAGAAGAAGAAATTTATGAAATAATTCAATGATTACAGAAACAATTTTGAAAACGTTATCCTAGAATAAGATTCTCATTCTGAATTCAAAGCTTTGATAACGAAGTATTAAGCCTTGCATGAAGAAAATCTTCATTTATAGGTTTAGTAGATTTTTTGAGAGGATTAAGACCACTAAAAGAAGATACAACAGTATTTAATTTCGATTTTATCGCATTCTGAAAACGAAATAAAAGTAAAAAAGGGAATCCATATCTTCGGACACAACCTGCATTAGAATTCTTCCATGATTTTGTAAATTCTTGATTTGCAGATAGTTTTTCTCTTTATACACTGGAACTTTTCGATCATCAAGTTCGAAAGAAAAAACAGCCAGAAAAACTTATTTCATGAGCTTATTTTTGAACAGATGATGAAATCTATGAAGAATTTTCATTATTAAAAGAAATTCTTTTAGAAGCAGGATACTCAAGATATGAAATCTCTAATTTTGCATTAGCAGGAAAATCAAGTATTCATAATAGAGTCTATCGGGAAATGGAAAGTTATTTAGGACTAGGACTTAATTCAGCATCATTCTTTAATCAAAAAGATATGACAGAAGGATTAAAAGACTATTTATGAATAACCAAAGACGAAAAAGCTGTCAGATTTAAGAATACCACAGATTTAGAAAAGTATATAGGATGAAAGTTCCTTGATGAGAAAGAAACCCAAAATTTATGAGAAAAAGATTATCTTATAGAATCATTTTTCTTAGGTTTAAGAACAGATAGAGGAGTAGAAAATATTAAAAATTACGGAAAAATATTAGTCCCAAAATATAAAGAGAAACTCCTTCGTTACCAAGAAGAAAACCTTCTTATTTTTGATTGAGATAGATTAGTGCTAACAGATAATTGAATGGATGTCTTTAATGCTATCCTTACAGATATTATGCAAGAAATCTAGCCTCTTACCCACATTCAGTCTCAAAAACTATAAAATTTATAATCATGATTTATAGCTTCTTGATAACATTCAAGAAGATTTTTCCTTCACATAAATGCAGAAATAAGCATCATAAGAGAAGATTTAGGAAGATGAAAATTGGTAATAAGTTCATCAACTAAATAAAAAGGAATTCAAGGTCTAATAAATAGTCTTGTTTGAATAATTAAATCTTGATGTTCATTATATTGAATTTCTTGATCTGGAATAAAATCATCAACAAGAGATTCTGGTATCTTAGAGCATAACTCATCTCGCCATTGAGCTACCTGTGAAGGAATTTCAGGAAGATAAGCTTTCTTTTTAAGGAATTTCCAAATATAAGGAAGTGATTCAAGATATCTTATCATTGTTGTTCAAATAGGTAAGAAAATCTTTGTTTCTATTTTTGCAGTATAAATAGTTTCTCGAATCGATTTTGAAATAATCATTGGTTCAAAATGAAGCTTTTGATTTTCTATATGTTCTTCATACACAGGCTTGAAAGTCCCAAGTCCAACATGCAAACAAAGATAATGTAATGTCACTCATTGTTCTTGTAATTTTTTTACAAGCAATGGAGTAAAATGAAGTGATGCTGTAGGTGCAGCGGCAGACCCAATTTCTTCGGCAAAAAAAGTTTGATACCATTGCTCCTTTTCTTTTTCATATTTGATATAAGGAGGGAGTGGCATCTCTCCTAATGCCTCAAGAAAAGAAAAAATAGATTCACAATTAATACTAAACAAAATTCAATTTTCAGTAAATGCTTCACTTTCAAGAATAATGTTATTTTCAAAAAAAATTCTACTTCAAGGTCTAAAAT
The DNA here is from genome assembly GCA_017453665.1 of bacterium. Next base: position 61,163 of record JAFTEM010000021.1, on the reverse strand, counting down.
TTTTAGAATCAGAGACAAGACACTCAAACTTCTTTTCAGAAATAATACGATAAACAAAAATTTCTCAGTCGGTTATCATATATTCCTTTCAACTTTTTCTGATAATTTTTACTCAATGAAGAGGTATTCTAGCTTTAAAAACTTTAGTTCTATTTAAGAAAATAAGATACTTATCATCTAATTGTTCTGCCAACTCAATAAAGCTTTTATGCTGAAAATCATACCCTCTATTTTGATTAGGCGTACAAATAAGCATTTTTGCATTATGGGCAGGAACTGATGGCACCTGGGCTATTTGCTTATCTGGAAGATTGTAATTATATGATGAAAGAAGAAGATCCTCAGGCTGCATAAACAACAAAATTGATAATAAAAATTGGAGCTTCATAATATGGTTTTCTCTAAGAAAAAAAAGAGCAAAAAATTCCACTTTCTTTTCGCCCTCTTTTTGATATACACTACAATACATATTTATACATTATGAATAGAGTTATGCAAGTAAGTATATGATTCTCATGACCAGCTTGATCTTGAGTAAACACAGCGTGACTTCTTTTAGCTGAGGTCCTTGCAAATAAATGATATACGGTTTATGCTGATAAAGAATATGCATCTGTTATTAAAGGAGAAAATAATTGTTTTTTTCTGTATATCTCAAATAAAGAAGAAATCTTTATTACAAAAAAAATAGACTACTTTCTAGCTTATGATCCTTATGCAATCGAAAAAAATACTTCACTCTATGACTTACAAAACACCTTTATGTTTAAGGATGAAAAATGCACGTATAAAAACACCTTTGCTTTTGGATCAGCGATAAGAATCTTCGGAATTCCATTAGAAGAAGGAAAAGAAGTGTTAAAAAAACAATTTGCACAAAAAAATCTTACAGAAGAGAAGATGCAACAAAATTATGAAGATTTAGAACATTGATATGAATATGTTCTTCAATGTGGATGAAGTGCTTGTAAAATTATTAATTTTGATACACCGATAGGAGAAAAGAAATTGATAAAATATGGAAATGAATTAATCGCACAATGAGCAATAGCAAGTGGCTTAGAATTCTATGCTGCATATCCAATGACGCCAGCTTCATCAATTATAGACGAGATTGTAAAGGATAAAAATGTAATCTTCTATCAAGGAGAAGACGAAATAGCCGTAAGTATGGCAATGCTTTGAGCAAAATATGCATGAAAGAGGGCAATGTGTTGAACAAGTGGTGGATGATTTGCTTTAATGACAGAATCAATAGCTTTTTCAAATCAAGCAGAAATATGAGGAGTCTATATCCTTTCTCAAAGAGATGGTCCAAGTACATGAACCCCAACTTTTACTGGACAATCAGATCTTAATTATGCACTAAATGCAAGTTTTTGAGAAACTGAACCAATTGTTTTTGCTCCATCAACGTTCCAAGAAGTATATAATTTTGTTTGAAAGGCATTAAATTGGTCTGATACCTATCAACATCCCGTTATTATGCTTGTTGATAAACAATTTTCGGAAAGTTATTTAAGTATTGATCCAAAAACATTAATTCCTGAACCACCAAAAAGAGGAGAAAAAACACAAGCTGAAGAAAAAGACACTTATAAAAGATATGAAATTACCGAAAATTGAATCTCTCCATATGCCATTCCTTGAGAAGAAAATACTACATTCATTGCAAGTTCTTATGAACACGACGAGTATTGATTCACAAACGAAGAACCTTCAATGAAAAAAGCAATGGTAGAAAAGAGGATGAGAAAACTAGAAACTTTTGTTGAAAAAGAGTTTAATGAATCCTTCTATGGATACGAAATTATAAATCCTAACGCTAAAAATTTCTATGTGACGATGGGAATTAATCGTTATCCAATACAAGAATATCTAAAATGAAAAGAGGAGTTATGACTTATTATAATCAAGTCATTCTATCCATTTGATAAAAGATTAAAAAAGTTTTTAGAGGAGAATAAGCAAACAATCCAACAATTAATTTTTGTAGAAATGAATTATACTTGAATATTAGAAGATTTAGTCAGAAAAGAATGTAAACTCTATCAAGACCGAAACTCTAAAATAACAAACAAAAGAAAATATAATCTTTATCCTATTTTCCAAGAAGACCTTATTTAACTTAATTTCTTAGATTCCATGAGACATAATCTAAATAAAATACAGTGGTGCCCTTGATGTTGAAATTATCTCATTCATCTAGCACTTAAGCAAGCTCTTCAAGAACTTCAAATAGCTCCAAAAGATACTGTAATGGTAACTTGAATCTGATGTAATAGTAAAATGAGCCAATATATGGAATGATATGGTGCAGAGACACTTCATTGAAGAGGTATTCCATTCGCTATCGGAGTAAAACTCGCAAATCCAAAATTGACAGTTATTTCTCTTTCATGAGATGGTGATACCTATTGAATAGGAATGTGACATCTCATTCATGCAGCAAGAAGAAATGTCCAAATCCTCCATATTACATGTGATAACGAAAACTATGCACTTACAACAGGACAAGCATCAGCAACAACTCCGCTTTGAGTGAAAACAAAATCTACACCAGATGGAAATACACTTTCTCCTATAAATCCAATAGCACTTCTTGAAAGTATTGGTTGCTGATTTGTAAAAACACAACAATGATCAAATTTTCAGGAGTTAAAAGAAACAATAAAAGAAGCACTTCAATATGAAGGATTCTCTCATATTAATGTTGTACAAAGTTGTCCAAGTCGAAAAAGGCGATAATTATTTTTCAAAATTCGAGCATACATAATGGAAAAATTAGAATATACAACAATAGAAAAACCATTTCAATATGAAATTCCTAAAATAAAAGGTTCAAGATTTTTTGCTACATTGATTCCAATCCATTCAAAAGATGAAATAGAAAACGAATTAACAATGATAAGAAAAAAATATTTCGATGCGACACATAATTGCTATGCTCGAAGATTAGATGTTGATGCTAATAAAGATTTATTCTGAAATCGAATTATTTCATCTCATCAAGAAAGAGCTAATGATGATGGAGAACCAAGCAATACAGCATGAAAGCCAATACTTTCTGTTCTTACATGATGAGAGATATTCAATGTCTTGGCTGTTGTGACAAGGTATTTCTGAGGGACCTTACTCGGGGTATGATGATTGATTCAAGCGTATACAGAATGTACGAAAGAAGCTTTAAAACACGCTCCATTTTTGAAAAAAGAAATAACGAAAGATATAGTACTTAAATATACATATGAACAAGTTTCAACAGTGCAATATCTTTTTTCTAAATATGCTACAAAAATTGTAGAAGAGCGTTATGATGCATCAATACAACAAAAAATTGCTGTAAATATTGCATTCTATGATATTTTTATCAAGGAACTTATCGATAAACAAATAGAATATTTCTCGGAATAAAATTCCATTTCCATTTTCCGGTAAAAAAACTATACTGAATCCGATTTTTTAATCTTTTGTTTAAAAAATAAATGAAAAAACCATTATTATTTTCTTGTTTAACACTAGCTTCTTGTTTTTTATGAACAAGTTATGCATGGACCTATCCTGTACAAGAAGTCTCTTGAAATTTTTGTTGAGAAACAGGTGGAGTGTGTAGTATAGAACTTCCTAAAATTGAAAATGCAGATTATTTAAGTTATCAAAATTCAGCCCTTTATCGTGAGATTTATACCGTAATGTGGTGAGGTACCTATTATGATTGACGGGATTTCTGATTTTGATCACATCAAGGAGTTGATATCGCAAGTGAACTTTGAACACCAATTTATTCGATGTGAGATTGAGAAATTATAGAAGCTTGAGAAAGGGGAGAGTGGTGAAATGTTGTTATTATAAAACATACTGTTTGAAATGCTTCTTTATGGAGTATTTATGCTCATCTTGATGAAGTATTAGTAAAAGTTTGAGACACAGTAAAAGAATGAGCGTTGATTGCTAAAATGGGAAATTCCTGAAATACAACTTGAGTACACGTACATTTTCAGATTGATACTACAGAAGGAAAACATCCTTATTTTCCAAGTTGATGTGAATGAACGATTACAGAAATAGTAAACGAATGAAGGTGTTGGTCTCAAATTAAATCAAATACGCTAGATCCAATTCTTTTTCTAGAGACAAATGGAGCAATCTTTTTAGCAGAACATAAAGATGAGACGGTTTCAACAATATCAGATAGTTATTTATCAGCAAGCGAACTTAATTATTCTTTAGGAACAACAGTTCTTAAACAAGGTGTAAGTACAAACCTCTCTATTTTACCAAAGACTTCACTAACAGAAGGAGCGTTCTTAAAAGACGATTTAAGTATCGAAACAACAACATGATTAGATACCTCTGCTAATAAAATTGCTTATCTTTGAACAGGAAGAGATATCAGAGTTGTTGGTAATCAAGCATGATTACATAAACTAACAATAAAAAGCTGAACATCAACATTAAAGAGATATACATTATTTGTGTTGTCTGATGCTATGATAACAAAACTTCGTGAAAAATTTGCTGATAACAAAAAAATCCAAGATATCTTGGATTCTTTATAGAAAGAATAAATTTCTAATCTAAGTAAAGAAATTAGGATTAATAAGTTTGAGAATAACTCAAGAAGCTCAAAGAAGTGCCATTCAAGTGGCTACTTTTTTGATAATGCTCATTCCTTCTCCTTGTTTAGAGACAGATCATTCCATTGTCATCAAAACCCCTGCATACACAATTAAGAGGAGTGACATCACCATAATAACTGTCATCATAAGATTCATCATTGCTCACATGAGCTTTGGAAAAGCGTTAATAGGAGTTGTTGCATTTACTCCTGTAAACGATATACAGTTTCAGACAAATGGGACTTTAGTATTGAGCTTTATTCAATAGCAACCCTCAACAACCACGGAATCTGGAGCAATATTAGTAATAACTCAATCAGTACAATACATTCCAGAAGGAAGCTCTTGATCTCAACATTGTTCTGCAAAAGAAACGTATGATGTAAAACATCAAAACAAGAGAATAATTATGAATAACAAGTATTTTCATCTCTTCATTATCTAGATTCATTCTCGATGCTATTAAAAATTATTCTTCCTTTTCTTCTCCATAGGTTTCAAGATTTATTTTTTCTCACTCAATTTCTAGTTGATCAAATTTCTTCTCAATAGCTTCTCATTGATAAAGCCAGGTATCCATACCATCAACTTCCTGGAGTTCTAATACATCAGGAGATTGAATAATTCAAATCTTTTTATTATCTTTTTGAATAAGATAATTAAGTTTTCCATTCATTCAGCGAAGAACCTTAATAGCCCATCATCTTACATCATATTCTCATGGATAATCAATAACGGTCATTTCTCATTCATTATATCTCATATCTTCTCAAATCTCTGATGAAAGATTAATAAGTGAATTATGAGCATAAGTATATCAAAAGAAAAGTTCATTTTCGATTTGAAATCCTCAATCTTGTTTTATTTGAATAGCCATAGTGTTTTTAAAAAAGAATTAAAAGAATTGTTTAAATTTTAGGTAAAGAAGTTTGGGTTTATTATTTTTAGAATAACTCAGGAAGCTCAAAGAAGTGCCATTCCAGCAGCAACTTTTTTAATAATACTCATCCCTTCTCATTGTTTAGAGACAGATCATTCCATTGTCATCAAAACTCCTGCATAGACAATTAAGAGCAATGACATTATCAAAATAATTGTCATCATAAGATTCATCATCGCTCCCATAAGTTTAGGAAACGCATTAACAGGTGTCGTTGCACCATCTTTACTTCCAGCTTCTTTTATTTCTATACAATTTCAAACAAAAGGAACATTAGTATTTAATTGTATTCATTCACATTTTGTAGTGGAAGTCTCTCCATCAGCATATGTAAATAGCGGAGCGATTCAAAGTGCAAAAATGCATCAGAAGAATAACATATATTTTAATTTCTTCATTCCAATTAAGACATATAAAGATTAAAGCATACTATTGATTATTTCATTAACAAGAGCAGTATCTAATTCACTTTTATGTCATGCCATAAGTTCTTTCATTAATATTCCTCTTCCAGTTTTTAAATCTGTAATTCATTGAGTAGTAATAATATTATCAATAAGTGTTTTTGTTTGTTCGCGATCAAGCATTTGAGGAAGATAACTTTCAATAAGAGTTTTCTTCTCTTGTTCTTCAGCAAGTTCTTCTGGTTTATTTGCTTTTTCTAAGAATCATATCGTCTCATTAAGCGCTTTTACTTCTTTCTTCAATATTGCAATAATTTCATCATCGTTAGGATCTCTTTGAAGCTCAATCTTTTTATTTTTTATTTGAGCTAAAACAAAATTAAGAGCAGCCTTTCTTACCTCTTGTTTTTCTTTCATAGCAGTTTTATAATCTTCTAATAATTTTTCATATAACATAAATTCAAGTATAGGAATGTAAAATAATATGCTTAGTATATAGCTAAACTTAAGGAAAATACAAATGAAAATTAAGCTGAAGTTCCTTTTTGTGTTGACTCTCATCAATACAAAACTTCCAATGTCTTTTGCTTTAATTGTTCATGACTTGGAAGATTTTCTTTAGTATAAATCCAATTTTCTGCAATAAGAATAATAAGAGTTATTAATGGTCATTGATCGATTGGAATATTATCATGGTAAACTTCTGAAACTTTTCAAAGATAAGAGATATAACTTTCTAAACTCTCTGATGCTGTCCTTACTCAAAGCTTTTCATAAAATCCAATAATTTTTAATTGCTCAGCTTCTTGAAGAAAAAATGGAAGAAAAAATCAAACGACAACATAAACATTAATATCTTTTCTTAAATAGGTTATTTGGTTTTTGGCATCTGTTGTTTTAAAAAAAGTAGCAACAATAGCTTGAATAATCTCTTCTTTATCGATAGTTCTCATTAAAAAACTCAAAAATTTAGCAAGTTGATTATTAATTGCCTTATCTTTTTTTATTTGTTGCGCTATTTGTTTAGCTTGTTGACTTTGAGCTTGAACACGCTGAACAGCTTCTTCCGTTACTTGGTTATTATCCTCTCTAACGGGACCGAAATCCTCTACTCAAGTTGCTAATTCACTCATTATTTAAAAATATGCATAAAATCAAACTAACTTGTAGCATTTTTTTCTTGAAATTCAATATAATTTCGCTATACACTTATCTTGTAATTCGATGGTGAGGTGGATGAGAGGCTGAAATCAACTCACTGCTAACGAGTCGTACGGAAACGTACCGTGGGTTCGAATCCCACCCTCACCGAATTATTAGAGATGAATTTGTTTAATTCCTTATAAAATAGGAATTTTTTTTATTAAAAACCATTTAATAGAAATAAAAAATAGAATACATGTTAAAAAATGTTATTTTTAAAACATAGGTACTTACTATATTTTAAAAGGCTTATTCCTCACTTTGACAAAAAAAGCAAAAGTGAGGAATAGAAAAAATTAAAAAAAAGGAATATACTAGTTGAGAACCAAACAATATCTAATAACTTATTAAAAAGCTAGATTTTTTTGAATTATTGGTATGTTATATTAATCAAAAAAATTTGTAATTACTTCTCTTTTCCCTATATACAAACTAATATTCCAACAATTTAAGGTAGACTTAAGGTTATTAAGTATACTCCAAGTCGGTTTTATAACAATACACCATAAAAAATGACCTCTTCAACTTCAACAAAACCATTAAATGCTATTAGAAAATTTAATCGTTTTGAGTTAAAATATCTCATTTCTTATGATACAGCACAAAGACTTCAAGAAGATCTAAAAAAATATGTCTTACCTGATGCATATGCAAAAACTCCTAACGGTTTATATACACTTTCATCACTTTACTATGATACAAATGATTACCGTTTCTATCGAGAAAAAGTGGATGGAATAAAATATAGAAGAAAATTAAGAATCAGGCAGTATGAAACAGAAAAACCATTAGATGATGATTCAATGGTGTACGTAGAAATCAAGCAAAGAGTTGATAGAGTAACACAAAAGAGAAGAGTTCCTATGAAATATTCTGATGCATTAAATCTTTGTAATCATTTTATCATCCCAGACCATGAAAAAGTTGATGAGGCGACATTATTTGAGATTTATGAACTCTTAAAAACAAATAATCTTAGACCTTCATGTATAACAAGTTATATGCGTAACGCTTATTTCTGAACTGATTATGATAGTTGACTCCGTATAACCTTTGACTCAAATATCCGTTATAGAACAAAAAATTTAAATTTAGCTGATAAAAAGATAGGAGATTTCATGATATCACCAAACATGGTTATCATGGAAGTAAAAGCAAATGAACGTATCCCTTATTGGTTGACAGAGATAGTTTCTGATTATAATTTCCGCTTAATCCGTGTAAGTAAATATTGCCAAGGATTAGAAACTTCAGAAGAACTCCCTCGTACTGTCTTCTATATTGGAGAAGATGCCTTAAAAAGCTAACAATAGTATTTATTTTTATTCTTTAAATAATTATACAAATGGAAGCATTTATTCAACAATTTACAGAAAGCTTGGGTTCAATCCAAGATTTAACAGGAACATTCTCAGTTATGGATATAACATTAGGAATGTTAACAAGTTTTATCCTAACCGCATTCCTTTGATGGATATATAAAAAGACCCATAAAGGAACTTCATACACTCAAAGTTATGTGCATACATTAGTAATGATGGGTATGACAGTTTGTGTAATCATGTTAATCGTAGGTTCAAACATCGCTCGTGCATTCTCTCTTGTTTGAGCATTATCAATCATCAGATTTAGAAATGCCATGAAAGAAACAAGAGATATCGGATTTATGTTTGCTGCAATGGCAATCGGTATGGCTACAGGTACAAAGTTTTATATCTTAGCTATTGTTTTCACATTGATTATTTCAATTATAATCTTTGTAATGTCTCGCTTTAATTGGTTTGCACGTCAAGCATCAAGTCAAATACTAAAAATCCAAGTAGCAAATACCTTAGATTTTGATCATATCTTTGATAATGTATTCGTAAAATATACGAATATCTCTGATCTTATTAGTATCGATTCTGTAAGATGATGAGCTTTAACAGAATTGGTATATAATGTTGATCTTAAGAATCCTGATAAAAAACAAGAATTCTTAGCAGAAGTTAAAAAATTGAATGATAACTTAAATGTAACACTTATTACAGGATATAATACAACAGACCTTTAGTGTAAAAGAGGAGTGAAAATCTCCTCTTCATCTTTATTACTATTAACTTATATTAAGATGGCTGTCTCTTTAACCTTGAGAAGAAATCGATATCTTATTCCGATATGTATTATAACATTGCTTATCCTTGTTTATTATGGGAATAAAAGGGTTATTTCAGTAAATATCTGAGATAAAGGAGAGGTAACAACGGATTATTACAATGTAGAAAATACTATCGATCTTTTCGTTACAACACAAGTTCATGATGTCAAAATTCTTATGACAGATGAAGAATATAAAGATATGATAGATACTTATGCAAGTACTTCCGAAAAAGATTGGTATAAAACAGATGTTACAATAGATGGGGTAACTGTCTATAATGTAGGAATAAGACTAAAATGAAATTCTTCATTAAAAGGAGTTTGATGATATAATGAATGAGGTCCATGAAGAAGTGTAAGTTGAATGGATCGTTGAGTTGGAAAACATAGAGATGGTAGTTGAGATAATAGAATGATGGGATTTCATGCAAACAGGTTCTGAAATAGGCCAGCAATGTCATGAGACTTCCAAAAGCCAGAAGTCTTCGAAGGTTGAAGTTTTTGACCATGAGCAATGAGCTGAGGTTCTATAGATTATGATACCCAACTTCCTCTCTTTATAAAATTTGATAAATACGAAGATCAAACCTATCAATGACACGAAATGATTTCACTCCGTGTGGGAGGAATGGGAAACGATGTCTCTCTTCTCTCAGAACCTTATTCTTATGAACTTTATCAGGAAGAATGAGATCCTGCTCCAGATACTTCATATTGAGCAGTCCAAATTGATTGAATGGAAAAGAGGCTCTTCATTATAAGTGAGCTTCCAGAAGACGAATACTACATAAAAAAATGGTTTGGTGATGATAATGGAGTGCTTTATAAAGCTGGAAATTTTATAGATTTCTCTTATCAATGAGATGATCCAACAGAATATTCTGATTATTTCACTCAGAAGACAAGGATAAATGATTATGATATTTCTCCATTGATTAAACTTTTGAAATTCGTTTCAACATCAACCGATGAGGAGTTCGCAGAATCAATCAATGACTATATCGATGTAGATTCAGTATTAACCGTATTAGCAATTGATGACTTCGTAGGAAATCAAGATTCATTTGGAGGAATGTGAAGCAACTATTATCTTTATTATCATCTATGAGAAGGAAAATTTTATCTTCTTACTCGAGATCAAAACTTAGCATTCTGAGGAATGTGAGGTTGATGAGGTATGTGATGAGGAATGTGATGAGCTTTCCCATGAATGCCAAATTTCTGAGGAGAATTTTCATGAGAAAATATGCAGTGAATGATATCTCAAGGAATGCCTACAGCTACTTCATGATGAATGCAATGACCACAAAATTTCTGATGATTCCCAGAAGATTTCTCTTGATGAACAATGTGAGCCTTCCCATGAGAATGATTTAATCCAGAAAATATGGAATGATGATTCCCAGGCTTCCCGTGAGGAGATAATGAATGAGGAGAAAATAGAGGATGATGAATGTGAAGAAACGGAAATAATGAATTAAAAACAAGACTCTTAGCAAACGAAACGTTTAAGGCAAGATACGATGAAATTTATGCTGAGATAGAAAATATAGCACTCAATTCAGACTTCTCAGAATCATTCTTTGAAACCCGGTCAAATGCTATACTTAAATACAATGAAGATACTGCATTGGTGGACGAAGAATCCTATTTAAAAGCGGTAGAAAGTTTAAAGAGTTATTTAGAGAATAAAAAAACCGAAGAATAAAAGATGGTGATTGCCATCTTTTTTTGGCAAAAAAACATCGCGAACCCAAAACTAAAAAAATACTAGAAAGAGACTTCCTAGTATTATTTGTTCAAGATGATGCGCAACATAGCAATTCCTTTATCATGACTGAGTGAGTTCTGATATTCAATTTTGAGTTTAAGTAAACGATATTTATCATTTTCTATTTTCTTAGAAAATGGTGTCTTTACATGTTCTCTCATATTGAATAATTCCTCCTCCTCCTCAACCAATTTATCAAGAAGCTCCTGATAGTAGTTAACCAGGTCTCTTCTTATAGCAATAAACCCTTTGTTAAGATTATCTGTCCTATCTAAAGTGGATTCTAAAACGTATTTTGTAATCCTGATAAGTAGCTCAAAAAAGAACAGGAAAACCACAAAGATGCTAATCAAAAAGAACTGAAATCGCATAAGATTCCCGTTGAGGTAATATGCGCTACCTCCCCAGATGCCAAGGTAGAGAATCATTAAAATCTCCACGATTCGGATAATCTTTTTAAAGATGCAATATATCCGAATATGCATAGCAAGTTGGTGAAGAATTTTTTCCATAGATTATTGTTTTTGTATTTTTTAACTTATATAGAAAAAACCTCTTGAATGCAACTCTTTTAAAGGTGAAGTCCAATAGGGCAGTGATCAGAACCCTCAATACTATCATAATGAACCATAGCTTTTACTTCATCTATCATATTCTCTCCTACTCGGAAATAATCGAGTCTCCGTCAAACATTTCTAGGTCTTGCTCAAGCTCTATAACTCCACCAAGTATATTTTTCTTTCAATTCAGGATTGAAGTATCTAAAAACATCAATAAATCCGTGTTCTTCTAAAGAGTCCATTTCCTTCCTTTCTATAGGCAAAAATCAGATACTATTTTCGTTCTCTTTTGGTCTAGCAATATCTATTTCTCTATGACAGATATTAAAATCTCCAGTCGTAATAAGTTTCTTTCCTTGGCCTTTAAGCTTACTAATATATTTGATATAACTTTCATAAAAATCTAGTTTATATCCTAACATTGGAGTCCCATCAGCTCTATCTCCTCAATTAGGGAAATAGATATTAAAGAGGATATAATCTTTCCAAGCAAGAGATGTAACCCTTCCATCATCATTAAAACAGAGTGGATCATCAAATTTATTGCAAGTGCTAACTTCTCAAAGATCCTTTTTATAAAAAATAGCAGTTCCTGCATATCAAGGCCTTTCAGAGATATGCCATACATAATTATATTCTTGGAACGCATATCTTAATTCTGTAGGAATCTGATGCTCAAAAGCTTTCACTTCTTGTAAACATAAAATATCAGGATTCTCTAATCAAACTCGTTCTAGAAACCCCTTTTTTAGAACAGATCTAATCCCATTCACATTCCATGAAATAATTTTCATACGCGTAAAGAAAAACTAAAAATCTTCAGTTATCCCTGCTAATATCTTAGGTCAATTTTCGGTAATAAGAATGGTATATTCCCATTGGGCTCAAAGATCTCCTTTTTTGCAGTAAAGATTCCAATCGTTAAGATCAGAAAAAACAACATCATCTGAAGCAATCGCAGTGATCGGTTCTATAGCAATCACCATCCCTGGCTGAAGAACAATCTTTTTCATCTCAGCATTAGGGTAGTTATAGAACAAAGGTTTTTCATGGACAGCATTTCAAACTCCATGCCCACAAAGTGTTTTAATAATAGAAAATCAACTATTCCTTATATGATTATAAATCGCTTTAGATATTCAGTAAGCCTCTTTCCCAACTTCTATAGCATCAACTCCTAAATCTAAAGCTTCTTTCGTTGCTCTAATTAAATCAGCTCCTAAAGGATTAAGTCCTTCATCTCAAATAATCATACTGATAGCAGCATCAGAATATCCTTTTTTATAGATAATTCCAGCATCGATTTTTAATAAATCTCAATTAGCAAGTATGGTATCGTCAGGTATTCCATGTACTACACAATCATTAACCGAAAGACAAAGATTTGCAGGGAATCCATCATAGTTTTTAAATGCTCCTTTTAAGTTTCTTTGATCAAGCCATTCTTGAGAAAGCTGTTCTACTTCAATAAGCTTCATTCCAGCTTTGGTATGTTCTCTAAGATAGTAGAGCATCTCAGTTAAATATTTACAAGAATCAGTGATGTTTTGGATCTGTTCAGGAGTTTTTATACTAGGTTGTTTCATGATAAAAAAGATTTTTCAGATTAAAAATTACATTTTTCAAGTAGATCAAAGTCCACCAGCTCATCTTTCAGAAGGGTAAAGTTCTGCTAAATTTTCATATTTTTCTTGATCAATAATCATCTCAATTCCTGGAATTTCTTCAGTTCAAAACTTTTTATTTCACCAATAATGAGGAGCAAACTCTATTTGACATATTCTAGTGTATTTGCTGATATCAACTCTTTCTTTTGTATAGTTATAAATCTGCATAAAATATTCTCCTCTATAATCAGAATCAATTAATGCAACACTGTTTCAGAGCATAAGTCCTGTCTTGCATGGTAAAGAACTTCTAGCATAGATTTTACAGCACCAACCAGCAGGCATAACGGTTTTAATACCAGCAGGAATAAGTTTTAATTCTCCTGGTTCAAGTGAAAAATCCTCAGCTGTCCTAATATCCCAAGCAATTGCCTCAGGTGTCTTTTTCTCTGGTAAAAGTTGTTCATCATACGTACAGATAAGAATATTTTGCATGAGTATAAAAATAAGAAAATTAAACTATAGTTACTCTACTGATATAAGAAGAGAAAACAAGAAGAAAGTTGGCGTAACTTCTTGCAATGAAAGATAGAATAACTATAACAAAAGTGTAATTATATTGTTATCTAAAAAAATGACGATAAAGTACTCTGTTAGATTTTATAAAGATAATGAAGTTAGAGCTATTTGGGATGAAGAGAATGCTAAATGGCGGTTCTCGGTTGTTGATGTTATTTGAATCTTGAATAGTGAGGAAAATTATAGTAAGAATCGTAACTATTGGAAATACTTAAAAACTAAATTAAAAAACGAGAAATCTCAAGTGGTTAGTGTCACTAACCAGTTCAAATTAATGGCTCCCGATGGTAAATTTCGTTTAACAGATGCTTTAGACAGTGATGGAATCCTTCTCTTAGCAAAAAACTTCCCTAATAATAATGCCTCAGATTTCCTAGATTGGTTTCTTTATAGTGAAAACAGTATCGACTGACAAAGTAGAAAAAAAGCTTATGCACTTTTTGAAAATAATCTTATTAAAGATGAAGATATTTGAACTATTAAATCTCTAAAACAGATCCATGCCTATCTTTTTTGATGACTCTATGAATTTGCATGAAAAATAAGACAAAGGAATATCTCAAAATGAGGATTTAGATTTGCAACAGCTGAATTTTTGGGAAATACCCTTCATGGAATAGAAAAAATGCCAGAAAACACCTTTGATGAAATTGTAAATAAGTACGTTGAAATGAATATTGCACATCCCTTTATGGAAGGAAATGGAAGGACAACAAGGATCCGAGTTGACCTCATCTTTAAAAAAAAGCTTAAGAAATGTGTAGATCGGAGTAAAATTGATAAATACGAGTATCTCAATGCAATGATTGAGAGCGTAGGAAATCCAATTAAAATTAAAACACTACTTAGTGAGGCGTTAACAGATAAAATAGAAGATAGGGATATTTTTATGAAAGGGATTGATTATAGCTATTATTACGAAGAAGAATAAACGAAAAATCTGAGCTCAATATGAACTCAGACTTTTTTCAAAGAGCATCTACCACCTAAGAAAGTTCAGGGAACCAAAGTGCAACCTCGTCATATGCTTCCTCTGCACTTCCAGAGCAGTGAATAACGTTCTCAATCGGATCGTGTTTAGGGTCCTTATTCCCGTACATTTCACGGATTGTCCCCTCTGCGGCCTCCCAAGGTCTTGTTTTCCCAATAACTTCGTTTCTGAGAGTTTCAACAACCTCGGCATCATCACCATCCTTTTCTACTACGAATGGAACGATAGGCCCACGACTCATGTAGTTGAAGGTAGATTCAATTACCATATTGGCAAAATCTTCCCCCTTAGCCTCACTGAGACGTTCTCTGAGTTTCCCGAGCTCATTGTAATGTTTCTCAAGCATCTCGACAGGGACCTTCTCGATTTTTTTCTCGGCTACGATGTTGTAACCTTTTGATGTTAAGGCTTCTTTCACCTTAGCTTCCAAACCTTTTTCAATACAGTCTGGTTTTAGAATTAGCAATACTTTCATCTTAAAATTATTTTATTTGTTAAAGCAAAGTTGTATATAAGGATTTTTATAAAAGAAATCAAGGAAAAGGTTCTTATATTGGAAGCTTTTCATATTTTTTCAATACCAAATAATCCCTTTTTAGTAAAATATAAATATATGTATTTTTAATAAAGTCAAGATAAATTGACTTTTGAAAAATTTAAAATTATAATTGATTATATTTATTTTTCTATTTTCTTTTACCATGTTGAAATCCCCACTAAAACTTCTCTCTTTATTTTCATGGATGATACTCTTTTGAACAATCCTTTCATGATGTGATGGAGTAAATATTAATTGAGAAATCGAGCCACAAGAGTCTCAATCTCCAATAGTGCAAGATACTGAAGGAACTCAAAATTACGAAGAAATAAATGAATCACAAGAAACAACAACAGAAAATCAAGAACATAACGTAGCAGAAAGTAAAAATCAATCATTACCATCATTCGAAGAGGTCATTGCCTCATATAAAGAAAAAGCACAAGAAAGCCTTCAATCTGAAATCCAAGAGAAAATTACAACAGTTATCGATGCTGATTCAAATATTTCTGGAAATTGAGAAATCTCAGCAACATATGGATTAACAAAATGAACACTCTGATTTGATTATTCTTGAGCTATGGATAAAACACTAGAGAATATTCTTTGATTATTTAAGTTTTCATTATTACTCCAGAATTGAAAAGAATTAACAGAGAGTCTTCCAAATACTTTAGATCTTTGAATTTCATTTAAAGTATTTTTAGAAAAAGTTTCTCAATATATCCAATTCTGAGATTTTAAGTTTGATTGATTGGAAGAAGCATTACTTGAAGACGAATATGATGAAAAAATGCGAGCAATGATAACAAAAATTAAAGAGTTCTTGAACGGGAAATGGATAGAAATTAATAAAGAAAACCTCTGTAATGAATCTTCAGAACAATACTCAGAAGACGGGTGTGAGATGGCTGAATGAATTAGTGAATATATGACAACATTATCTTGATTGACACAAAATCAAGAAGAATTCAACGAACAATCAGAAGAATTGCTTAAAGTAATTAAATCAACAATGCAAGCATCTATTCAAAGTGTTTTTTCTCCAAATGTATTAATTGATTCAGAGTTGACACAATATAAGTGAAAACAAGCATATAAATTCTGATTAAACGAAAGAGCTCTTAAGCGTAATATGAAAAAAGTTCTTGAAACATTAGGAACATATTCCATTGAAAAGTCTGTTAAAACAATGCAAGAAATAAATGACACCTATCCTGATGAATATGCTTACCTTAAACAAGATCTAGATGAATATAAACAAGAACAACTTGCTGATATAAAAGATTCAATAAATGATTTATTAAATAAAATCTCAATCAAAGAGTTTGTTGGATATTTAGTATATGATGAAACCACACAAGATTTTGATCTTGTAATAGAAAAGTTACATATCTTCATGATTGAAGAAGAAAGTGTATACAATCCTAACTATAATTATCTTGATGAAAATTCAGATGAAGAAATGTTTATTACTGAGGAAAAAGAGTATGAAATCGATATAGTATTCTCAACACTTACAAAAGTAATTGGAATTGTTGTATCTGAAGAAGGGGAAGCAAAAGCTAAGATTGTGGTAAAATATTCAAATACAGATGATACAAATTCAGTCACTATTAACTTTTCTTTTGATACAGGAGAAACAGAAAGTATTACAGAGGATCTAATTGTTTTATCAATTACAGATACAACAAAAAACGATGAAAAAGAAAAGCTATCAGATATGCAAATCAAGATGCTAATAAAAAAAGAACTTCTTTATTTGGATAATGATATTGAAATCTCAATAAAAGCTAAATCCCATACAACAATGGGTGAAAACTTTAGAAAGCCAGATGTTTCAAATGCAATCTCATTTAAAGAGTTCGAGAACTTTGTCGATGAATTAGAAGAAGAATCTTGAGTAGCGGGAGAATCGAGAGATACAACAAGGAAATGAGATCTTTCTTTGTTGGGGTCATTACTGCTCTCATACTATAATGAAAAATGAGAATATCCAAAAGTAGAAGAAAATAAGATGGTCGAAGTATCTTCTATTTCAAACGTATTAGAAGAAATTAATTGGATGGGTGATATTCCATCAGATCCATTAGAGGAGAATAGTTTTGAGTATAATGGATCAAAAATCGGTAATTGATCATATGGGTATATGCTAACAACAAAGAATAGTATTCCTAAGGCATGATTTGTTCTAATGGCAAAAACAGAAACTCCAGAACATTCTAATTATGTCGCATGAATTAAAATACCTAATGATTTATCAAAATTCTCATCTTGTGAGACCTTAGTAAAGGGGACAACAATGAGCACTTCTGTTCCTGAAAACGGAGAATGTACATACACATCAGAAGATGATTTAAGATATGTTTATGTGTTCTAACTTGTACAAAAAGCAATAGAGAAGCTAGCAAGGTATACATGCTAGCTTTTTTAGAATTAAAAATTTTATGAATAATAAAAGGTATTATTATAGTAAAATTTATAAAAATCTTAAATAACGGCTGTAGGGGCGTAAAATTATATACAAAAGTATTAAAATGCATACGCTTTTGATTTGAAAACGTTTATGAAAACACTATAAGTCATTAAATGTTTTTTATATCTTTTTCTATTTTTTTCATGAATGCAAAAAAAATATTTATTTTGATTTTGTTTGCAGTTCTTTTAATCGTTGGCTTTGAAGGAATGTCATCTTTTTGGTGAGAACACACTTACTATAAAGACATGATCCTTTCATGGAAAGATTTTGGACTCATCTTGTCAGCGTGAGCATGTGGACTTATTCCAGCACTTTATATGAATAGTAAGAAACTCAGCCTGAAAAAACTTATTTTTTCAATAGGATGAGGTCTTTCATTATTTATGGTTCTTCATGAACTCATTTTAGGGAATATATTAACACTTTTTGCTGTCATCCCTTTGGTATTCAATACCTTAGTATTATTCATCTTATCATTGGCATTCATCCTAGCAGTTTTTTCTCTAGGAAGCCGAATATCAAGAATGTTAAAATTATTCAAAGAAATTAGATGGCAAGAGACCTTCCTTACATTTTGATTGGGATTAATCGTCTTTCTAGTTGTTATTCAAATTTTAGCAGGAATCCAAATATTCTACAGTCGAATTAGCCGAATCATATTCATCCTCCTCTTAGTATTGGCATGGTTTGAGAGAAAACATTTAGAGCCACATAGAGAAGCTCTTCTCGGAATTATAGAAAATCTTAAAACAACTAAAGCAACAAAAAAACGATGACGAATTTTCACGGTACTTATTATCATTTCTTTTGGATATTATTTCTTTAATTTCTCACATTCTTATATCCCATATTCAACAGCATGGGATGCTAACCATGAATATATGTATACTCCAAAAGTAGTTTCAGAACATCATGGAATGTTATGGTGAAATACTTGACCAGCAAATTCAATGCTAGGACTTTGGCATGTTTATATTGCATTTTTCTTTTCTATCTGAGCTCCAATTTCCTCTGTTCTTAATATAGCAAAAGATACAATAGCTGTTAATCTAAATGCATTAAGTTGAGTATTCGTACTCCTTTTTGGTCTTGGAGCACTTAAAGAATCTCTTCCTTTATTCAGAAAAAAAGAAGATGAAGGGGAAATTTCATATCCAGCATTCTTAACGGGGCGAAGTCTTATTTTGATGTGGTTAACAAGTTGAATGTGAGCCTTCTTAGTCTTCGTTGATAACAAAACAGATATGTGAGTATTGGCACTAAGTCTTCTTGCTATCCTAAGTTGATTTATCTTCCTTAACTATTTTAACAAAAGAGGTGCCCATATCGAAAGTAATCAAAGTATGAAATATCTATTAGTTTCAGCAGTCCTTTTTGCTTTCGCAGTTATCGCTAAGGTAACAGCATTTATTGATGTTGTAATCTTTGCTCTTATTATGGTTTGATTCTGTTTAAATACAACAACACTTATCTGAATAGGAATCATGATTTTATGACTTATGGGTATTATCCAACCATTATTTACTTATGCATTCATCACAAAAGAATTAGGTATTTTAATCCTTATTGTTTGAGCTCTTATCGCATTAGTTGGATTAATCCGTGGACTTATCCGAAGAACAGATGCATTTACTAAGAGATTAAAACAAATTATAATACGGTGATTAGCTATCGTTCTAACAATTTTTGTTTTCAAAGGACCATGGACAGCTATCGCTCAAATCACTTGAGATGGGTTTGAATTTAAAACATTCTTAAAAACAACAATCTTAGCTAAAAATACGGAGAATGAAAATAAACTTCTTTTAGCTCAAGCAAACGATGATATTGATCTCGAAGAACAATCAGCTACAGACCTAGCAGTTCTTAAAGAAGAAACAAAAGATATTGCATATGCTCAATGTATAAAACAAGAATTTGATGAAGAAGAATTAAATTCAACAAAAGAAGAAGCTCCAGGTAATGCACTAAATGAAGATGTATGAAGATATGTTGGATTCTGATGGAGAGAGTTTAAGAAGACAGGATTCTGATGAGCATTATTGAAATTATTCTTCTGGAAGAATAATGCATGTTTCGGTCGAGATAATGATGGAAGAATCTTATGTAAAAATGCTAATCTTATCGATAATCAAAATAGCGGAGGATTAGAAACTCTTGCTAAAGAAAGCTTAAGTGAAAACGGAGAAGCAAATAGACTTGTCCAAGAGCTTTTGGAGGCTAAAACTTCATGAGATGATCTAAGAGATTATTATACAGCAATCGAAACCTATTATCAAGAACATAGTATCTATACTACAGATGAAAGCGTTTATATCCCATACAGATATATTGTACCTCTTAATGTAGTCTTTAACCGGTCATTACAAAATCATAGTAGTTATTATACAGATATAGGTCTTATTTGGCTTTGTGTATTTGTTATTATGTGAGGGGGACTTATTTATGCAATCTGTACCTATGATAAAAAAAGAAAGCACTTATTAATCCTTACATTCTCAACAATTATTTGATGGATTATTTGGCGAGCAATTGCTTGAGGTATTGTATGGTATTGATTAGGTCTTATTCTTTGGTCTAGCTTTGTTATCGCAAGTTTCTTCCAAGAATGGACTTCAGAAGAAAAAGAAGGATTGAAATTATGGGTATATTTCTTAATTGGATTATTCGCAATCTATATGATTATTCAAGAAGTTTTTAATGCTTCAAGAATAGCATCTCAGTCAAGTTCTTGACCATTCGGATGGTATAAATCTAATGTTTGAGAAAGACAAAATATTACAGAAAGTTTAGAATTCAAAACAGATAAAGTATATAATTTTAAAGCAAGTGATATCTTCTGACTCCAATTCGGTCAATATCAACCATTTATTGATGAAGTAAAAACAAGAAAAGATGAAGATGGTGTTCTCGTTGCAGGAACCTATATTCAGTACTTCTTAGATAACCAAAGAAATATTATCTGAGATGGTATGCTCACATGGCTTTGGGAAGAAATGTCAGATTTTAATAGTTGTAGATCATATCAAAGACTTAAGAACGAACATGTAAAATACCTTATTATTGACCCTAATATCGGAACTGTAGGTAGAGCATGAGATGGAAACGAATCATTATTCTATAGATTCTTTGCAAGACTTTCAGAAGATGAGAAAAAAATCCAAACTCATGGAGCTATTACAATGTTAGTTAAAATGGCACAAGAAGGATATATAGATCTTATCTATACAAATAATCTTTGAGCAAAATATGCATTTGAACTCTCTGATAGTGAACTCATTAATAAGTTTGGAATGATGACAAAAGATGACTTAATCTTGTTAAGAGCAAAAATGGCTGTAATTAAATTCTTCTATACAGAACAATCAACATTAGAATCTATGTTTGAACTCTTCCAAGAAAGAGTATTAAATTGAAGAGGAGTAGGAGATGTTGCAAGTGTCCTTGGTAAAAAAGTTGATGAATCTAAATTACTTCCAATTGTACAAGATGTACTTAATTGAAAGTCTTCTTGAATTAAAAATCTTTCTCAAGATGAAAGATATGTTGTGGCTCAATATGCAGGTATTTATAGATTATTAACTACAGCATGAAATGCCGAACAAGCTCAATCAGTGATAACTCAATTATTCCAAAATTCTTTGTTTGGTTCTAGTCAAGTTATCGGGCTACAATTAAAATAATTACTAGCTAATTAAAACATATGAAAATATTAGTTGGACTTTCATGAGGAGTAGATTCTGCAATAGCTGCATATTTCTTGCAACAGCAGGGACATGAAGTTGTTGCAGGATTTATGAAAA
Source organism: bacterium (assembly GCA_017453665.1). The sequence continues at coordinate 39,530 of JAFTEM010000021.1, read as the reverse complement.
ACTATACCTCTGAAGGTGGTAACTGTACCACCTATAATGATTCTATTGAAGCTATAAAAGTGGCAGAATTTTTGAAAATAAAAATTCTTGCTTTTGATTTCCAAAAAGAATATCAAGAAAGAATTATAGATTATATCTTTGAAGGATATAAAAAAGGAATAACACCAAATCCAGATGTATTATGTAATTCTTTAATTAAATTTGATGTATTCTTAGAAAAAGCCTTAGAGCAAGGTTTTGATAAAATTGCAACAGGGCATTATGCACAAATAGAAAAGAAAGAAGAGAAGTACTACTTACTTCGTTGAAAAGATTATAATAAAGATCAATCCTATTTCCTAGCAGGATTAAATCAATTCCAACTAGAACATGCTCTCTTTCCTATTGGGAACTTAACAAAGCCAGAAGTAAGGACCTTAGCAAAAGAAGTTGGCTTACCTAATGCAGAAAGAAGAGATTCTCAATGACTTTGTTTTATATGAAATGTTCCAATTAAAAACTTTCTAATGAAAGAATTCCCTATAAAAAAGGGGGAGATAAGAACTTTAGATTGAAAAAAAGTTTGAGAACATGATGGTGCTTACTTTTTCACAATAGGACAAAAACATGGACTTTGATTAAATTTTAAAGCATATGTTTATCGTATTGATATCGAAAATAATATTGTATATGTTTGTGATAAAGATGCAGAAGAACTTTTAACAACAAACATCCTCGTAAAAGATTGGCATTGGATAACAGACATCTATGATGAAGGAATTCCTTTAACAGGTAAAATCCGTTATCGTCAGAATCCACCAGTTGAATGTAAAATTATAAAAAAAGAATGAACATCAATCGAAGTTGAATTTAATCAACCACAATGGGCTGTAGCTCCATGACAGGTCTTCGTATTGTATGATTGAGATGTTTGTTTGTGATCTTGAATAATAGCATAAGAATAGTTGATATGAATAACGTTTGATGGCTCCTATACAGGAACTTCCGCTTTTGAGAAATGGAAGTAAAAATAGGTATTTTGGATGCAATAAACGATTCTCCTATAAAAAAGAAACATAAAAGCAGAGAAGAAAAACCTCTCTGCTTTTTAGTAGAAATTGAAATTTAAGCCACCAGCCCAGCATTCTTGAAGTAACTTCTCAACAGCGGGAGCAATAGCAAGAAGAAACGCTTGTATCTCATCAATTTGATCTTCCTCCCTTGCCCAAGTAGGAAGAATAGCAAAACTATCAACAGGTTCTACTCCAGAAAGAGTATGAGGGTAGCAATGGAATTTCTTGGTCTTTGCATGTGCAATAACCACACGTCCAACACTACTATCGATAAGACATGCAGAGCTGCAGTCAATCTCTTGTAAATCCTTACGATAGATGCCATTCTCCTGGAAGAAGATGGTCGGTCTCGACTTACTAGACGAGATATGGGATTTTAACACTTGAAGTAGCTCTGCCTCTTTCTCATTCTTAGCCTGATAAGAATTAAGAGCTTCTTCTAACTTGCTTGCGAATTCGGAGATGTTGAGATCTTTATTCAACAAGACTTGTTTGATGATCGGTAATGTTGTTATCATAAATTTATATTTTTGGATTATGTTGTTCTCTTACTATATGCAAACGTCCTTTTAATATCAACCCTTAATTTACAAAAAAGCCTTTAGTTCTCTAGAACCAAAGACTTCTCAAGAAACAAAACTATCACTAAATATTTTTGAAATTATAAAGTTCAATACCGTTAATCATATCACCCCTATCTGCATCAATAGTCTCATTAGCCTGAAGAATCAAAATCTTATCATCAAGAGAGATATTTCCTTTAAAGATCATTCTAATCATTTCTTTTCAGATCTTCTTCAAATTCTCATAATTAAATGATTGTGAAATTTTGTATCCTTTAACTCCCCATACCAAACTTAAATATCTATAAGTTTCTTTTGATTGAGTAAATGTGATAACAGGAATCCTAGGAGCAAGAGAAGAAAATCTTGTTGCTGTATATCCATTATCAGTAAAACAAATAGCTGTTTTTACTCATAATTCATTTCAACTTCTAAATGCATTAAAGATAATATAATCTCTTACTTCAAAATCTCCAGCTTCTTCAAATCTAGCAAGAGTCTTTTCATTTAATTTATTTTCAACATCAGATAGAAGATTCCCTGTCTTCTCAATAGCATCAAAAACTTCTTCCTCAACAAGGAATGTTTCTAACATGATACCATCAATAGCTTCTTTACTATATTCTTGGATTTCTTCTCAGAAACTTTCTTCAAATTCTTTACCATAGGAAGTAGTTACTTTAGTAATAAGTACAGGTTTTCAAACAGCCTTGATTCTTCTAATAACTTCAATGATTTTATCTTTCTTTAAATCAGAGAAAGCATCAATAGCAAAAATAATACCATCAGCAACCTCTAAAATACTATCAAGATTTTTTAGTCCTGTAGCTGTTTCAATCTTAGCAAATACTTTCATATCTTTCGCATTATTATTCTCTAAGAATTCTTTTGCACTTCTGATATGTTCAGGAGAACTAGCACAAGATACACCTAATACATGAGCACCATATTCGAGTCCCCAAAGAATATCTTTCTTATCTCTTTCAGATAATTCTTCCTCATCAAAATCATTAAGTCCTTCAAAAAGAATTCTGTCATATTGAATAATTTTTCATTTCCCTGCACCAACAACTTCAACCTCAGCAGTATCTTCTTTAGTACTTTTTATTTTTAATACTACCTTACTTTGTTGACATTGAAGTAATGCTCCTTCTTTAAGTTCTCAAAGTTGAGGATAATCAATATAAATTTTAGTATTCCCTTCTTGTGCATATTCAGAATATTCAGCAGTCCATTTATCTCATTTTTTTACTGCTAAATCTCAGGTATTTTTAATTCTAATATCAATACCTTTGGTCTCAAGAATAACTGTTTTACTATTATCAAGTTTCATTAAAGTATCGATGTATTTTTTATTATTATCATCGTATCCTTTTGAAAGAGTAATTCTAAAAGCATCAACCATATTGATGATTTTTGAAAGCACGGTTTCTTTTGCAAGAGTAGGACTTACTCCAGCAATAATCTTTGTAAATCTGAAGTTATTCATTGTAAATATATGAGATTAAAAACATACTATTCTTCGGTATTAACAACAACAAATCATTTTCTTTTTATAAGAGATTGAGTTTCTTTAGAATTGATAACAATATTAGCTTGATTATCAGCTTTAGCATATACCAATCCATCATCAACTAACAACGGTACTGTTTTATTCCTAAAACTTTCAGGAAGTGAAATCACTAACGGTTCACCTTTCCTATTTCCTCAAGCTAAATCAACTTTAACATCAAGCAAAGGAAGTTCATTAAAGGTTCTTACATGAATAGCTAATCCAATCTCTTTCTCAAGATTGCTAATCGCTGTTCCTCCTTTACCAATGATCTTTCCTTTAAAATATTCAGGGATATAAAGATCTATTTCATTTCCTTTAACACTTAAATGAAAATCACAAGGGAGGAGTTGTTGTAGTTTTCTTTGAATACCTTCTTTTGCATATCAAGAAACAACTTGTTGCTTTGTCTGAGCTTTAGGAGCTCAATTCTCATCATATGCTATCGGCATAACAACAACTTGTTCACCGAAGGTATAAATTTCATATAACGGTTTTTTCTGAATAAAGCTAGAGACAACAATAACAGGTCTAGCAAGTTCTTCAGAAAGCATACCATCAGGTACTTTAGCAGTAAGTTCAAGTTGAAGAACTTCGGTAATAGTTCATTTATCAATAAAGATAACAGTATCAATTACTTGAGGGATAATACCCATTTCAATACTTCCAATAAATCTTTGAATACTATCAACTGGTTTAGTGGCATGAATAACTCCAACTAATCCAATACCAGTAAGTCTAAGATCTTTATAGAGTTCAAAATCTGGCTTATTTCTTACCTCATCATAGATGGTAAAATCTGGTCTTGAAAGAAGAAGAATATCTCTTACTTCATCATGACTACCATAGGTAAAACTATATTGAACAATATCATCATCAAGCATCAAGTCTCTAGGAGATTCAATAGTCTTAATAATATGATTATCTTTATGATAAAGTTCTATTAACGCTGCAGTAAATGTTGATTTACCACTTCAAGGAGCTCCTGATACTAAAATACCTTTTGATTTGTTTCTTAATAAATCAAAAAGTTCTTTATCAAGATTATATTCTTCAATAGTCATTTTTTTAACAGGCTTTACTGCTGTAAGCTCAAGTCCATCAGAAAGTGCAGGATAAACAATAACAATTCTATATGGTCAAATTTGAAGTACTTTTGAAAGCTCTCTATTAATTTCTAGAAATGCATCATCTCTAGTTTCAACTTCCTTAAAAAGCTGATCTATAAGATCATCAAACATTTCTTTCGTCATAATTTCATTTGGATCAACGACAGGATTCCAATTTCCAGGAGTTCCTTTCTTTCTTAAGATAGGTCTGTTTACCTTAAGATGTAAAGACATCGTCGTTTCATCGAAATATTTATCAAGAACTGAGTTTCAAATAATTTGTTCTGTCATCGTTTTTTAAAAAGAAAAGATAAAAGTCATAGTCTAAAGCTTACTTTATAAGTATACTCCAATCCAATACAAAAAACAAAAATTTATGACTTTTTCTTTTTCTTGAGGATAAAGCGGAGTGGTATATATCCAAAAAATTAAAAAAATCAAGTGAAAACCACATTTTAGAATTTAAACATAAGGTATGAACTATAAAACCAAGGAAGAAAATTAAGAAAAAAAAACTTTTCCTAGACTCCAACTCTATAATATACTTCTTTATCAACCAATTCTCTTTTGGTTCATCGTTTCAAAGCCGAAATTTGTTTGATGATTTGTACTTTTTCAGGACTGTTCTTTGCTGGTAAATCATAAGGAATTTTTGCCTTAAAACTGAAAGGTCTTGTTTGTTGGTTGTTAACAGAAATCTTACAAGCTCCCATAAACGCCTCGGTTGAAGTAAGATCAGTTTGATTAAATTCTGGTTCAAATTCCTTTGCTAAGAATTCAGCATCAGGAGCTCAGACTTTATAGACAAACATATTTCCGATATTACCAAAAATCGTTTTAGAAAGATCAAGATTTCCTCCTAGTCCTTCTTGTTTAAGCTGATCAGTATACTGGTGGGCTACAACGAGTCAAAGTCTATATTTTCTGGCTTCAGAAAGAATAGATTCAAACGATGCTGAAACGTAGTTCTGGAATTCATCAACATACAAATAGTGCGGTACTCTATCTTTTTCTTCTATTTTAGCTCTCTTAAGGGCTGAAAGTTTTACTTGCATTGCAATAATTTTACCGATAAGTTTAGAAGTTTCTTCTCAAGAAATACCTTTAGCAAGATTCAAAAGAATAACTTTCTTTTCTTGCATAGCGTCATACATTTTAAATGCAGATTTTGGTTGTCAAATAATATTTCTTACATAAACTCCTGTTGTGAATGGTCAGAACTTAGCTTGAATAAATGGAATAATCTCTGCTTTTTCTCTATCACCCATCTTTTTATAGGTCTTGTTCCACCAAGAAGCAACAACAGGATCTTTAAGGTTTCTTATTTTAGCTTCAGCAAATGCTTCATCAGTAAAGAGTCTCATAATATCAACAATAGTTCCACCTTCAGGTTGATCCATTAATAAAAGACAAGCATTTCTAAAGTAGTCCTGAATTCTAGGTCCAAAAATCTCTGGTCCATACATTTGTATAAACATCTCAACTAAGTCGTTGGTTACAACATCCTTTTCATCGGCATCTTCAGGATCAACTTCTAATGGATTAAGTCCAATAGGGTAGGCAGTATCTCAAAGATTAAAATGGATTAAATCATCAATTCTCTCTTTAGGAAAATGTTTAAGAAGGGTCTCAATAGCATCTCCATGTGGATCAATAAAAGTAAACCCTCTTCAATGCTCCATATCATCAATAGCTTGAGTAAGCATAATTGTTGATTTTCAGGTACCGGTTTGCCCTAAGATGTAGATATGTCTAAATCTGTCCTTATCAGTAATCCTAATTTCTTTTTTTACTCATCAGTAATTGTTATATCCCACAACAATTCCTTCATTAGGAAGATTATCAGGAGCAGGAATAATCTTGAATTTTTGCCAAGCAATTCTTGGGTTCTGATTAAATCTTCAGTGAGGGAAATGAATAATAGATGAAAGCTCTTTGATATTTAAAACCATAGCTTTATTAAAATGTTTAAGATCATCAAGTAAGTCATTATCGCTATAGAATAATCTCATAACATAATGTTTAGCAAACTTTTTAAGGTTTTCAGCTTTCTTAAATTTTATAGTATTAAGTCCAATATAGTTATATTGATTAAATAATCTTGCAATATCATCAATAATCTTTTTAGGCCTTTGTTTCTCAGGAGAGATTGCAATAGTTCTCATTTTTACTTTAAATAATTCATCATCCATCTTTTTATCAAAGTCTGAGAGTTGTTGCTGTGAAAAATTATGTTTTCTTTTCTCCATTTGTCTTTCCTTTTCTTTTTCAGCCTTCTCTCAAGAATTCCAAATTCTCTTAACAACATCAAAGAATCCTGTAATCTCTTTCCCTTCTTTAATATCATCAGCTTTTTTTCTCATCTTTTTTAGCCAACTTTCATGAAGTGGTTCAACAATAATTTGAATTCAAACTTTTTCTTCTTTACTAATATTAGAAAAAGCTGAAAGAATACTATCCATAGGATCAGCTTCAAAAGCTTCATATGTTTTAATAGGATAAACACTATCTTTTGTTAAACTAAATTCCCCTCAAGCATAGAATTTACCTGCTTCTAGAAATTTTGGTTGTTTTATTTGTTCAACAATCGCTCCAACATAAAAAGAGGAAATCATCTTCTCAACTGTCACTAAATGTTCTTTAGGAACTCCTAAAAAGAATTTAATGACTTCTTTTTCTACAATAATTTCCATACTAATAAAATTGTTTCCATAATGTTTATGTTTCCAAGAATCATCAAAAATAGCATAAAAATTCTTATATACTTGATTCATTAATTCGATATTTTGTTTCATTGATTGAATATGATCTTTTGCATCAATATCAGAACTTCTCGCAACAGCATTTTTAGGAATCTGAACTTGAAGAAACCTAATTCCTAACGCTTGTTCTTCTCTATGTTGCTTTTTCTTTGAAAGAAAAAAAACTCTATAGAGATTGAGTATAGCATACCAGAGTGCAATAGAGGCGATAATTCATAATAAAATGTAAGCGAATATATTCATTTTGTTTTTGGTGTAAATAAGCTTATTTAAGTATAAATTTTTTAGTAAAAAATGCAAATTTTCGGCGCCTAAACGGCAATCTGATTATCAAAAAAGACTTGACTTATGAATATCTAATTTATTTAGTATAGTTGTCTTCTTTTTTCTTGAAAAAATTGTCGATATTACTAGTATCAATTCCACGAGATTTAATCATAGCAACAATATGCAATCTTTATTTCATAGTATCATAACAGTTCCTCTTCTTCTCCCTCTATTTTCTTGAGGGATTATTCCTACATGAATTCCAACAGAGATGATAACTTTCCAGGAACTCCAAAACACTCCACTTTATCAAATGGAGGATGTCCCAAATACCTTCAATACCTTGTTTTGAAATCTTCAAGCAGAAACAATCCTTGGATATAATGGTCTATCAACAAAAAAAGCTGAGGATGAATATGTAAGCATAAAACAACTTCAATATCCTTTAATCTATCCAGAACTTTTAAATTATTTCCCTTCCTTAATTTCTTGATTTGAGGAAAAGAATATCAAATTTTCGACAACAGAAAAGAAATATCTCGGAGAAGATAATATTATTCTTATTTTTCGTAATGATGAGAACAAAAATATGCTAGCATATTATCAAACCTGAGAACTTAAATTAGCAACTTACATAACTATCGGAGATAGAACGTCAAGAACGAAGCCTTGAATCTATCGTGTGAAGAAAAACCTAGAAAATCGTCGCTCTCGAAAATATCCAGGAGAACCGATGCCTTACGCATTACAATATGATTGAGATTATTTCCTTCATCGATGAGATACCTCAGAAAACGAAAATTCTCATGGATGTATAAGAGTTCCTTGATTATACCAAAAACGGCTTTATGAACATATCCCATCTAAAAAGACAGCAATTATCATTCATAAGCCGTATGAAATTTCTTTATATAAAGAAGATTAATTATTTACGCTTTCAATTTCAGCAAGTTCAAATCTATATTTTTGTTGAACCTCAGGATATTTCTCATGATCAACTTCTGATAAAAACATTTCTAGAGGTCTAATATATAATTTATTTTCTCAATAGAGCCCTCTATAAACAACATATTGGCTCTTATCTTCAGAGTGGCTAGCAACACCTTCAACTAAATAAAGATCTCCTTTAAAGTGTTTATATACTCTATGAAGCTGAATCTTTCTCATATTTTTTTATGTAAGAAGATAAATATTATAACTCGCTAATAACAATATTCTTAGCAAAATCAAACCAAGCGGGGTCTCTTACTTCAACAACAAACTTTTTATCACCTAATTCTTTAAGAAAGAAGTTCCCTCCTGGAAGTGTAAAATCATTCTTGAAACTACATTCATAAACAATAACTGCAGGATTAGTTTGAAGCTCTTCTTTGTTTTTATATTGGATAACTTTTACGGTATAAGAACAACGTACTCAAACCTGATCGAAATCTTCAGAAACAGCATCAGAAGTATAAGAGATATTAGATGAAGGGAAACTCATACTATATCCACCTCTACTTGAATTATATGTCATAGCTTTCTCAAGATTAATAGGGAATTGAGTTACAGATGGAGTAATAGGTTCAGAAGAACTCGTAGCTACTTCTTTTTGAACAGTACTTTCTGTATTCTCTACTTGAGTATTCTCTTCAACCTTCTTTTCTTTTACATCTTTATTTTCTTCAGCTTCAGTTTTCTCAACAACTTTGATATCAAGGAATCTTAATTGAGTAGCTTGAGAGAAATCAATAACAGCTTTACATTCAAAATCTTTTTCTCCTTCTCATTTCATAGTTAAAACAAGTCCCTCAGAAGTCTTTTCAACAGTATGTGAAGTAATCGTGTTAAGTCATTGATCAGATCATAAACATACTCTTACTCCATAACGAGTAACGATATCTTTAATAATTTCACTGTTAGGGATAATGATAAAGTCTTTTAGTTTTTCAACTTCTTCATCATCAGCATCATTAATGAAATATCCTCGCCAATTTCCATTCTGGAAATACCAACTTTTTACATCAGGTAATTTATAGTAGATATCTCAATTGAGAGTAGTAATTTTTTTACTAGCATTGCTCTCAAAAGTCCTAGTAAGTTGTTTGCAGTTGGTGTCTCAAGCATCAGTACAATTAAAGAAATTAATCGTTGTTATTTTTTCGTTATCAAGATTCTTAACACTAATAGTTCCATTTTCTCAAGCCTCTCATACAAAAGCGTAATTATCATAGAAATCAACGGGGAATCCTATTCAAGCATTAGCAACGAAAATTCAAGGCGTTCCTTCATCTACTAAAATTTCCACATTTCCTTCTTCATTAACAGTTGTTGATTCTATTCTTATTACTTCAACAAGAGGATATCCTCAATATAATGATTCAACAGTTCCTTCAATCTTGAATTTTCAAGAAAGATCTGAAATGTTGTTCAAAGAGATACTTTTACTCTTTAAAAGGAAAATATCTCATTGATCATTCGTTAAACTATGAGTATAGTTAAGGAGGTCTCAATCGGCAGATAATACTCCTTCCTCGACAATACTATTTCAAATGGCATATTGGTTTTCTACAGCTGGCTCAACATATTCTTGATTAAAGAGTTTGTCCTTATAAAAATATGCGGCGATTCAAAGAATAATAATTAAGATGATAACAATCCAAAGTGTTGCGTGTCATCAACTTTGTTTTTGTGGCTGTTGTCTAATAGTTCCTCATGAAAATGTACCTTTGTTTTCTTGTTTGCTAAAGAAATCTTGTTTTGGCATTAGCTAATCTATTTAGAGGATAAAACAGTATTATAATAGAAAAAGATAAGGGATTTGCAATTGAAAATACAAAATACTCAAGCAAAAAAAATACCACTCAGAGAGTGATATTTTATAGACTATTTAAATAAATAATAGATTCCAAATGTAGGAATAACGGCAATCCAAAAGAAAATCGTTTCCATAGATTTTATCTTAAGATAGGCTTTAGCATCTTTTAATAAAAGACTTTCTTTATCTAAACTAATGATTTTATCTCAAAGAAGAGACTCTACCTTATGGATATTGTCCAAAATAAGATAAGAACTTTTAATATAATCACAATTTCCTTTTGTAAAAATACTTTTCATTAAAGCAATATTAGGATTCCCTCATAATTTTCTTACATCAACTCATAAGGTATGTTGAGCTTTAGCAAGTAAATAAATCATCTCATCAACATCAGTAACAATTTCTTGCTCTTTTTTGAGTCTTTGTTTCTTAAATTTCTTATGAAGAGGAATGATAACAAAAAAGACGATAAGATAAACAATAACCGCCCAAAAAAAGATAGAAGCCCATAAATAATCTGAGATAAAAAGATATTGAATTTGCTTAATAATTCGTTCATATCACGAAGTGATATATCCTAAGATTGTTGAAAAGTTCATGTCAATAAATTAATAAATAAGATGCTGTGGCTCAAATACGAATATAATTTTTTCGTCCTTTTCTGCAAGAGGAAGTATATTTCTCCAAAAAATAGGAATCTTTTCATTAATCGCCCGTTTAGTAAGGAGTTTCCCTTTATAATGATCTCCCGTTTTTGGAAACCTTAAAACAGCTCATATAAGTTCTTTTGGAATATCAACTTGATAATTCCCAAAAACCATAATTCCTTTTTTATCAATCTTCTTTTCTAAATGAAGTTCTTTCTCCCAAAAGGCTTTAGTGGTAGCAATTAAATAACAACGTTTATGAGCAATAAATAGCGTCCATGCTCAAACAACGCGATGTCAATCTTTTCAGTTAATAAGTCGATTCTTTATGTCAGCAATCTCTCATTGTTTTAAATCAATGCCTAATTTGCAAAAAACAGAAGCTATTCAAGTTTCACTAATCATTTTTGGATAAATACACCATTCATACGCGAATGCACTATTCCAATAAGGATTATTATTCATAGGCTTAAGACATAATTCATCGTGCTGGTTTTCTCAGATATCTTGATAAATCCTTTTCCAAGAATCGAAGAATTTGTTTTTCTTCCCTCCTAATTTCTCTAGAGGGAAAATAAACTCATGTCTAAGCTTATTTCTAATGCTTACAGAAGTATCAAAATTAGTTCTATCTTCAAAATAAGGGATTTCATACTGTTTACAATAATCCTCAATCTCATCTTTGCTAAAATAGAGAAGAGGCCTTAATACAGAAGCGTTTTTAATTAAAGGATGATTGGTATCATAATACATATTAAGAAATCCATTCAATCAACATCAACGAATCATATTCATAAACGTTGTTTCAATTCTATCAGTAAGATTATGTCATAGAAGAAGAAAATTTATTCCTTCTTTAGAAAAAAAACTATTAAATTGTTCATATCTTCGATTTCTTAAATTTTCCTCAGTAATATTTTCCTTTCAATTTTCCCTCTGAGAAGAGATAAAATGGTATCCTTTAAAAAATTGGTTGAGAAACTTCTCTTCTTCATCACTTTCTTTTCTAACCTTATGATTACAATGAAGAAAATAAAGATAATCAGTGCTTAATCATCTTTCTTCCCGATAGCTTAAAATAAGATGAGATAAAAACATACTATCACTTCATCAAGAAACAGCTACAGCGATTTTCGGATGTTCAACTCAAGAGATATCTCAAAAATAATGATCAAAGAAAGTGAAAATCTCTTTAAACATTTCGGCAAATTCTGTTCTTGCATGAAAAGAATCCTTCATAAAAAATCCTAAGATATAAATTATAGTATTGTTCTAATGATTAGCTCCATTCTTGCAAGAAAAAAGCCAAGGATTTAACCAAGGCTTTGCATATGTTTTATGAACTGAGTTCATTATTGAGCAGGTTGTAATAGCCCCTCGAATGGATTTCAAGAATTAGCAGAATATTCATTATCTTCATAGCTTTCAAGAGAAGTTTCGTTATTCTCCAAAACTCCTTCATTGTTCTCATTTTCTAGTTGGATAACTTCTCAACTAGCATCTTCATTGATAACTTCCTGTCCTTTTTCTTGAGAGAAAGAAAATTCAATCTTATTCATGAGATGCTGGATAAATCCTTTAATATCTTTTAATTTTCTAATATCAATTTTCCTTGATTGAAGAAGAGTAATATGATGATAAAGATGATATCTTCGATTATATTCATACATAAACTCATCAGTTCAGAAAGCAGAATCCATTAAACTAGCTCTAAGATTAACGAAATCATAAGGATATCAAACAATAACAAATGGCATATCTTGTGCAAAAATAGCATTAATTTGACCAATAATCTCATCTTTTTGAGAAGCTTTGGTATATTGTTTATAAAGACTTGTTAAATTAGGATTCGTATATCTTGATGGATTGATAGTAGCTTCACTTGTTGTTAAAATTCTTAAGATATCTTTCTTCATACCAATATTAATAGTATTAATCATGATATCATAATCTTCCATAATAAGTTTTGCTTCTAATGCCTCAGGAGAGCTAACTTGCTCAAACACAAAGTTCTCTGAAATTCAAGCATCTTCAAGAATCTTTTTAAATTGTTTAACAGCGAAATTAGATTCAAGATTATTATAATAAACAACATTAATCTTCCAATCGTTAGCATCATCTTTTACAGGTTCTTGTTCAATATTAATCATATAGATATCAATATTCGCTATAGTATAAGTTTTTCATTTAATAGTTCCTACAATCGTATATTGATTTAATCCTTGATTTAAGTTCTTTCCGATTTCTAATGGGTAGCTTACTTTTTTATCTGTCTTTTTATAATTACTAGGACTAAAAGTGTTTCCTTTCGCATCAGTAATTTTAATATTTTCAAACTGGTTAGAGAACCTAATCTCTAAATTGAACGTCTCATCTCTTTTAGGGGTATAGAATACAAATTTTCTTTCGACACCATTAATACTAATAGGAGTCTTCAATGCTTGAACTCAACTATCTTCTAATTCTTGTTGTCCTACACCATCATCTTTCTCAGTTAGAGAAACACGATTAATAAATTCTTGGATATTACTTCAATCAGAATAGAATGTAGAAAGAAGTGGTTCTCTATACATTTTTAAGAATTTTCAATATTCATCTCCGACATAAAATTTTGCATTAATTAACCCTCATAAAGCTCTTCTTAATCTTACTTTCATCTTAGGAGATTTAGTATTAAAGAAGAAACTAAGAATATCACTTTTAATAATGTTTTTTCTTGCATAATCTCAAAGCTGAAGTTGATGAGCATACATATCTACGATAGTATTATTCTCCTCAATAACTGATTTAGAAAATGATTCAAAATCAGAATAATTCTTTATTTGATAATACGCTAAATTAGTATCTTCACATTGCATAAGATTGAATACCAGACTTTGAGGATCATTAGATTTTGGTTGAAGTTTTCAACAAGCACTGGTAATTGGATTAGCAGCAAATGCTCAAATATAATCGCCATACTGCGCAGTTCCTAAGATATGATTAGGAAGGATGAAAAAAGTAAAGAAATAATTATTATCTGTTGTACTTGTTGGGAATATTATCTTAATACGTCATTCTTCTTTTTCTATATTTAAGTCTTTATAAGCATTGAGCGTTTTTATATCCCAAACATTCTGACGGATAATACGGTCATAGGTAAAAAATACATCATCAAGTGACCAAACTTCTCAATCAGACCACTGCTTTCCTGTTCCTTCAACAGAGACATAATAGGTTTGATAATCTTGAGTAATTATTTTACAATTGTTTCCTTCAAGCCCTTCCTCATTAAGAGTAGAGTAGTCGATACAAGAATCAAACAAAAAAGACTGATAAAAAACACTTTGTCAGTCATTTTTTAAATATGGCAAATAAGAGATTTGATCAAAAATAGCTTCAACAAATGTTCATCACTTTTGATTTATCACTTCTCAATTCTCATTAAGAAACTGATAACCAAGGATTGCTGTAACGAGTACCCAAAATGCACAAACAACATAAAAGAAATACGTCATTATTCTTTTAGGAGAGCTTGACTCATATGAACGATACCACATTATTTAACGTAAGGTAAAACCAAGACGATGGCAACAAAGAGAATTGCTGTACATAAAGAGATAATCTTTAATTTTCCTTCCATAGTCTTTTTGCTTCCATATTCATTACTTCCACCAGCAGAAGCTCCACCGATTCCCATTCAAATACCTCCACCTTTTGGAGATTGAAGAAGAACACTTCAAACAAATACGATTCCAATAAGAACCATCAAGATAATTAATGCAGTTCTCATCAACACTAATATACTAAAATATAAAGAATAAGTATTTTCCTATATGTGCAATTAAATGTAATGATTTGCTTAGTAAATGCAAGCTATTGAAATTCTCCGGCCTTTCTTCTACTTTTATTCGGTTCAGAGTAGAATATTAGAGCAAGTTTCTCAACAATCTTTTACGATGTTAAATACATCATCGATAGCTGGTTCTGTTGTGGTATAGCTTGTTCAATCATCAGCAATTAATGTAACTTCAAGACTATGAAGCTGCATAATGCTTTTTATTTCTCAATTCATAATCTTTGTCTTTGCTTCTTCCCAAGAAATTGAGTTGTTATCATCTTCTTCTCAAAGAATAGGACAAACACTTCAGTCATCACAAAAGAGAACTTCATCTTCATCTTCAATTTCTGGTGCATTGACTTTATCAAGAGGACAAATGAATGCAAAGATAATTCAAAGCACTACAATGATACCAGCACAAATCCATAAATTACGTTGTGTATTTTTAGCCATAAATATTAAGCATAAATAAAATAGTAAATACTATTAAAGTAGTGGTATCTTAAAGAATTAAATCTTCAAACTTAACAGAATATTTTATTTTGAAAAAATTCCGATAATCTACTCCTAGCCGGAATCGAACCAGCATCTAACCCTTAGGACGGGCCTATTCTATCCATTGAACTATAGGAGCATCATTTTAAATAGACGATAAAACTTGTAAATATTTACGTTTAGAAATCAAGTAAAATCACTTATTTAATAAACGTTGTATGACAATTAATAATTGAGATGTATTACATCACAGTACATATACTGTAAAATAAATATAAACAAATTTCTTATAAAACAAAAGTAATACAAATTTGATTTTTTTCTAATTTCCTAGTATACTATATCTATCTCTTTATATAAAAAGAAAAATATGGAGCAACCAGAAAAAACATCAAATGAAGAATATATTATAAGTTTCGTAGCATACTTTAATGAAATCGATAAACAATTTGATAAAATCCTCTGAGAGGATGGCTTTTCTCCATACAACGAAAAACTAAAAAAAATTGCAGAATGAAATTATTCCATAACATCATTTGTTAGAAAACATATTTATCAATTAAAAAATTTCTGAGAATTAAGGAATTTTATTACACATGGAATAAAATCTGATGGTGAAACACTAGCATTTCCAACACAAGCAGCTATTGAAAAAATTAAACATTATGCAGAAAAAATAACAAGACCAGCTAAAGTACTAGATCTTTTCAGAAAAAGAGTATTTAAAGCACATAAAGAGGACTATATAAAAACTATTATCCCAGAGATGAAAAAATATGGATATAGTAATATCCCAGTCTATGATGAAAATGAAAATTTTGTTGGAATCTTAAATGATTCAAGACTTCTTTACTGGATATCAGATCTTTTAATCAATGAAGATTATTTGAACTTAGAATTAACTAAAATAGGACATATTCAACTTGAATACGGTTGGAAAGATTACCGTTTTATCTCACAAGATATGACAATTTTCGAAGCTTGAGAACTTTTCTCTCAAAGTAAAAGACAAGGGGATAGATTGGCTGTACTTTTTATTACTCCAACAGGAAATCCAAACGAAGAGCTTCAATGAATTATTTCAAACAGTGATGCTCATATTATTGATGATTATCTCTTGGTATAAAATAGTTGAGAACTGTATTTTTATCGCATTTTTCTATAGATATCACAAAATAGGGAAAAGATAAGAATAAAGCGACATCTATTTTTTTCTTTATTTTGCAAAAATAGGGTTTGGGGTATAATTGAGTTACACAAATTATTTATCTTTTTTAAAAGAAACACCATGGAGAACATCAACACCGTATCAAGTACAACAACGAAAATGACAACGTTACTTGATAAAATTGCTTCAACTTGTGATGCATTAATTTCAGCCTTAGAATTTACAACAGAACAAGCAAGTCAATACGGTGGAGGTATTGTCCATTCATTTGCAAGCGAATATGTTGACGTGGTTGTAAGAACATTACTTCAACTCAGAGCTCATGCAACAAGACTAAAAAAAGAGATTAACAATTGACTTATTACATCAGAAAAAGATTTGATGTTATTAGTTGAGGGGATGCAAGACTTGGATGATAAATTAGTAACATTAATGATCGAAAACACCTATGTAAGAAATAATTTCGAATATGGATTAAACGAAATTAGAACAATGATTGAAGAAATTAAGGATTCAATCTATATCGGTTAAGAAAGCTCTCTGTGTTTCTTAAAAATATATTAGGCAGCCAAACTCCAAGCTGTCTTTTTTTTATTAAAAAAACCTATGTGCATAGGTTTCCTAAAATATCTTAATTAAATAAGCTATTAGCTTCAGCAATCTCGTTCGCTGTAAGTCCCTCTTCAGAATTTTCTTCAATAATATCAAATTTAGCCACACATTTATAATTTTCACAGCTTATCTGAGATGGGGCTAAGCACCTGTATACGCATTGTTCCCCTTCTCTATCTCTAAAGCTCTGAGCAATTGAAGTAACGGTTTCTAAATAGAGTTGGTTTACAGGATTTGAGCATCCTAAAGGACATCAAGGATAAAAATCAACACATTCCTCATCAATTTCACAAGAATTATAGCTATCAATAAGTCCTCTAACTTCTTCTTCGTTAGGATATCAAACGGTTTTTAATTCCTTAATAAGTTCTCATTGATAGTAATGACTTCCAGCTGCTCAATCTACCCATTCAACTCCTCATTTGAAGAATATTTTATTTCAAGGAAGATATTCGTTCTCATTCTCAAAATAGTTTTCCCAAAGTCCAGGTTCAAAGAAAACAATATCAGTATAATCATCAAAGGTTTCTCTTAAGACAAGGAATCCGTCTTTCAAAGCTCCTCAATATTGATTAAGGGGAGTTACACCCTCAACAGTAAGTTCATTTTCATAAGAAAGATAATGATCATTTTCCTCTTGATTCTCAAGAATGCTTCCTCAACATCAAGAAAGGAGTAGTACTGTAGTAGCAGCGAGGAGTAATGTAACCTTTTTCATAGAAAAATATTTTAATAAGTAAATCTTAATAGCTTTTTGCATAAATAACTCTTCTTGCACTAGGTTTTCAGCTTACAGGATCGATTCAACTCTCGATTTCTCAATCAAAAGGTAAACATCTAATAGTTGCTTTGATTTCATCTTGAACTTTCATGGCCGTTTCTTTTGTTCAATCCCAATGAACAAGAACAAATCCTTTTTCAACTTTCTCTTTTAATTCTTCATAAGTATCAGCAGTATAGGTATGTTCTTTTGTGAAGTTCATATGTTTAATATACATATTCTCCTGGATTTCTTTAAGAAGCTTTTCAACTTCCTCAGCTAAGTTTTCTAATTTAACAAACTTTTTTTCAAGGGTATCCCTTCTAAAAAGTTCAACTTGTCACTGTTCAAGATCTCTTTTCCCAATAGCAATTCTTAGAGGAACTCCTTTAAGCTCTCGTTCATTAAATTTCCATCCTGGAGTTTTTTGATTATCATCATCTATTTTTACCTTATATGGAATCTGATAATTCTCAAGGAATGATGATTGGATACTTAATTTTGACTTTTTAAGTGCTTCTAAACTAGGAGCTAATGCATCAAGAATCTCTTGTTGGTCACTTTCAGTTTTAGCAATAGGTACAATTACTAAATGAATTGGAGCAAGAGCTGGTGGAAGTACAAGCCCATTATCATCAGAATGCGACATGATAAGTCATCACATAAGCCTTGTACTTACTCCCCATGATGTAGCATAAACATATTCTAATTCATTGTTTTTGTTACTGAATTTCACATCAAATGCTTTAGCAAAATTTTGTCCTAGATTATGAGAAGTTCAAGCTTGAAGTGCCTTAAAATCTTGCATCATAGGTTCAAAAGTATAGGTTTTAACTGCTCAAGCAAATTTTTCATGTTCAGGTTTCTCTCCTTTATAATGATAAATTCACATAAAATTCTTTACAAAATCAGAATATACTTCCATCATTTTTCTAGCTTCAATATCAGCTTCTTCTGCTGTTGCATGTGCGGTATGTCATTCTTGCCATAAGAATTCAGCACTTCTTAAAAATAATCTTGTTCTCATCTCCCATCTTACAACATTTGCCCATTGATTAATAAGGAGTGGTAAATCTCTATGTGATTTAATCCAATTTCTATAACTATCCCAAATAATGGTTTCTGATGTAGGTCTTACGATAAGTTCTTCTTCAAGTTTTGCATCAGGATCAACAACAATTCCTTCTCCATTTTCTCCATTTTTTAATCTATAATGAGTAACAACAGCACATTCTTTGGCAAATCATTCTACATGACTAGCTTCTTTACTAAAAAAAGATTTTGGGATAAAAAGAGGAAAGTATGCATTTTGATGTCATGTTGCTTTAAACATTGCATCTAAAACATCTCTTATGTTTTCCCAAATTGCATACCCATAAGGTTTTATAACCATACATCATCTAACAGAGGAGTTCTCTGCTAAATCAGCATTTTTAACTAAATCGTTATATCGTTGAGAATAATCTTCAGCTCTTGGTGTTAACTTTGTAGCCATGTTTCTTATGAAAAAAAATAAAAAATTAGAAATTTAATCTGTTATCGTGGGGACATGGCGCGTATGAAGACACATACTTTAGAGATATAAAATAAAACTTGATTCTAATATAGTTTTATAGAAGCTGTTTTCAATAGACATTTTTATCAGAAAAATTGTAAAAAATTACTTCTAAAAATAAAAACTAGAAGTAATTTTCAACAAAATTGTATGAAGAATTTTATATCTAAAACTCTTTTATTAAAAAAAGGATGGTTATTTTGACCATCCTTTCTTTCTTTTTTGTATTGGTATTTTAGGCTTTTTGTTTGGCTTATGCATTCAAACAATTAGCGAAGCTGTCAGCATCAAGATTTAATTCTGCAGCAATACCAGCAAGTGAGTCATTAGAGAATTTTCCATCACTTTCAGCTACATCAAATGCTTTATCAAGAAAGTCATAGTAAGCAGCAGTTCCTCCAACTTCTCAAGCACATTTTACACCTTTAGCTCCAAGGTCAGCTGTTTCATGGAAACTAAGTGGCATATTTTTGAAAACAAGAGCAACAGTACTGTCAGCCTCAACGATGTTCTCAAGTGTTCTAGCATCGTAATGTCTTTGACAATAAGGACAAATAAGATCAGAGTATTCAACAATAATAATATCAGCGTTAGTATTATCATCTTTGAAGAAAGCTCCATCAAGAACTTTAGCTAATTGAGCTTCAGTAAGATATCCAGCTTGTCCCATATCATCAGTTTTAGCTGATCAATCTTTTACGGCAGCAATAGCAGCTTCAAAAGATGATTGAGGATAAGCACCTCCAACAGCTTTATACATTCCAGATTCTCTGTTAATTACAACATTTCCTGGAGTTCCACTTAGATTAAATAATGTGTATGCTTCATCAGCTTCATCTCCCCAAGTTGTAGCAGTTGGGTTAACTAAATCACTATCAGAAGAATCAGTAGTATCAACATCAGTAGTATCACTCTCATCAGCTTCAGCATTTTGTTCAGCTAATTGAGCAATTTGTTCTTCAACTCCTTTGTTGATTTGGTCTCTGTATTCATCAGTCATGTATGCATTAAATACTTTTTCAAAGTTCTCAGCAGATCCATATTGAGTTTCAACGATTACTTTGTGTAATGTACTTACTTTTTTATAAATACAAGTTCCAAGAGTAGCACCTCCAACAAGAGTACATGCGCTCAAAATAACAGCAACCCATGCTAATACATTTGTACATGAGCAACAACATTTACAGCTTTGTTCCTTTTTTTCCATGTTTTAAAAATTATATAAAAAGATAAAATAAACATTATTCAATGTTTTCATCAGAATAGTCGTAATCGTAAGCTTCAGCATTGTAATTTGTCAGAGTAGCTTCTAGATTTCCGATTTGACCATGAACATAAGTTTTATATTCTTCTGTTTGATAAAGATCCTCCAATATTTCAAAATTTTCTTCTCATCAGTTTCCTAATACAGTCCAATCATTAACTTTGTTAACTTTACAAATAAGTACACAAAGAAGAATAAGATTGGCAACTAAAAGAACTAATTCTATGATGCGTATCAATTTTCAGCATCCGTGTCCTTTATGACAATGACATTTCTCTCCACATGAACAAGCTCATTCATGTTCGATAGCTCATTGATTAGCGACTTCTAAAACAAGAGCTTTTGGTTTTCTTGTAGCTGTAGCTCTTTTCTTAGGTGCTTCAACTTTTTCACTACTCTTAACTGCTTTTGTAGTCCTAGTAGTAGTCTTTGTTGTTTTTCTTTCAACCATAGTGAAGTATTGAATGTAAAATATTCAAATAATCAATAGTTATCTTTCAGATAATTACAAGTATTTTCTTATAAAAACAGTTTGACATATTTATAGATGTTTGTAATTTTTAATTATCATTTTTAGTAAAAGTGATATCGTAATAAAAATCTCGGTAAAATTTTGCCCTTTTTGAATTTTTAAGTATAATTTTCTATGAAGTATGTATTTTATATATTTTAAGCTATTCTTATGGTAAATCTAAAAAACGAAACAGAAAGTTTCAAAAGCTTAAGTTTAGAAGAAAAACAAGAAAAGGTTGAAAATTGGGTCTCAGAATTAGCAGAACATTATGATTATTTTAAAGACCTAAAAGTGTATATTGATGATCATAAGTCTGAACTTGATGAAGAATTCTTAGATGCAGTATTTCAAATTATTCTTAATTTAGCAAAAGAAATTGAAAAATTATAATTTTTATTTTCTAGGTAAATAACAATGCTTAATGAACGAAAAATGCTATTAGAAGGGGAGTGAAACCCAGAATCTCGCGATTGATGAACTGAAGACACACCAGAAGCTCCTGCTGATTGAAGTGCAGAAGTTCTTGATGCAACAATGAAGTCTGAATTAGGAAACCTTGCATTACAAGTAGATATTATGAACGATAATAAGGAAGCTCAATTCTCAGCTATTGATGCACTATTTTGAAAAGATGGGAAACTTAACAGTCTTGATGAAAAACAGAAAAATGAAGCATTAAAATACGCATTAAAAGATGTAAAAATTAAAATGTGAACTGGAGAAATCTCTGTTATGGAAATAGCAACTTTATTTTGAAAATATGTAAATCAAGACGAAAATAAGTGGAGTTTAAAAGTAGCAGAAATTCCAGAATGAGATGATAAAAAGTATGAAGAAGCACTAAAAATATTAATTTCATCGCCAAAAGAATCACCATTGGCCTATCTTATACAAAAGACTTCTAATTTAGCTACAATCCAAGCAGGAAATTGATATGGAGCAGAATCAGAGGCTAATAAACTTCGTGAAATTAAAGAAGATAAAATTCTAGGAAATCAAACAAGAAGGGCATTGGCATGATTAAGAAGTTGGGTAGAGTGATGAAAGGTTGAAGCAGAAAATATACCTAATATGACGGTTGAAGACGTTTTAAAATTGAAATACATATCACAAGAAACAATGGAAGCTTTTAAAAATGGTGGAAAGGATGAGGTAAAGCGCCTCTGGGATGATTTAGACGCTGAAGAATCTAAGTATGAATATAGGGTCCCATATACAAATAATTATGCATTAAAAGAGAAAGAGACGGATCCTGATAGCGATCAAAATCAAGAACAGGTATTATTAAATACTCCAGATTTTGTTGGTAATATCGATATGAGTGTAAAAAATGGCATTTTGGATGCATTAAAAACCGATACAAATGAATTGCTAGGAAGTGAATATACACCTACCTTATCTGGAAATGATATTGTCATTAAGAAGAACTGAACAAATTTTGAAGAGAAAATTCCATTAAGCAAATGTATGAATTCTGATAAAAACTATAATCATGAGTTTATAAAAATTGCAGTAGAAAATGCTATAAATAAAATAAAAGTAAAAGAAAAGGCTGTAAAATGAGCAGATATTATTAAAACGAAAAGATATGAATTTAATGATATTTTCTCATGAGATCTTTCAGAATTTGATAATGATATGGATAAAGCAAGGGTTAGAAATTTTTTCTGAATAGAAGGTACTTGACAATTCTGAACTTGGTGATCTTCAAAGTGAATTTCATTGGGATGAACTGCCGCAGATGGTGAAAATATTTGATTAGTTCTAAATATAAACTCTTGGAGTAACTATGCAATAAGAGATTTGTTAATTTATACAAAAAATCCAGCTTTAAAATTAGAAGCAAAGGATTTAATTGATGATAATAATAATTTAAATGAAGATGTTTTAAAAGAAAAAATAAAAGATGCAATAATATGAATTATTCAAAATCCTGTTTATATTAATTCATTGGCATAATCTTTAGAATTTCTCAACCAACTTCCATTCTCAAGGATTAAGCCCCTCCAAAGTCCAATCTCCAATCCTTAATCTCTTGAGATAAATAACCTTATTATTAATAGCTTCTAACATCCTTTTAACTTGATGGTATTTCCCCTCAGTAATAGTTAAAAGGATTTTTTTATCTTCAATTTTTTCTACTTTAGCAGGTTTTGTTTTATATCCATCATCTAAAACAACTCATTCCTCTAATTGTTTACATTCATCAATTGCTACCTCCTTTTCTAGCCAAACTTCATATTCTTTCTCTTTATCCCATTTAGGAGAGATAACTTGATGAATAAATTGCCCATCATTAGAAAGTAAAAGTAACCCTTCAGTATCAACATCCAATCTTCCAGCAACATGCAAAAGATTAACATAAGGACAATCAAGCATCTGTTTTTTATAGCTAGGATATCAGAACTCATCTTCATCAGAAGAAATATATCAAGCAGATTTATATAAAATAGCATATACTTGCTCAATAACTTTTATTTCTTGTCCATGAAGAGAAATGACTTCTCCTCAAAGAAGTTTATAATCAGCTTTTTTAATAGCATCCCCATTAACTAAAATTTCTCCTTTCTTACAGAGTAAAGGAGCTTCTCTTCTACTAACTAATCCTAAGTTCGCTAAATATTTATCTAATCTTTGCATTTTGTTTACTCTCTAGAAATTAATTTAACAAAAGTATCAGTAGGAACTTCTACATTACCGATAGCTTTCATTCTTTTCTTTCCTTCTTTTTGTTTTTGAAGGAGTTTTCTTTTCCTACTAACATCTCATCAATAACATTTTGCTAACACATCTTTCTTAACGGCAGCAATATTCTCACGTGCAATAATTTTATTTCAAAGTCCAGCTTGAAGTGGAATAACAAATAAATGCTTAGGAATAAGTGTTTTCAATTTTTCAACAATTTCACGTCATAAATAATATGCTTTATCATTATGAACAACCCAAGTTAGAGCTTCGACTTTCTCATTATTAATAAAAATATCTAACTTAACTAAGTCATCAGCTTGATAACATTTAAATTCATAATTCATAGTAGCATATCCTTTAGTAGAGGATTTGAGTCTATCATAGAAATCAACAATGATTTCTCACATAGGAAGCTCATAATGCCAAACAACTCTTGTAGCATCAAGATATTCCATATGCTTAAGTTTTCCTCTATATTCCTGACATAAAGCCATAATGTTTCAAGCAAATTCTTCCGGACCAACGATTTCAACATTAGCAATAGGTTCTAGAATCTCATCAATCATTCCTTGATCAATCATGTCAGATCAAGACTTTACAACAATCCACGGTCTCAATATTTCTCCTAGTTTAGTAAAACGAGGATTCTCAAGCATCGTTCAAAAAATTCATTCGGCATGTTCAAGCGTGGCTATTTCATCATCACTTAGTTCATATCATACTTTCTTTAATATTTCATGATAGAGTCAGGTTTGAATTAATCCTTTTAAATTCATTCCTGTCTTAATGAGTGGAATAGAAAGATTTTTGGATTTTACTAAATACATCACTGTAGGAATCGTGAAAATCGTATCAAGATGATATTCACGAAATAGTCTTTCCTTAATAATATCCATATGGAGCATCCCTAAAAATCAACAACGAAATCCTAATCATAAAGCTTTAGAATCTTCCATCTCATAGGTTACAGCACTATCATTAAGAGATAGTTTCTCAAGACTATCTTTGAGTTTATCATATTCTGTCGAATCAATAGGATAAACTCAAGCATAAACATATGGTGTTACTTTTCTAAATCCGGGGATAAGGAACTGGTTAAATTTATTCGTTTCTTCTAGTTTTCAAACTTTTGTTTTTATAATCGTATCTCAAATTTGAACATCTCTAACAGATTTTTCTCCAGTAACAATATATCAAATCTGTCCTTCTTCAAGTACTTTATCAGCATGGTATTCAGGAGTAAAATGTCCAACTTCTGTTGGCTGAAAAGACTTTTCTGAATGAACAAGATAAACTTCTTCTCAAGCACTAAAAAAACCATCAACCACTTTTACATAGGCGAGTACTCCTTTATATGGATCAAAAACAGAATCAAAAATAAGTGCTCTTGAAGGGGTATCCATGCCAAGCTCATCGTAATATAAAAACAAACTAAACCTAAGGAATTGCTTTTGATTTTCAAGATTTTACACTTCCTAAAAATTTGCAAATTTATAAGATTTAATTAAAATTATCTGTGAATACTTTTTATTCATTTCTCTAAACAAAAATGGAAAAATATGATGAATACGTAAAAGATCCAAAGAAGTACGTAGCTTTCCTTAACGAGCTTATGCTTGAAAAAAACGCTACAGATATGTACTTAACCTATAATGAGCCTCCAACCTTAAGAATTATGGAGGAAGTAAATAGGCAAACAGATCTTCCAAAATTAGATGATACTATGCTAAATAAAATAGCACTTGCTTTGATGAATAAAACAGGGCTAGATTATTTTGAAAAACACGGAAGTCTGGACCTTTGAGTATGATATAAAGAAAGAAGATATAGGGTAAATATTTCAAGACAAAGAGGTCATATCATGATTGTATCAAGACTTCTAAGAAATACGATCCCAACATTAGAGGCATTAAATCTTCCTCCAATCTTCAAACAATTAGCATATAGAGAAAACGGTATTGTTTTCCTAGCTTGACCAACAGGTTCTGGAAAATCAACAACATTAGCAGCCGTAATTGAGGAAATTAATATGAATAAAAAGAAACATATTCTTACAATTGAAGACCCTATCGAATATATCTTCGAACCAAAAGAAAGTATTATCGATCAAAAAGAGTTAGGAAAAGATGTATCATCATTCTCTAACGCAATGAAATACGCTTTAAGACAAAGACCTGATGTAATTCTCTTCTGAGAGATAAGAGATCTAGAAGGTATTAGAAATGCGATCTTGTTATCAGAAACAGGACACTTGGTATTAACAACAGTCCATGCAAGATCTTCAGAACAAGCATTGAATAAAATTATCGGTTCATTCCCATCAGAAGAACAAAGTCATATTAGAACACAATTAGCAGAAAATATGGCAGCAATCGTTGTTCAAAAGCTCTTAAAAAGAATCGATAAGCCAGGACTTGTATTAGGACAAGAAGTACTTTTAAATACAACAGCAGTAACAAATATTATTAGAGAAAACAAATTAAATCAATTAAAGAGTATTATGTATACAAATAGAGTCTCATGAGGAATGCAGGTTATGGAAGAGAGCCTTATTCAATTATTTGAAGAGAAGAAAATCTCTCTTGAACAAGCATTAGAAGCTGCAAATGATCCTGCATATATCAAGAGAGAGCTTATTAATAAAGGATATTTAAGATAAAAAAGAGTTAAAAAAATAAAAGCAGGTAATTAAAAGCCTGCTTTTTCCTTTTTGAAATTTAAAGTTTATTATGCTCTTAAATGAGCTCCTGTTGCTTCAACCTTTTTAATGGCGTTTTGCATTATTGAGTTAATAAGCTCTGTTGTCATATTACCGTCTCCTTTAATCTTTATTTGAACAGAAATAGATTTCTTTCCTTCTCAGAGATTCTCTCCTTGATAAAGATCGAAGACCTTTACTTCGTGAATATCTTGCATTTTTTCTAATGTAGTGATGATTTTTCAGAAGTCTTCGTTTGCATCAATAATGAAAGAAAGATCTCTTCGGAGTATTTGGTCTTGGAATGTTTCATATTCTTTTTCGTTACTTCATTGATGTACTAATGATTTTAGAGCTTCAAGATTAAGCTCAAAGCAACAAAGTTGTGCTGTTTCAGGAAGCTTGTTTTTTTGAAGTACGAATGGGTGGAGTGAAGCTAATTTCCCGATTTCTAATGGAGTAGGTCCATTTCTAAGAATAATTTTGGTCTGCTTTTTTGGATGAAAATTTGGATTATTATCACTTTCAAAGAATATTTTTCCTTTAATTCCGAGTTTTGAAAGTAGGGTAGTAATGATAGATTTCATTTTAAGCAATGGATCTTCGTCCCAAGATTTTATTGTCTTTTCGTATCGACAAGCTCCGATACTAAGTTCTTCGCTGAAATGATTCTCAGCATATCTTACGTCTAAGTTATGAGAGTAGATTGTCCTATTCTTTTTTCGAGTTTTTCAAATATCAAAAATCTTAAATGAGTTATAGAATTTGCTACTTTTAGAAGCAATGGTTAAAAAATTATAGAGCATTGAATCTCTAAGATATGGATATTCAGGATTCAGTGGGTTCTGAAGGGTATAGAGTTCTTCAACACTTCCTCCTAGTCCCTCAACTTGAGATTTTCCAACTCGTGGATACGTCTCTAATTGATCAAAATTGAAGAGTTCCACCATCATTTCTTCAACTTCTCTTAGTAATCAAACACTGTCGCTATATGGTTGTGCTTTTATTTCAGAAAGTAATGGTTGAGAAGCTATAGTATCGTATCATCGGATTCTTGCGATTTCTTCCGTAATATCTTCTTTTATGTTCATATCATCTGGTCCTCTTCGTAAAGGAACTGTTACAGAAGTATCTTGTACTTCAAATCATAAGTCTCTTAAGATTTCTTGAGATTTTTCTTTAAAATGTTCTTGTTTTGTTCAGAAAATAAGACTTTCCATTTCATCCCATGGAGTAAGAATTGTCTTTTTTTCTAGAGGATTGATACTAGGATTAATATATGAAGCAATTCCTCATATTTCGTAATTTCAGAGGTCTTTTGCAAAATACTTTAGTTCTTCTAAGAAAAGAAGAAGACAGTAAAGAGAGTATGCAGGAGCAATATTTTTTTCAAATCTTAGTTCTGCATCTGTTCTTAATCCTAATCTTGTTCCTGTCTTTCTTACGGCTACAGGGTCAAAATTAGCTAGTTCAACAATAATATTTTTTGTAGAATCAGTAATTCAACTATCTAGTCATCCTACGACTCAAGCTAATGCTAATGCTTTCTTTGAATCTGCAATAACTAGGTCTGTAGATTTTAATGTATGAACTGTTCAGAAGAGGTCCGTGAATTGCTCTCATTCTTCAGCGTCTCTTACGATGATATCTCAATCGATTTTATCAGCATCAAAACAGTGGATAGGTAATCCAACGGTATTCATGAAAAGGTTAGAAAAATCTACCCGGTTATTAATAGGATTAGATCAAAAGTCTAAGAGTTGAAGACGAGAGAAAAAGTCAGATCTTTTAATTTCTACATTATTAATTCAAAGTGCAATATAGGTATTAACAGATTTAGAACGTCATTGGATATTACGATCTAATGGTTTCTCTCCTTGGGTGATAACTTCTAAGATATTAGTATCACGGAAGTCTTCCATCCATTTTTTTATTCCATTAAATTTCTTTTTGTTTTCAGGATAGATAGCATTTAAATCTACAGCTAATCCAAAATGTCCTGTAAGATCAGGCCTATTAGTAAGACTTTTAGAGTCTACTTCAAATACGGTACTATCTAATCGTGGAAATTTATCGGTTAATGGCGTTCAAAGGTCTGAATCTGTAATATCTTCAAGGTCTTGTGCTAGGTCCCAAATTCGATGAGTGTCTTTATCTTCATTAATTTGAAGTTCTCCTTTAGAACAAATCATTCCTTCTGAATCAACACCTCTCATTGTCCTTTTTGCGATAGTGATTCATGCTTGTGGAAATGGTGTTCATACAAGAGCAACAGGAACGTAAAGTCCAGGAGCTACATTAGAACCTCAACAAATAATTTGAAAATTTCATTTATCTCAGCAGTTAACTTGGCAAATGTTTAATTTGTCTGCATCTGGGTGTTTTTCTACTTTTTCTATCTTTCAGATAACAATAGATTTTGGGATAATTCTTTCTTCGATTCCTTCGATTTCACATGTTTTTAGAATAAGGTTTTGTGCTATATCTTGTGGAGTAGCGTCAAGTGAAAGATACTTTTTAAGCACTTGAAGATGATATTTCATATCTTATGAAAAATAAATTAAAATTACGACTGAAGTGTATTGTAGTAATTTCAAGATTAACTACAAGTTGAAAATTTTTATTAATTACAATACAAAGAGTATTGTTTGTTGTTTATCTGTAATCTTATTCTTATTGCAATTCTTTCGAAAATCTTTAGTAAAGTAGTATCTTTTTACTATTACGATGGCCATGAATCGTTTTGTATTATCAGTTTTCTTGTTTTTTTGTATATTTTCATTGTCTTTTTTTACTTATTGAGAAGAGCGTTCTTTAGAAAAGAATAATGAAAAAAGTGAATTTGTTCCATGAGAACTTATTATTAAGTATAATGAACCTGTTCAAAGTATCCCTTCTACTAAAAGACTTTTAAGGTCTAGTAGTTTAGAAAATACTAATGCTTCATTTGAAACTCTTTTAGAGGAGAATGATTTGGAACTTAAGGAAAAATCAGATACTTTAGATATGGCACTTGTTGAGATAAAGTGAGAAAAGAGTATGGATGAAGTTATTGAGAGTTTAAAAAGGAATTCAAATATTGAGTATGTTGAACCTAATTATCTTCGTTATTTTTTTAGCTCAAATGAAAATCTTTCTACGGATGATACTCATAAAGGTGAACAACGAAGCTTAGAATATATTGATTGGGTTGATGCCTATAATCTTTATAGTGGTGTTTTGAAAAACCAACAACCTGTTGTAGTAGCAGTTGTTGATAATGGAGTAAATTATAATCATGTAGATTTGAGTTCATCAATGCGAAGTCCAGAAGAATGTGCTTTGCGTTCTTGAGAGGATGTTGTTTCTTGAAGTTGTAATCATTGATATAATTTTGTTTGATGAGATGTGTTCCCATTGCCGAATCAGTGAAATCATTGAACCCATGTTGCTTGAATTGTATGAGCTGCTATCAATAATGGAAAGTGAATTGTAGGAATTAATCCTCATGGAAAAATTGCAGCATTAAAGGTTTGAAATTCGACTTCTTTATCTACCTATGCTGAAATTCAAGCTATAGATTTTGCGATTAATAATTGAATAAAAATTATTAATGCAAGTTTTTGAGCCTATTGATCTTGAAAAGTTGAATATAATGCAATTAAAGCATATCAGGAATCTTGATGACTTTTTATAGTTGCAGCATGAAATGAAACAATAGATATTGATAGTTGAGATGAAGGGAATTTGATATATCCATGTGCCTATGAGTTGGATAATATTTTATGTGTAGCTTCAACTGCAAGTAATGGTGTGTTAGCAAGTTCTTCAAATCGATGAAAAAAAAGTGTTGATATTGCCGCTCCTTGAGAGAATATTTTTTCGACTAGTATCATACCCGCATCTAAAACTTCTATTTATTCTGAAAATTTTAATAGTTGTCCTGATGAAATTGGGGAGTGGTCTGGTGGAAGTTGTATAATATGGAATTCTTCAGATAAATGATATCAGTTCACATGAGAGGTTGTTTTATCTAATTTAAATTTAGATTGATATGATTCGCTCTATATGGATTTTTATGTCGATTCTTTGGCTTTTACTTGATACATAGTTGTTCAATATCTTAGTTGAGATGAATATGAAGTGGGAAATATAATATGACCAATTTATAATTGATCTTCATTTACTATCCCAATTGATCCACAATATGCAGTAGATAATCAAAGTATAAAAATATCGGTTATTGATCTTTATCAATGAAATGGTGGGTTTATAAGCGCTATTGACGATGTTAGAGTTTATAATTATCCTTATAGTTCTTGAGCAGATGATGTTTATGCGTATTTATGATGAACGTCTATGGCGACTCCTCATGTTGCGTGATTAGCATCATTGCTTTGGATGTTAAAGCCAGAATTAACAGCTTCAGAAATTAAGTCATTGATTATTGAAAATTGAAGTTGATTATCGTCTTTAGAGAATTATTTGTTAACGTGAGCAGTTATTAATGTGAAAAATACTTTAAAAGCTTTGCATTTAGAACAACCTTCTGCTCCACAGCAGCTTCAATCAAGTTGGAATTGAAAACTTATGTGGTGAGCTTCAACAGGTGTGTATGCTATAAGTTGATATTATTATTCTGTATATAGTTGAGAGACAGAGTTCTTCAGCTGATCAACACAGAATACTTGAGTTACTTTATCACCATTTGAGACTTGAAATTATGTTTGGAAGGTGTGGGCAGAAAATAGTATTGATTGAATTTCAGAAAGTTCAACTTGATATCTTTGTCGTTCTCCAATTTTAAATGATGTGGCTTATACAGGATGAGAGTGTTCTGTTATTACATGAATAGCGAGTTATGAGGAGGATCTCTGTACAGGTTCTTATACTGAGCTTTGGTTTGATGAAGATGATAATGAAACGGTATCAACAGGAGTGCTTATGTGAACATGAAGCCAAGTAAAAAAAGTTATAATTGAGAATACTTTTTGAGAAAGAACAACTACTTGAATAGTTTCTTTTACTTGGATTGATACAGCTCCTTCTTTAACAACAGGGGAGTATTCTTATCCAACCACGATTACTACAACATCAACTGTGCAACTTTGAAATGTTGTTGAGCTTTTATGAGCTAGGGATTGAGCTTGTTGATGAAGCACAATAACAGCTACAGCGGTAAGTTGTTCTCAATGAACGGGAAGTTTAAGTTGAAATATTTTGAAAGTTTGAGCTCCTTCATCAGCGAGTTGAACGTCTAAATGTAGTATTACTTTTATTGATGATGAAGGTTCTAGTGTTCAGTGAATTGTAAATTTTAGTTATAATACAAAGTCTTGAGGAACTTCTTCTAGTTCTTCAAGTAGCTCTTCATCATCTTCATCTTCTTCATCAAGTAGCAGTTCATCTAGCTCTAGTTCAAGTTCATCATCAAATACTTCTTCTTCAAATACTTCAAATTCATCTAGTTCATCGAGTAGTACTTCTTCCAGTTCTAGTGCAAGTTCATCATCAAGTTCGGATACTGAAAAAACAGATTGAACTTTAAAGAAAGCTCCAGCTTTAACAACATTACTTCAAAAAAAGAATTCTGTATTCTCAGATCTTTCTTGGTTTAATACTGCAGATGCTAAAAGTATATTAGAGAATTGATACTCAGTAGAGTTTAATAACGCTTATGTGTTCTCATATAAAGTTTGAATTACCACAAAAGCAACGATTCAAGAAGCGAATATGGAATGAGAATTAACGAGAATAGCTATGGCAAAAATGTTATCTCAGTATGCTATCAATATACTTGGATTAAAACCTGATACATCAAAAATTGTTTCATTTGAAGATGTTTCTGAAGAGCTCGATAGTTCTTATAGTGATTGAGTTGAACTTGTTTATCAACTTTGAATTATGGGAGTAGGAATCCGTAATTTTAGGCCGTACGATAACGTAACAAGAGCTGAATTTGCTACTTCATTATCAAGGATGTTGTACGGATTGAAAGATGGTAGAGATGCTTATTATACTCCACATTTACAGAAATTATATAGTGAAGGAATTATTTCTAATACCAATCCTGAGTTACAAGAAGTAAGGTGATATGTGATGCTAATGTTGATGAGAAGCGCTTTGAAATCATAAAAAATTTCTATTTTAAAATTTCATTGAATCCTCTTTCAAAGGAGTGAAATACTGTTAATTTTCAATCTTTGATTACTCGTAGAAGTTCTGTAGTATTTTCAAGAAAATCTCTATCGTGAGAAACAATGATACTTACTCAATTAAATCCTTCTAACATTTCTTTAACGGCTTCTTTTGAGCTTAAATCGAGGTGGTTCGTTGGTTCATCCATTACGACAACATCAGGATGAGAAAGAAGCATTTTAGCTAATGCAACTTTAGATCTTTCTCATCAAGAGAGTGATCAAATTTTTTGGTCTGCTTTTTCTTGGTCTATACGCAATGCTCAAAGATAACTCATCATTTCTCTATTAGAAACTCATGGTCCGATAAGTTCTTCAGCAATGCTTGCATTGAAGTCTAAATCATCAGCTATTTGGGAATAAAAACCAATACTTATTTTTTCATGGATCCAGATATCTCAATATAAAGGTTTTATTTCTCAGAGAATTGTTTTTAGAAGTGTTGTTTTTCAAACACCGTTTTTACCGATAACTCCAATTTTCATAGCTTTTGTTATTTCTAAGTTTTTAGGTAAGTCTACTAGGACATTATTTCAATATCCAACAGAAAGTTCTGAGATTTTGATTAAGGTCTCTGGTAATCTTCGTTTTACACTGAGACGTGGTGCATGAGAAATCATTTCTTCTTCAGGTGCTGCTAATTTATCCATTTTATCAAGCATTTTGATTCTACTTTGTACTTGAGAAGCTTTTGTTGATTTATAACGAAACCTTTCAATAAACTTTTCTTGTTGTTGAAGATATTTTTGTTGTGCTGTGTAGTTTTTTAAATATATTTCTGCATTTTTCTTTTTTTCGATAAGGAAATCTTCGTATCAGCAATAATAGAGATTGAGTTTCTTGTTTAGAATTTCTATTACTTTGTTAAAGGCTGTCCCTAGGAATTTCCTGTCATGTGAAATACAAATTAATGCTTTATTCCACATTTTACAGAATTCTTCAATAAACATAATTCCTTCGATGTCTAAGTGGTTTGTTGGTTCATCAAGGATTAATAAATCAACATCTTGAATTAAGAATTTGGCGATTTGTACCTTTGTTTGCTCTCATCAAGAAAGTTGAGAAATCTTAAATTGCATTTGCTCTTTAGTGAATCAGAAATATTTTAAGATTTCTTTTTGGAGATCATATTTTTGATAAGCTTCATTCATAAGCATCCATTCAATAAGTTCTCATTGCTCTTCTAGTAGCGCTATGCTATCTTCTTCTTCGTTATCTAGAAGTTTTTTTATTTCGTCTAATCTTTCCACCGTTTTTGTAACCTCAGGAAATGTTGTTAGCATTTCATCTATAACAGTTCTTTCTCTTGATTCTCGAAATAAGTCTTGAGATAAATATCCTATTTTTAAATCCTTAAGAATTTCAATTTCTCATTTATCTGCTAAACTAGGATCGAGAAGGATTTTTAAAAATGTAGATTTTCAAGCTCCGTTTTTTCAAACTAAGGCTATTTTATCTTGAGGTTTTATTCTAAGGTCAGTGTTGTCGAAAAGGATAGTAGTTCAGAGCTGTTTTGAGAGTCATTTAATGGTAATAATATAGTCGGCGGTTTTTTTATTGGTATAGTTAAAGAGGTATTTTGGAATACTAGAAAATGCAGTTTTTGTTTCAAATGTATCTTGAGTTCATTGTTCTCGTTCTACTCAGAATTCTCTTGATAAATATTTTTTAAGGCTTTTTTCTTTTGTTTCTTCTTTTACTTTATCAGAAAAATCTGCTAAATAGTCAAAACAGACTTCAGCGATTTCATCGTATGAAAAATCTGGATGGAGTTCTTGTACTTTTTCGATTATACGTGTTAATTCCATATTCTTTTTTTACATAAACAAGAGCGATATTATCAAAATGGGATGAAAATACTAGATAAACGCTAAGGATTTTTGATTCCCATAGAATATTGTTTTATGAAAAGAAAAATAGGTAATGCAGTTATTACCTATCTCTCCTAAAAATTATGGTTTAATTATTCAATACTTGTTTCTTCATATGTTGGAACAATTTCTTCTTCAACAGGATATCCTTGAGCAATAATTTGTGCTAGAGCAGGAGTGGCGAAAATTTGTTGTAATTCTGCAACTAGAGATGCATATTCGTTTTCAAGATTTGCTACTCTATTTTGTAGATCTTGAACATCAGAAGGTTGTTCTTCAACTGGAAGTAATAATGAATTAGATGGCTCTACAGGTGCTGCAGGTTCATTACTAGGTTCTTCAACGTATACTTCCTGTTGAGGAATTGTTTCTTCAATTGCTACATCAACTCCTTGTTCTTCAGGTGTTGAAAACTCAGTAACACATACAACTTTAGCTTGTTCAATAACAACATCTTTTATTTTATTTGGAATTACAGATATTGCTTGATTTGGATAAAAGTAACCAGCAACCCATAATCAAATAATAACAAGAATCCAAAAGAGTGTTGTCCATAGAATGGTTTTAAAAATTTTCATGATAGATATAAAATAGAAAGTAAAAAACTAAGATAACAATTTAAATTCTTGAGGGATATCAGCTTGAAAAGCTATAGATTTTCCATCAATATTTTTAAATTGGTATTTCCAACAGTGTAATAATTGTCTTTGAATATGCAAGCTTTTGTAGACAATTCTGTTTAATGCTGGTTTTCAATAGATTAAATCTCAGAGTACAGGGAAGCCTTCGCTTGAAAGATGTATTCTTATTTGGTGCATTCTTCAACTATAAAGTTTAACTCTAACGAGAGATATTGTTCAGAGTAGGCTATGATTAAAAGATTTTTCTAATCGACATTCTGTTTTTGAATCAAGTCAATCACTTTCATTGAGCTGCATTTGTGCCCTATCGAATTTTGAGTTATACGTTTTTTCTATTGCTTTATCTATAATTAAGTGTTTAGGAAATTTTCAAGCAACGAGTGTTAGATATTCTTTGCTAATGGCTCTCTCCCTAATAATTTGGTTGATGTATTGTAATGCTTCATAATTTTTAGCAGCAATCAAGACTCAAGAAGTGTCTTTATCAAGTCTATATCAAAATGAAGGTTTGAAAGTACTGCTTGTTGATATTCATTGGTCTTCACAATATCGTTCGAGGTAATCGTTCATACAAAGATCATTTCGGTGTTTATTACTTGGGTGAATAACAATTCCAGCAGGTTTATTAAATGCAATTCGGTTTTCATCTTCATAAAGAATCCAAGATGATATAAGCTTTTTATCAATTTTTTGGAATTTTCTTTCTTTTTGAGAAATGCTTAGTTGTTTATCTTTTTTTCATAAAAAATCATCAGGGAGTGATATGACGTCTCACGTATTTACCCTGTATTCCTCTTTCACTCTTTTCCCGTTAACTCTAATAGTTCCTTTACGGATTCAAGAATAGATATCAGAAAGTCTTACCTGAGGATAGGGTTTACAATACTTCCTAAGGAATCTGTCACATCTTTGATTTGTTTGATCAGCTTGGAGTGTTATTTCCATATCTTAGTTGTGGATAAAGTCAATTTATTCAAATGATTTATAATAATTTTAACTTGAAAATCTACTTTTCTTTTATATGTTATATGAAAGTTTTTACTTTCCTTACTTTAATACAAAATGAAAATAACAAAAGTATGAATGTGATTAGCAGTTTTTTCTATGGTTTTCTTAGCTGCTTGTTGAAAAAATACTGTGGAACAATGAGCTGTTGTGAATTTTTCTTATGAAGTTGTAGATCCAATGACACAAGAACTTATTAGCCAATGAGAAAAAGAAATAACCTTTGATTATACATGATCTGAAGTTTATAAATTAATGGAAGGTGCTGTAAAGTGAGATACAAGAACCGATGTTTTAACAGATCCATTTAATGAACATAATCCTGATTTGACTTATAGACAAACAGCTCTTGTATTGAATGAAATGTGAATTCCTGTTGTAGTAGGTTCAAAAGTTCAACTTACAGATTCAGAAGCTGTTGTAACAAACGTCTTAAGTGTTGATGGTATAGAACAAGTTGAGCTTGATGCTAATCCTGTATGGACTATTTCTCCAGCAGTATGGACATTAACAGTAACTTCAATTAAATAATTTATATAAATATTTAGTAAAACTAAGCAATGCATCTTTTTAAAAGACTCTTGTTGACGAAATTTCCTAATTCTACGATTCATAATATTGTGAATCCTGCGAGTATGTTTATTGGATTTATTTCTGCAAAAGAGTTTTTTTCTATTATTAACAGAAAAATAATCGAAAATTATAAATTAAATCTTTTTGATGTGAATCTTGATCCAGTGGAGTTTAAAATGGGGTTTTGAGCTTTAGTGGATCAAACTGATCAAAAAGATTTTGATACTTATTTTGCTTATTGTGTTGCAGCTAATTTGAATGGAAGTCTTTTCTTTTCTCCTTCTAATTTAGGAAATGCTATTTCTTTATTAGCAGCTGTCTATTTTAAAGATGCAATGCAAGAGTATCCTCGTTATTATTTTACACAACTTATATATGCTGTTTATCTTCTTAGTTTTACATTTGCATCAAGAATAAAAGTCTTCCCATCAGAAAATAATCAAGAAAATTATAATTGGTTTGTTGATGTCTTTTTTGATTTTTATAAAGTTACTTTTGCTCAACTTCAGACAAAAATTTCAGATGAAGATTTCAATGCAGTAAAAAAATCACTTCTTCAAGAGACAGCATTTTTCTTTCTTTTGTTTCATTTTTATAAAAAGCTGAATTCATTATTAGAATGAAAGGCAGATGATGCAGATTATCTTGAATGGTTGTTGGGGGAAACCTATTATCAAGATACTACATTAGTTGCTTTCAAATCTAATTATGCTACTACAAAGTATCTTCCACATTCATCTTCATTAGAACAAAAAATTTTAAATAGAGTACGACCAACTGATATTCTTATTAAATATATTTTCTGAGATTCAGATCCTATTCTAGCAGTTGAAACTATTATAGAAAAAATCTTTGATAAAGCAGAGTTTGATCCTATCGTGTCTTCCTTTCTTAAATCAGATAAGGAGTTACCACGTCTTTTAGAACATCTTTTAGAATATAAGAGATATAAGTATTGATTCTTTGCATGAGTTCAGAATTATATTATTAGATTATTAAGAAAAGATTGAAAAGAAGATATGTTAGAGGATTTGGATGAAATGCTTTCTGCTATTGATAATTGAGATGATATCTCAAATTTTGATGTTCCAGAAAGGATAAAAAGGGAATCAAAAATAACTGAAAGACTTCTTAATTATTATATTACTTTACTTTGAGGTTTTGCTAGTGCAAGAGGGGATAGTTTTTATCTTAGATTGTTTAAGCCTGAGATTTTAGCATTTTTAAGAGGAGAAGGAAAGGTAAAAAAGCTTCAAAAAAAACCTTTCTATGATACTTATTTTCAAGATATTTGTTATAGTTATTCCGATGTTTTGTATTATTATGTATATATAGATCGTCGTGTTAGGACATGAGAGCTGAAAATTAAAATGCCTTTAAAATCGGACGATATGAAAGAAGTAAAGTTTAATGAAACATTGATTACTCTTTATCTAGAAGGGGCTGTGGCTTCTTATTTTCAAGATTTGAATCCGTTGGATACGAAACTGAATATTAAAAGTTCTCAAATTATTAATAAATTTAAAGCATTTTTTTGAACGGAAATTCAAGAGATTGTGAAAGACGATAATAAACACTTTTTAACTAATTTCTATTTTTCAGGAATTTGAAATCTTAACAAATGAGCAGATCTTATTTCTCTTTTACAAAAGAGTATCAAAGATATAGAATTGGTGAATTTAAGAGATTCATTATATAAATTAGATTATTGGGTAACTGAATATTTTTTAGAAAAACTTAAGCCTCTTTCTTTGGAGAAAAAACTTGATGATTTGGTATTACTTTCATTATATTGAACTATAAGAGAGACGCTTTTTTGAATGGCTCTTTTGTTTACATTCTTGTTTAAAGTAGAGAAGAAGGACATTCGTGATAAAGCTCCAATGTTATTATTGCTCTATGTGAGAGATATTCTTATGTTTGATTTAATAGATTTGGATGAAAAAGTTTATGATCTTTTAACTACTACACTTTTAGAACTTCATCCAATTCTTGATCTTTGGTGTTGACTTGATGATAATCAACAATTCTTTGAATTATTTGAGAAGAATTATAAAAAATATTTTGCTAAGAAGAGTTTGGATAAAGTGTATAAAGAATTAGGAATTGATGACATTATTTGGTTTAGAGGACTTCTTAAGAATATTACCTACTATAATAAGAGATATATTATTCCATGATAATTTTTATAATATGTGTTTTAAATTATGAAAACTGTAGTAATTACTTCTGGATATTTTAATCCTATTCATCCATGACATATTGAATGTCTAGAACTTTGTAAGGCATTGTGAGATGAATTATGGGTAATTGTGAATAATGATGAACAGGCGAGATTAAAGACAGGAAAACAAGAAGTCTTTCAAGATCAGAATTTTAGGATAAAGGTTGTTTCTTCTTTGAGAGTTGTTGATGAAGTTTTTTTATCTGTCGATACTGATGGCTCTGTATGTGAGAGTATTAAAGGAATAACACGTAAAATTAGAGAAAAATATTGAGACGATGTTGTTATTTATTTTTGAAAAGGTGGAGATAGATTTTCTTGAAATATTCCAGAAGTCCAGGTTTGTAAAGATTTGGGAATCGAAATAAAAGATGGACTTGGTGCTAAGACCCATAATAGTAGTGATTATAGAGCAAAGTCTTAAAGTTTTATATTAAGAATTTATATTAATGAAAAATTATGTTTTTTTTCTTTGAATGGTATTTTGAGTAGCTTTTTTCTCTTTTTTTGTAAAGTCAGAACAGACTACTTGTATTGCGCTTTATGAGCCAGTGTGTTGAGTCGATGGAAAGATTTATTCTAATGAGTGTTTTTTACAAAATGCTTGAGTAAAAGAAGCTGAAAATATGGAAGCTAAGGATTGAGTCTGTGTTGAAAAGAACCTTTTGCTTTGAACATGGATATTGTCTTGATACAATAATTCTTCTGCACTTGATG
>JAFTEM010000020.1 GCA_017453665.1 bacterium | reverse complement strand
GGTTAAGGAGGAAATCAGTGACTGGGGTTAAGTCGTAACAAGGCATCCCTACCGGAAGGTGGGGATAGACCACCATTCTAATCAAACACTTAAAATTAACACTTTGTTCATTACTTTATCTCTTTTCAGTACTATTGATAAAAATAGAAGCTGATTTCCAAAATCAGTCTTTTTTTTATCTCAAAAAATACAAAAATATCTGGAAAACCAAAAACGAGGATATCCTCGTTTTAAAAATAAGAATTTTGAAACTTTCTTATAAAAATGATTAACTGATAGAAAATGTAATAGACTTCAAAAAATATTTAAATTTGAAGACGGTATAAACTAGGATTTCTAAATTAAAAAAGACGCCACATCAATGACGTCTTTCACAAAGAGAAAATTTTTTTATTCTTCTTTATTTCCTTCTCTTAATTTCATTAGTGGGAACATTACAACATCTCTTAAATTCTCTTGTTCAGTAAGAATAGCTAATATTCTTTCAAGTCCCATACCGAATCCAGATTGAGGAGGCATTCCATATTCCATGGCCTCAACAAATGCATCATCTCAGCTAGTAGCCTCATCATCTCCTCTTTCAGCAGCTTCAGCTTGTTTATCAAAGTTTGCTTGTTGTAATAATGGATCAACAAGCTCAGAATATGCTTTACAAATTTCCCATCCATTAACAAGAAGTTGAAATTGTTCAACAATATTGTTATCAGCATCAGAAACCCTAGCAAGCGGTTGCATAATAACAGGATAGTTATAAATGAATGCAGGTCCAATAATCTTAGGTCTCAATACTTTCTTGTATAAATAATCAATTAATGTTGTTGTTCCCATATCCTCCATTCCTTCAAATTCAATATTTTTAGCCTTAATATCATTTCTCAATTGATCAGCATCATCTATTCAATATTTTGTGATATCAATTCAGCAAGCATCATAGATTCCTTTTGTATAATCAATTCTTTCCCAAGGTGTAGTAAAATCAACTTCTCTTTCCACTCAGTCTTTATCTTTAACCTTTAATTGTCTAGAAATCCCTAGATTATCAAAAAGATAATCAAACATCTCCTCAGTAAAACGCATATTATCTTCATAGTTCCAATACACTGCATAGTGTTCAACTTGTGTAAATTCTTGAAGATGAGATGGATCAGATCATTCATTTCTAAAATCTTGTCCTATTTCAAATACTCTTTCGAATCTTCACACCGTAGCCTTTTTTAATGATGTTTCAAACGCAATCCTTAGATAAACATCAGCATCATAATCATTATGGTGAGTAATGAATGGTCTAGCAGCAGCTCAAGAGGCAGCATTATCTAAGATAGGAGTCTGAATCTCAGTAAATCCATGTTTAAAATAGAATTCTCTTAATGTTTTATAGAATTGAGATTTAAATAAGAATCTTGCATATGATTCAGGATTCATCGTCATATCAAGATATCTTTTTCTATATAAATCTTCTTGATCGCTAAGTCCATGAAATTTTTCAGGTAATGGTCTAATAGCTTTAGAAAGAAATTTAAATTCAGAAACAAAGATAGTAAGTTCTCATTTGTGAGTCTTAAAAACCTCTCATTTCACTCCAATAAAATCTCCAATATCAACCATTTTTTCCATAAACTTGTATGCTGTCATAGTTCATGTTTCACTTTCAGGGAACTCTAAACTTTCAACAGCAACATCTTCCATTTTCCCATTTTCTCATTTAGTGGTCTTGAGAATCTTACATTGATCTCTATGAAACATTAATTGAATTTGATTAGTACTATCAAGAATCTTAGCAAAAGCGAGTTTTCCATGAGAACGATAAAGCATAACTCTTCAAGCAGTACTTACTTGAACTTCAGGTTTTTCAATGATGCTTTCAATCTCACGAAGTTCTTTATCTCAGTATTCTTTGATAATGTTTTCTATATACTGTTCTTTTTTAAAAGATTGAGCATAAGGATGAATTCACATAGAAAGGAGCTTTTTTATTTTCCCCATTCTTACTTCTTTTTCACCAAGTTGAACTTGTGTCATTGCAATTACAAACAAAAAAGATAAATACTAAGACGTAGTATAAAAATTCAATACTCAAATGCAAATTAATTCCTTTAAAATTCCATAAAATGAAAACCCAAGATACTCAGTTTATGAGAACATTCATAAAGCGATTTTCAATTATTATAGGGATAAAGATAGTAATCATTCTTTTCTTTTTTCTTTACTCAGCAGAAAAAACAAAGGAGTTTCAGGAATTTCAAAACCAGCAAACCCCACAAATATGTTTTAAAGAACACTGTATTCTTTTAGAATTGGCAGTAACTCCAGAAGAAAGAGAATTATGATTAATGTTCCGTGAGAACTTAGAAGAAAATAAAGGTATGCTTTTTGTTTTCCCAGAAGAAAAATCCCATAATTTCTGGATGAGAAATACATTAATTCCCTTAGATATTATCCATATAGATTCAAACCACAAAGTAGTAGATATTATATCAGCACCACCATGTGAAGAAGAAAATTGTCCAATATATAAATCAGAACAACAAAGTCAGCGAAGCCTAGAAATAAATAGTTGATATGCAGCGAAATTAGGGATACAAATATGAGATTTAGTAGAATTCAAAGGACTATAAAATCATGAAACCATCAGAAATAAAAACGCTCCAAGAAAATATCCTTACACGATATTACGAGCATAAAAGACCACTACCACGAAGAGAAACTCAAGATCCTTATGCGATTCATATTTCTGAAGTAATGGCACAACAAACTCAAGTAGATCGTGTAATCCCCTATCGAGAAAAACGAATGCACGAAATCCCAAATTATCAAGCACTTGCAAAGCTTCCTAAAATAGAACTCTTAACATATCGATCATGACTATGATTTAATTCAAGAGCATTAAGGCTTCAAGAATGTGCAAACGTTGTTATAGAGCAATATAGTTGACAACTCCCCTACGATAAAAATCAACTTTTAGCACTCCCCTGAATATGACCTTATACAGCAAGCGCAATCTCAGCTTTCGCATGGAACCTACCAGAGCCAGTAATAGATACAAATATCAGAAGAGTCTTAATTTTTTTATTAAAACTACCAGAAGATATTTCATATAATGAATTAGAACATATAGCTCAGCAACTCATCCCAGAATGAAAATCAAGAGACCGACATAACGCACTTATGGATTATTGAGCAACACAACTAACGGCGAAAAAGACAAAAATCAAATCGTTATGAAAACAGTCAAAATTTGAAGGCTCTGATAGAGAAGTAAGAGGTCGAATCGTAAAAACATTAACCTCAAAAAAGCAGGCTCTGGAAATAGAAAAAATAAAAGAAGAGTTCCCACATAAAGATATCGAAAAAATCTTAAATGGAATGATAGCCGAAAAAATAATCCAAAAAAATTGAACAAAAATAGAGATAGGGTAACAACGATGCCTATCTCCACTTTTTTATATCATCTCCTTTAATACTTTATAATCTATTTTTCCAGTTCC
The DNA here is from genome assembly GCA_017453665.1 of bacterium. The sequence continues at coordinate 74,394 of JAFTEM010000020.1, read as the reverse complement.
TAATAATGGAATCTTTTCTATGTTTTTAACACTAGAAACCTGAATCAAATTACTTACTCATTTAGCTTTAAGATATTTATTAACTTCTTTTACATCTAATTTTAAATCAACAACAAACAATACGATTTCAATACTACCATCAGACTCTTTTCCTTCTAGTGCTAAATTGATTTCATCAGAACTTCAGTATTTCTCTTGTAAAAGTTCTTCTAAAAACGGAAGCGAAATCATCTCTCCTCCAAGTTTTAAGAATCTCTTTTTTCTTCAAGTAATAAAAAGATATCAATCTTTATCTAAATATCCTAAATCACCGGTTCTATACCAAATTTTCTTTCCTTCTTTTAAGAATGGTGATTCAAGTGTTTTATCCTCATATCCTCTAAAAACATTAGCTCATGAATAATAAATCATTCCTTCTTCTCAAACGCCTAATTTTTTATCTGTTTCAAGATCACAAATCTTAATAGTTCCTCCTTTGATGGCAATTCCAACAGATTGAGCTTTTTGCTTTTCAATAGGATTGATAGAAATAATAGGAGCAGTTTCTGTAATTCCATATCATTCGAGAATAATACAATTAGGAATTAATTCTCTAGTTTTTTCAAAAACAATTTCCGAACATTTTTCTCATCAAGTAATTACATAACGTAAAGAAGTAAGTTGTTCAGCTTTTGCAACAGTTAAAAGATTCTTTAAAAATGTCGGTGTTGTTGCTAAGATTGTAGGTTTTGTATGAGCAATAAGTTTCGCAGCTGTTACAGAATCGTTAGGATCAGGTGTGTTAACCGATCTTAATCCAGCAATAATAGGGAATATCGTATTCACGGTAAACCCAAAACTATGAAAAGGTGGAAGATAACAAAATAAAATTTCATCATTATGTACACTCAATATTCAAGCAGTTCCCATCCATTCAGCTATTAAATTCTTATGTGTGAGAGGAACAGCTTTAGGTAAAGATTCACTTCCAGAAGTGTAAAGCACAACAGCTTCTTCATCTAAATGTTTAGGAATAGGAAAATATAAACTCTTAAAAACAGCTTTAAGTTTATAACTTAGAGGAATATCCTTCAATAAATCTTCTAAAAAGATAAAGTCATACTTTTTAAGCCAATCAATATTGATAGTCTTATAGAACGTTCTTGAAGTAAGAATTTTCTCTGTCTTAGAAAACTGAACACAATGTTCAAAAGCCGATTCAGGATGCGTCCAGTTCATCATAACCGGTACTTTTTTTGCTAAATAAGTAGCAAGAATAATCATTGTAGTGCTTCCTAACGCAGGAAACATTACTCAAATATGTTTTCAAGGAATCTTTTTTAAATATTCACTAATCAAAAATGCTTTTAACACCACATCTTTCCTTTTTTGAAGTCAAAACATTGTATCATAAATTTGGCTAGCATTCTTATCTTTTTTCCGATAGGACTTAAAGTGTTCAAGAATGGTTTTCTCATCATCAAGATTCCAGCTCTGGTTTTCCCTTTCTTTTTCTGAGATATTCCACACACATTCTTTTAATTCAATTTCCTCATTTCAAGAGATTCACAATGCCATTGCAATCAAATCAGCAACCGTTTTTAGGTCCTTAAGAGCTGTATTAGAAGCTTCAGGGTAACTACTTAAAATCAGATTCTTAATCTCAGCCATATCTAATGAATCAAAATAGAGCTCAAGAATAAGATTAGAACTAAGTTCAATTTTCTCTTTTTTATCCAATCCTTTAACTTCTCTAACCTTCCCTATGATATCATCAATGACTTTTTTAGGGAACTCAGATACATCATATTCTTTAACTGTTTTAAAGCTTTCAATAGAGTTACGAATATGCTGAGGTAAAACTCTAGATTTCACATTATTGTAATAAAAGTAATTCTTGATATAAGAAACTTGTTCTTCTCCATTTTTATTATAAAAATCTTCAAGTCATTGGTTGAATGCTTCTAGTCATTTTTTACATTCTTTTTTCAAAGAAGAAGTCTGGTCTACAACATCAACAACAACTTTCCTTCTAGGTGTAAAAAAGAAAAGATTAGCGATAAAATACCAAACAGCCCTCAAAACATTTCAGAAGAAAGATGGTGCTTTTCAGTCCCAAGCATTTGACCATCTGCTTCCCCAAAGTCCTGTTGTCCTTACAGTGAGTATCTTAGTATTTTTTTCTAATGATTGAACAGTTAAATAAGCAGACTTTTTCCCTCAAATATATTCTCTTCCCTGTCCCATAAGTCTTCCAGAAGGATAGAGCAAAACAGAGTCTCATTCTTTCAAAGCTTGTATAAGATTTTTAAGGGCTTCTTTTATCATATTGTCTTGATCTTTTTCTTTTCATTTTTCAATTTCTTGAATGGTTATTGTTTCCATGAGACGGAAAATCCACCCTAAAAACGGATTTTTAGAAAAATCTGATGTCGCAACAGGTCTTATTTTAATATAAGGGCGGAAGATACACCAGATTAAAACAGGATCAACAAACGCAATATGGTTAGGTAATACTAAATAATTTTCGCCTTCTTTAAATTCAGGAAGATTTTTAATCTCAACATCGTAACGGATACTCATAATCCAAAACATAATTCTAGCGACAATCTTCATTTTTGTTTTTATAGATAAAATGGATAAAAAACCACGATATAACTATAACGAAAAGCGAAAAAATGACAAAAATTAATGATTTTTCTTTTGATAATCCTCAAACGCCTGGATAATACATTCTGTTACTTCTTCAGGAGACTTATCTCAAGTATCAATTACAAAATCATAATGCTTTTTATCCCAAAGGTCAATTCAATAAAGTTCAAGATATCTTTTTTTATCACTTTCATTTCTTTCTTTTGTAGCCTTTAGCATACTTTCTGCATCTTCATAATTATCAGTACTTCTATGTGCTCAAAGAATCCTTTCAGCAGCAATCTCATCTGAAATATCTAAGAAAACTTTAAAAGCTTTTGGTTGACAAAGAAACCCAAGTCTTGATTCAAGCAAAATCTTGCTTTTTATATCGAGGCTTTTTTGGTAATCTTCAAATTTAAGATCAAACTCTTTCTGATTCTCAGGTTTCTCTCAAAGGAGATTAAATTCTAAAATACTAAGTCCCATTTCTTCCGCTAATTTTCTCTTGAGAGTCCCAATAGAAATAATCTCATATCCCAATCTATCAGCTAAAAGTTCAGAGACTGTTCATTTTCAGCTTCAAGCTTTTCATCAAAGTGTGATAATCATGAAAATAGCTTAAGAATAAAAGGTTAGTGACTAATAGAATCCATCCATTCAAGAAGTTCTTCTGGATCATAATCTCATCCATGTCCTTGATCCCAAGGATAAGAAAAGTCAACTTCAGCTTTTCACCGTTGTTCAAGAGCTTTTGCAAGAATAAATGGTATAGCTAAAGAAGTATCAGCGTCTTTTGCTCAATGTCTTATTCTCCAATATTTAGAAATAGTAGTTTGAGAATCAGGAATATAATTCATAGGATTCATTAGTTTTACAACCTCAGCAGGTGCTTGTGCTCAGCTAACTAATGAATGCTCAGCTCAAAAATTTGTGAAATGACGATTGTTTGTATCTTCATCTCCAAAAAGATTGTTTTCACCATTTTCTAAACTTAATCAGTCAAATGCAGGAATTCCTTTATTACGAGAAAGATAATTCTTAACATATTCATCAAAATCGATATCAACAACAGTACTTTCTTCGATATCTAACCAACTGTAAGAACTTAAATCTTCTCAATCAGTAAGAGCTTTATTAAATGATTCAATAATCATAGTTTTAATAGCTTCTTTGAAATTTCATTCTCAATCACTATCTAAAGCAAAAGGTGTTCCACTATCATCAACAAGACTTAATGTGTTAATATAAAAAGTAAATGCATCTTTTAATGCTTTAGCGATAACTAAATCCTCATCCGATACACTAGTACTTTCTGTTTCAGAGCGGTCAGCAGAGTAGTCTAATTGCTCAGCACTAATCTTACTAAAACTATCAACACCATAGAATTCCCATTCGTATGCTTTATCGGCATTATCAAGATTGGTGATAGGACAGTATGAAGAAACAGCAAAAACGTCATCAGTTGCAGGAGCTGCTCATAATTCTTGTAAATATTGTTCATAATCAGGATGATTAGCTGTAGCTCAGATAAGTGCAGACATTGCTCATCAAGCGCTAGTTCCATTAGAAATAATCTTATTAGAATCTCATGGAATTGATGCATCGTTGTATTTGAGATAACGAATAGCTGCCTTTAAATCGATAATTCAAGCAGGTGCTTTTCAGGTATATTTTCATTCTTCATTTTGAGTAGTACGTCATCTTGCTCATGCAGACGCTACAACGTATCATTTAGCTAACGCATATAAAGAGACAGAATCGCTATTTCATCTCATTCCCCCCATTCAACCTCTTCCTCATTGCATTCATTGAAAGAAATGATTATCTCAACTTCAGGTTCATTCAGGCGTTTCTCATCAAAAATTATTTTTTCATTGTGGTTGTTCTCAACTGCTTTGAATCTCTTCTAAAAACTGATCATAATCTGAACTCTTTTCTATATCCCCTATTCAAGATGATTCGTTTCATCATAGGGTTTCAGGAGATCAAGGCATATATCATCCTACTTTATTTGGAAAGAAGATAGGAGCTGTTTCTATAGTAAATCAATTAATTTCTTCTCAGCTATAATATTGTTCAGGAACATAAATGTTCATAATTTCATAAGTAGTATCAACAGGATTAAGTACATAGACAATGTTCTCGTAAGCACGAACAATAATATCTTCTCAATTAAGAGAAAGCGTTTTTGTCTCGTAATTTTCAGCATCAAAGGCTAAGGCTGCATATTCATCAACTACTTCTTCAGTATTTAAAGCGTCTTCCTGAACTGTTACTTCTCAACATCCAGCAAGGAGAAGTGCTAAAACCCCAACAGATAACCACCATTTTTTTAACATTTTTTAAAAAAAGAAAAATAAAATTTAATGTATTGAAAAACTAACTTCGATATTCTCTTCTCATAAATCTCATAATCAGTTTATATGTCAAATCTTTGTATAACTATAACTTGTTTGAAAACTTTTATAGAAGATAACAATACAATCATCTCAATAAAGCATAATATCTCAAGCCTCAATATTTAGTCCTCCAACAGGATTAGATGCAATCTTTTCAGAAATATAAAGATATTTTTCATTTCAATTTAATTCTTGCATCGTATATACTTCTCAATTTTTTTCAATAAATTGCTTATAAAATGCTTGAGCTGTAGTATTATCTTCTAAAAGAGCTTCATATTGTTCTCAATTAATCATAATAACAAAATTTTTATTTGTCATTTTTGGATTCATAGAAGTTAAAGCTTCAAGTAATAATTTTTCGGTTTCTAACATTTCTTCTTCCTCAAGCTGATTATTCTCAAAAAAGCTTTCCTCTTCTCAGATATTTTCTTCAACAATTCCGTATTGAGGATAGGTATTAGTATCGTTTATAGCAGTTTCTTCAATAACTTCTTCTTCATCAAGGATTTCCTCATCAATGGAATTCTCATAAGGAGTATCTTTATTATCCAACATTTCATTAAGTACTTCTCAACTCTCTAGCAACGCTTCATTTCATTCTTTCTCTAATCAAACGTCATAGCGATAAAAAAAGAAGGCACAACAAGCCCCTAAAACTATTGCAAGAAGACCTAAAATTCGCCACTTTTTATGCATGGTGTTCCAAGAAAATTAAAAGACAACTCCAGCAGGACATCCTCAATAAGGACAGTAATATCTGTCCAAATCACTCCAATCAGCATTAAATCAAGAGAGGAAATGTTCTACAACAAGAGGGTCGTTGATTAAGATTCAAATATCTCTATTAGTATCTAAACTTTCATGATTAAAATTCATGCTACCAATCAATAACCATTGATGATCAATGACCATTATTCTAGTGTGACTATAAGGTTTCCTCATAAGTCTAACATTTCAAGATCAGAACGAATCTACAAGTGGCTTATTAATCTTTTCATTAGGGAAAATTGCTTTAAACTCAAAATCTCAAGTGATAATTCTTCAATAATCATTTTCTTTATAGACGATTTCGCTAGGTTTTTGGCTAAGTAAAGCAAAAATACTAGGATCAGAAATATCTTCCATTTGAAGAACAATAGAAGATTTAGCTTTTGTGATAAGATCTGTAATAACAGCACGACAATTTAAATTACAGACAACAACGTTTGGATGAATACGTTCAGAATCAATCTCTTCACCAATCCAGTCTTTTTCAAAAATATATCTTAAACTTGAAGTAATCTCAGGACTTTCTGAATAAAGGAAATAGTCACGATATTTATTTAATCCATTCTCATTAAGATCTGCTGTTTGCAACCAAAATCAAGATGAGGTAATAATAAAATTGCTATGAAGATATTGTGTAGGAAGATGGTCATCATTTCTAATTTGAGTAGTTGTATCTCAAAAATAGGTCTGCAAATCTTTAAAGGTGTTCCTAATTTGTCATTGCCTATTTCCCTCAGTTAATATTCTAATATTAGCTCAAGAAAGAGAAGTGTTTTTAAGTATTTCCTTTACGTTAGAATCAGATAATTCATAAGTCTGAAGTGAAATAGTACGAGAATTCTCTAGTGATGAAAGAAAACCAGTTAAGAAGTCCTCATCAGCATTTGAATATAAGAATCCAGAGAAAGAAAGGAGTCAAACCTCCCAATCTGTTGGTAATTCATAAAGATAGTCATTAATAACAGTTGTTCCTCTTTTTTCGATAAAATGAAGTCCATCAGACCAAGGAGACGCAAAATATACCAGGATTCAAAGTAAAACAACAAAAAGGACTTTTTTCATCTAAGAAGGGAAGGTTAAAGTGAATAATTTTTTAAACTCTCATCAAGTCTTGAAAAGAGTAATGCTGTATCACCATTGTTTTCAAGAGAAATATCTGCAAGTTTCTGGCACGCAAGAATATTTCATTTATTCGGATCTTGGTTAGATGCTTCTAAAGCTTCTTGTTCTTGAAATTTCTCAAAACTAATATGATCTTTTTCTGAATTCCTAGATAAAGCTCTTTCGTATCTTACTTTCTGGTCCGCATCTACAGACAATAATATAAAATCAGGTTGCTTTTTCAATAGTTCTACCTCTCAAACTGTACGAATAGATTCTATGATGGCATTTTCTCAATTTTCAACAGCTTGCTTATATAATTCACCTACGATATAATTAGATCAAAATTGGGCTCTTAAACTATCGGCTAATTCTCTCATGCTGTCCCTATTGATTTCCTTTCCTTCATTTTTGAGGATTCAACTAAGGTATCAACTTACAGAGTAGTGCTTAAATCAGAGTTTCTCCACAAGATAATCAACAAGAGTTCATTTTCCAGCAGCAGCTGGTCATGTGATACCAATAATTTTCATAAGAAAACGATATTAAGGATTTAAAATTTCCTTTAATTTTTTTAATGCTCTAGAAATTCTCTGTCTAATTGCATCTTGAGAAAGAAGAAGTTGTTCCTCGATTTCACTATAGGATTTATCTTCTATAAATTTTAAGAAAACAATTTCTCTACTAAGATTATCAAGTTCTTTCATAGCATCTTTAATTTGATCTAATTCAAAATCCTGTTGAAGGAACAGCTCAAACTCGGTTTCATCAATAAGTGTATCCTCAAACTTCTCAGTCTCTTCATCAGTAGAGTCAAGCTCTGAAAAGGGAAGATCTTTATGTTTTTTAAAAAAATCTTTAACAGTATTCTTAAAAATAGCCCAAACATAGGCAGAAAATGATTGATTAATGTCGTATTTTGTTACCGCGCTCCAAAATTTTACATAAAAATCAGCGATAATATCTTCAGAATCTTCTTGAGAAAGAAAAAAATTGCTTTTTAAATAGCGAAAAAAAACATCAACAGTTTGTAGGTAAAAAGTATTATAAGCTCAAGTATCTTGTTGGGTTAATAATAACAAGAATGCTTCATCAAATTTAATAATTGTCATTCAGAACTCGAGAATAAATAGAAATTCCACTATCAGTTTTTTGATACGAGAGAATTTCTTTATTTGTGACAAATTTGTTGTTAGTACATTTTTTTAAGAGTAATTTCGTGAGTTTTCTCATCAGAAAACATTTCAGATTTAATTCATCCAACGCATCATAAAATTTGTTTAAGATCTCAATTCTCATCTTTTGCAAGATTGAATCCAGATGCTCCAACTTTATTCTCATCTAGGGCATCTCATCCCTCAAGTACTTCACATAAACAAACTCAACAAAATCCTGCTCCACATGATTTGAGAATATCAATACCGTGCATTGCAGCCATTTCGCAAAGAGATTTTTCATCCTCTGCTTCAAAAGAACCGATTTCTGCTCCTGTTGGATCTTGAATTTTTACAATAACGCTCATATTTCTTTCTCTTTGATATAAAACAAATATTACTTTAGTAATCCCAAAATAATTATCAATATAATTTTTTTCAAACGACTTTTTATCAAGTACTTGACATATTAAAAAAGATTAAAAAATTTGATTTCTTCCAAATTTGTGGATACAATAAATAGAGCTTTAATTTGAACTGAGTCCATAAAAATGAAGAAAGAATTGTTATTATACATATTATGAGCGTTTGTTTTGTGAGTACTACAAACAACTTTTGCTCAAGAAATAACACAAGAAAAAACCAAGGAAATACATCAATCAACAGGGGCTGAAACCATTTTTTCAGAAATTTTGAATGGTACTTCAACAGATATTAATGCGATTCAAGCAAAAATAGAAAAAACGCTAAATATGAAAAGCTTTACTATAGATTCGGCAATTCCTTACAATAGTATAAAGGAGGTGTTAGAAACAAAATGTTCAACAAATAGTATTAATAATGCTAAAGACGCCATCAAATGGTTAAACGAAAAATGGTATGACTCTTTACCAACCACATATACAGAAAAAGTTAAAACCCTAAAATCAAGATTTTCTTTTGTTCAAGAAGTTGTTGGTTGGGTAAATCCTAATGCAGAAAAAGAAACTTTTTGTAAACAAAAATACCTCCTTTATAGTATTTGGGAAACGACCCAAAACTATTATAACACCCTCTCATGAAAAACGAAAATGCTTAGTTTTATTCATGCAACAGATGAATTAACGGGATCAAGTGTTAATACTATTAGAAGAATTGATGTGTTTCTTCAAAGAGTAATCGAAGAGCTAAAACTAAAAGGAATCTTAGAAGAAGAGGATTTAAATCGTTTAGATGAAAAAATCCAAATTAATTATAAGCCAGTATGTGAAGCAGTAAACGGAAGCTTTCATGTCGTGAAAAATAAAGAAACTTGATATGTAACCTTTAAGAGTATTGAGATCAATATTCCAATGTGTAATTGAAATTTTCCACCAGCAATGGAAGAACAAATCAAGAGGATTCTTTCCCATGAAATAGGACATTATGTGTATTTCTTTAAGGATTCAAATCCTGAAAACTTTACAGAAATTTGTCGAAAAAATTGAGAGAATAGCTGTGGTGATTCGGATTTTGTAACAGAATATGCAGAGGCAAAACAAGAAGAAGATTATGCAGAAAGTTTCACTGATTGGTTTGTTTCAGCCGAGAACACAAAAACAAAAACAGAAAGCACAGAAGAAGAACACGGTTCAGCACCACTTCAAACAATCCTAGAAAAAAAGAATAATTACTTTAAAAATCTTTTTAAATAAAAGTTAATAGCATAAATGAGGCCACCTTAAAAAGGTGGTTTTTTTGTTGCAAAAGTAATATTTTTTAATAGAAATAGAAAAATGACAAGATGTTATTTAAAACCAAGAAGTATAAAATTCCATAAAATGAAGTTTTGATTATAATTAGTTTATACTACTTTATCCTGGTTTGAAACTATGGCAAGACAACAAAATGTAAGGCGATGACAAGAAAGAGGAAAGCCTCGTAATATTATGAATAATCAACAAAATTTTCAAATAGCAAAAGCCCAACTTTTTGATGTATTAAATACGAAATATGCTGATAAAAAATGAGTTGAGGCAATAGAAACTGAGGAGTCAAATATCGATACCTGAACAACTCAAGGATTTTTATCACAACTTAACGAAAACTCAGCTATTAACTTTTGATTCCTAGCTCATGAGAATCTTTCTTTGAGTGAATTAAAAGACCTTAATATTTCAAGCATTCCAGGACTTCCAGATACAGATACTTTGAGAATAGAGATAGAAAAATCAATTGTAAAATACATAAAAAAAGAGTTTAAGAACGGTCTACAAAATGAAGTAAAAAGAAAATTTCTAGAAGAAACTCGTTATCATAATGATTCACTTCCAGAATTACTAAACACAATAGAACTTTTTCCAACGCAATTAAATATCGCACAAGAAAAAAAGGAATTCACAGATTTTGCATCAAATTTTGTAATAAGTTTTTCAGAAATAAAAAATAATTTAGCTCCTCAAGTAGATCCTACAACAGGAGCCGATACAAACGAAAATCTTAATACTAAGAATTTTTCAGATTGGACGGAATCTCAACAAAAAACCTTTGATTATCTTTTTAGTAAAACAGTACTTCAAAGATTAAAAAAGAGATTACAGTGGGTTGAAACGGTTACAGAAAATGTTACTTCAGTATTCTCTCTTCCTCTTTCTTTGAGCTCTGTATATGAAAAATATCCATTTGAAGAGTACAATACCCTCTTAACCTATGCAACCGAAGATGAAAAAAATCAACTTTACGGAATAGATGCTCAACTTCAAAACGCATCTCAAGAGGATAAAACTCTATTAGAAGAACAAACAGAAGAGTTATACTGGAAACGATATCTAAGGCACGTAGAAACTTCAGACCCACAATTAGCAAACATCTTGTGAGAGCTATATATAAACAATTTTGATATTGCATCATTAAATCAAAATCCAGCCTCAAGGGACTTCTTTGTAAATCGATTAGCACAGCAGAGATTAGATCAAATGAAGTCAGCAAACGCAATTGATGTCTTTTGACCAGATCATGCGCAATTCGAAAAATACTTTAAAGACCTTTTTGATTTCTCAAAAAATGAAATTAATGTTAACGGAATATCATTACATATAGAAAAAGAACTTATTGCATGAGAAAATAAGAATCTTAAAGATCTTTCAGAATTTATTAACGAAAAAGAATTCCCAATAAAATTTAAAATTTCTTGATTAGAAAACCTCAATCTCTCTTTAGAGGATCAGCAGGCGTTTGATAGGCTTTTTGCGGAAAATAAAGAAAATAATGAGATTGTTCTAAAAAATGAAAAAATATGAAAACTTTTAATCCTTTATTTTATGGGAAATCCTTGATTTATAGAAAGTTATAACCCAAATTCTGAAAGCTCTAATAGGCTAGAACAATTCTTCAATGATATCAATAAAGATTCATCAGTTGAAAAGAAAAAAAGAGAGTTAATGGACTGAGAAAATAATGAATCTGATGATGAATCTCAAAACGAAGAAAAGCAGGAAGAATGAGAAGAATCTGAGGAAGATAAAGAGGCTGAGGAAAAAGAAAAATTTCTAAAATTATGGAATGGTATTCAAGGAGAAGTGAATTCAAGTGCAGAAGATAATTATGGATTTAAAACATGAGCAACGTTATACATCCCATTTTGAGAGTCTTCATTACCTCCATATACAGAAGATTCAAACGATTGGATGAGACTAAAAATTGAATATGTTGATTGGGATAAAAAGACGGTGAGTGTAAAACCAAGTTGAGTAGAACAAGAACTTCGTTCTAAGAGTTTTGATTACGAAAATAAAGTTATTGAGTTCCCCTTTGATATCTTTCAAAAACGTTTTCTAGAAGGAGAAAATCTAACAGCAAAACCATATAAAATTCTTTCAGAAAAAAACAAGCTTCAGAATGCATTTAATGATATGATAACATGGAAGCTCTGTGATTGAGATACTTTATGAGACACTCAATTTGAAGATGGAAAACTTATGATGAACGACCTTGATGAAAACGGAAAAGAAAGACACGAACCTGTTAGTTATTTCGGATCTTGATTAAACGTGAATGATAAAAATAAGGTACTCTATAAAACAACATGGAATAGCAACAATACCGTTACTCTCACATCATCACCTTTTATTTGAGAAAATGGTAAAACCTTCGAACATAAGACTACAATGACGTATCCTGAATTCTTAGTTTTCATTCATGAGAAAGGATTAAGTCCAAAAACAAAAAGTATGGCAAAAGAAGAAGAAAGAAAAATTAAAGACGTTGTTTCAACTAAGACAAGAAAAATCCAATGGGTAAGTATTGGGGCTTTTATGTATTCAATTAAAAATATTTGGAAAAAAATTAATGATGGAATTACTAATTACGAAAAACAACAGAATGAAGCTTGTTATGAAATGCTGGTAAAAAATTGACTCTATAAAAAACTAGAAAAAACAATAGGAAAATTATCACCAGCGCTTTCTGCAGCTTTAACCGAACTGCACGATGAAGCGATGGCAGGAATAGAGAAAAAAACATGGGAAGGTATTAACTACTGGATTTCTGAGTTTAAAAAATTGTGAGATTATGCTAATCTTTTTGAAAATTGAATAGATAAACCAGGAGACCAAAGGCTTTGAAAACTCGATGGCGTTTTAGGAAAGTTTAATACAATAAAAGATGTTCTAATTTCTCGCACATGTGTTGTTAATGATGATGGTTTAAGGCCTGTTATTGCAGCTGCAATGATTTCTAATATCAAGATGTGAAAAGGATTATATCGTTGAATGGCAGAATATGATAATCAAGGTCTTTGGGTACAATGTTTGCTTTGACCAGCTCATTATCAAAGATATCTTGAACAAAAGAAAAAACTTGAAGCTGATATTAAAAGAGGAGGACCTAATGCGACCCAATTAAGAGATCTATTAGTAAAATCAGAAGTCTATTATATCGTGAATAACATCCAAAATTCACATGGTAAAGATGAATATTTCGGATCTGTAAGCGATAGTAATCAACAAGCATTAAAACAACTTTATTCTAACGAATTTGCTAATCAACTCGATGCTGCGGCTTCTGAAATGACAGGACAAGGAGCAGTAGAAAGTTCTTATGGTAAATTAAAGAAGATGAATACCTTTAATCCTGCATGGGAAGAGTTTAAGAAGTGTATTAAATCTTGTAGAATAGAAGCTTGATTATGAGCTTTAATGAGAATGGGGGAATTAGCTGTAGAACCACAAGATCACACACAATTAAAGGTGGCTATTTCTTATGTAAGTTTGAGTGGAATTCTCTCGAAATACGCAAATAAGGATATGATTACACGATTCGATGGTATCGCCAGAGCATATATGTTACCAACAGCATTTTTTGCTAGCAAGAACTACCATCAGAAATATGCATGGCATTTGTTAAGCAAAGCAAGTAAAATAGAAAACGGAAAAAATGTTAATTTATGATTTGATAAATATATGAGTTCAAAAGGACTTAGTATTGAAAACTTTTCAAAGACCTCGGAACAAGTTCCTTATTGAAACCTATTAAGTGAATTAGAAAAATGGTGGACTAAAAATGCGGATGATTTAGATAATTTCTTCTTATCATTAAAAACAAGAAATTTATGAGGAGATCCTATCTTAGAAGATATTGCAAGTGTGCTATGGGAAAAGAATCCAGATAACGTTAATGATACATGGAAAGCTAAACCAAAAATTGCAGGACACTTCTGATTAAATCAAACTCCAGATATTATTAGTCGTTATAAACGTTATGGTAAGGATGGATTCGAAGCTAAAGATTCTGATGAAAGAAATGATAAAATTGCGTTCTGGAAGAAGATGCTTACAGACCTTAAGAATTTAGAGAAAAATCCTGAAGTTAAGCCGGAATTCTTCTTGAAAGAATTTAAAAACTTCTTTTATAACGATGGGTTCTGAGATCGTAACGATTGAGATATTATTGCAAGAATTAGACTCATTAAAAAAGTGGCAGCCCAGAAAGGAAAACCAATGGTCTTTAATGATACTATCCGCTGATGTAAAGTAATTTCGGATAAAAAATATGGAGATAAAGAAGTTAACTCATTGTTATGGTTCTTATTCAAAGGAACAATTCTCAGTAAAGGAGTTTGTCAACCTCCTGAGGAATTTGAAAAGGTTTTAGACTTCTTCCAAAACTATTTCGAAAAACATTTTGATGAAATCTCAAAAGAAGATGTATTAAGAAGAGTATTCTCATCAGCCCCTCATAGTGATGAAATCCCAGAAGAATATATTGTCCCATGGGATGAATACACACTTCATGTACAAAAAGAAGAAAAATATATTCAGGCAGAAGAAGATGTTGAAGAAACTTGAGTAGGAATTCTTACTTGAAAAGATGCTACTAAATGGAAAAGAAATCATTTCAAGAGTGATTATTTTGTGAACCAGGAACTTGTTAGTATGGAAAAACTGCTCAAAAAGATAGGAGTTGTTCCACCAATGAATCTTTCAAAACCAGATAAATGATGAATCTCTATTACACCAAATAAAAGGTGATAGTAGAGACCATAATGCAAAACAAAGGAAATGATTATATAAGGAATCTATGATTTTAAAAAATCTAGAAGAAAGTTATTAAAAAAATATTTTCTAAATATGTATAAATTTATACATATTTAGAAATTTTTTAAAGATTATTCTCAAGAAATTTCCTTTATTTGATCACGAATAATGGCAGCTTTCTCAAATTCCCAAGCCTTAATTGCATCATCAAGTTGAATCTTCAAATCCTTCAAAATAATTGCTTTTTCAGCTTTAGTAGCTCTCTTTAATTTTTTTGAGTTATTTTCCTTTACTATTTTTCCAAAAGATTGTTCAAGTTCCAAATCGGTTTTCACAGTCTCCAAGGATTTAACATTTGAAGAGGCTAATTTAGGAGTAATTCAATGCTCTTTATTGAATTGTTCTTGAATATTTCTACGACGATAGGTTTCCCATAACGCTTTTAGCATCGATTCAGTAAAGGCATCAGCATAGAGAATAACTTCACTGTTAGGATTTCTCGCAGCACGTCAAATAATCTGTACTAATGAGGTTGTAGACCTTAAGAATCATTCTTTATCTGCATCTAATACCCCAATTAATGTAACTTCAGGAAGATCGATACCTTCTCTTAGAAGATTAACTCAAACAATAATATCAATTTCACCTGTCCTTAATTTTTTGATAATTTCCCAGCGGTCTATAGCAGCAATCTCACTATGAAGATAGAATGCTTTAAATCATTGTGCTATAAGAAAACTAGTAACTTCTTCAGATGACTTCTTAGTTAACGTAATTAGTAAGATTTTCCCTCATTTTGAAATATGAAGCTTAATTCTTTCTAGTAGGTGCTCCAAAAAAGCAGGATGTTCTTCTCATCTTACTTTTTCACTAGAGGTTTGTAAATAAGTATCAATTAATGTTTTTTTCATATAACCGTGGTTTATAAATATCAAAAAATAGAGTAATTATCTAAGAAAAGAAAGCAAATAGAATCTTGTTTATTTTTACTTGACATTTAATAGGATTTTTATATATTATATTCAGTTCGCTGTGTATTACAGACGAATTGCAGATCATATTTCTCGGAGTCGGGGGGAGCTGCGTATAGGTTCTCCCTTTTTTCATTCCTTGAAAATCCTTAATAAATAACTACACTAAATAGCGAAATAATTTTTATTATCAGTCATGATATGAAAGCAGAAATCTTAGAACGGAATGCAGAAACGGCTCAAAAAGCAAGAGCTATTATAGAGAAATGAGATATTGTAGCATTCCCTACAGAAACAATTTATGGATTATGAGCAGACGCTCTTAATAGTTCAGCCGTGAAAAAAATCTTTGAGGCAAAATGAAGACCAAGTTCTAATCCTTTAATTGTTCATATATGAACAAAAGAACAAATAAAAGGGCTATGAATCGTAGAAAATAACTATCAACAACAAATAATTGATAAATTATTCCCTGGTCCTATCACTTTGCTATTGAAAAAAGAGGCTTGTATACCAGAAGTCGTAACTCAGAATCCCTATGTAGGGATAAGAATGCCTTCAAATACGGTTGCTAACGAATTCTTAAAGGCTGTAAAAGCTCCAATAGCAGCACCAAGTGCAAATATTTCATGAAAACCAAGTCCAACCTCAGCTCCAATGGTTGCAGATAACGTATGAGAAAAAATAGAGTTAATTATTGATGGTTGAGATTCAGACTACTGAATCGAATCTAGTGTTGTAAAAGTAGATGAAATTGCTTGAAAAGGTGTAATCTGAATCCTAAGACCATGATTTATAACAAAAGAAGACCTCGAGGCATTCTTTGAATGACAAAATGTGGAGGTTGAATATACAGCTAAAGATAAAAATATGTCCCCTGGAACAAGATTCAAACACTACTCAATCCCTTGAGAAATTGTTATCATTGATCATAGTAATGAAATTCCAAATCTTGATGAAAAATTTGCTATTATAGCAACTAAAGAGCGGTTTGAAAGAGAAGAAAATATCTCTTCATGACTAAACCTTATTCGATGAACAGAGGAGAATCTAGCAAGCTGTGCCCACAATCTCTTTCAACTTTACCACGAATGCGAAACCTCATGAATAAAAAAAGTCTTTATTCAAAGACTTCCAGAAAATGGATTAGGATTCGCAATTATGAATAGAGTAAAAAGATCTGCAGAAAAATAGAAACTCCATCAAGGAGTTTTTTTATAACTTTAATTTTCTCATAAACCTATCTAAGTTTCCTTGCTCATAATTTTCCAAGAAAGGCACAACTTTAGAAAGCTCAGAGAAGAATAATTCTTGTTGCTTTTTAGTGTCCTTGAGTGTGAATATCTCAACATTTTTTTCATAAACCAATACAATATTTTTAAGTTTTCAACTAGATTTTTCCATTTCAATAACAAACCCCTTAAGTTGAGAATAAGAGATAAGTCTTTCTCCTATAGCTAACCCCTCAGGTTTCAAAATCATCTTAGTCTCAGTGTTGGCTTTTGCAAGGAAAAAAAGATATCCTCAAACAATCATTAATAAAATAATTGCCCCAATAAGTCAGTTCACACCATCTCAAGATTTATAGAAAAGAGAAAGTCCAAGAATTGCTATAATAACAATAGCAAATCCAATATACCACCAAATGCTCCTTTCAAAAACTTCTCAATTATAGACTTTAAGAGAAATCATTTCCACGCACCAAGTAAATAAAAGTAATTCCTATGAGTTTGTTTTTTTAATATCTTTAATAGTGATATCAAATACTAATGTCTTTCAAGCTAAATCATGATTTAAATCAAATACATATCCATCATCAGTAATCTCAGCAATTTTAGCAGGATAATATCCTCATAAAACAAGCTGCATTCAAACCTCAGCTCCTTCAATTTCTCAAACTTCAGCCCTACTAGCACTGATTAAGTTATCTTTACTTCGTTCTCCATAAGCTTTCTCAGGAGGAAGCTCAACACTCTTAGTTTCTCAAACTTTCATTCAAATAACAGCTTCATCAAATCCTTTAATCATTTGTCCTGCTCCAGCTGTAAATTCTAATCATGCTGAATAGTCTCTTCCTTCACTATAAACTCAAGCTTCTTGTGCAACACTTTTAATACTAGTATCAAAAACAGTTCCATCTAAAAGCTTTCAAACATAATCAACAGTAATTAAATCTCATGCTTCAACAGCTCACATTATAGTAGAATTAGAATATAAATCAGTCTCATTATTTTCATTATCATTTTCTTCATTAGTTTCATCGTTGTTTTCTTCGCTACTAATATCACCATCACTAGATCGCTTAATATTGCTGTCCTCAAAAGAGGCTCCTCTAACAGGGTATTCAGATGAGAGCTTAGCAGCTTCTTCATCATCTACAGGTACTTCATTAGATGTTGGAGTTCCTTTACAACAATACCGACAAACACAAGCTCAAATAAGAATAATAACAACAGCTCAAATAATCCAAAACTTAGTATTAGAAGATTTTTTTTCTTTTTTTGACATTATCATAATATATAAAACTAAAATAACTGTAAAAGAATATAGTAAAAAAAAACAGAATATCAATAGGAGAAATTCTGATTTTCCAAAAAATCACTTGTTTTATGCTTCGGTTTTTCTATAATGCCTCTTGTTAGTGATAGACATGCACAATATGGCACCTTGACAGAGTGGTCTATTGTACGGGTCTGCAAAACCTTGGTTCGTCGGTTGCAAACCGAGAAAAGTAGATAAGAAAGCTAAAAATAAAGACTTCTAGTTGATTCTAGAGGTCTTTTCTTTTGTACTCAAAACGGAGAATAGCCTAAGCCTCTATTAAACAACATGAGGATTGGCACAACACTATACAAAGCCTTTATATCAAAGTGTTGTGTTTAGGGGTTTCTGTCCAATCCTACCCTACGCATAGCACTTTCATATAAGGGCTTTTCTCAAAGACGCAAGTCGACTCTATGATAAAGGGATAAGAGATAAGGTCCACTGAAAGTGTAAGGACTTTACCTCTTTTTATTTAACAATGGAGAAAAGAACTCAATTTCTTGTCAATATGACATGGGATATAGATTCCATGTCAGACACAGAAGCAGGAAAACTTTTCAAAGCATGTATGAATTACAACCTTTGAAAGGAAGTTGGAGAACTACCCGCTTCATTGAGGTACTTATTCCCATTATTCATAGAATCATTTGAAAAATCATTCCAATCACGACAAACAGCATGTAATCAAAGATACATCGCAAATTGTAAAAGACGGAAAAAAGAAGTAGACGAAACAAAGCTTATGAATTATAAAAATATACGCTCGTATACGACCGCATACGCCCGTATACGCCCGTTTACAGATTATGAATATGAACATGATTATGATAATGATTCTATTATATCATCATCTACTAACGTAGATAATGATAAAATAGATAAAAAAATAAAAAATAAAAAAATAATATATTCATCCGATTTCGAAAAATTTAGGAAAGTCTTTACTAAAAAGAAATGAAAACAAAAAGCATACGAGGCTCGGACGAAATGTATTAAATGAGGAAATGATCCTAATTACATAATTCAAAAGGCTATTGATTATGCAACAGAGGTTCAACTTAAACACGTAGAAGATACTTACATCAAACGACCTCAATGACGATTAAACGAAGGGAGATACGATGATGACTTCTACGTAGGAAAAAAAGAAAAAAAAGAAATTGATTTAGATGACTTGTATTAAAAACTAATGGAGGCGATTAAAGATTTAATAAAGCAACCCGATAAACAAGAGGAAGAAGAACTCATAAAACGAGTTAAAGACGTCATCGATTTGTGATGGGAACAATTTGAAAAAATCAAATCATGATTACCTTGACGATGAAGAAATATTATGAGATTCTCTATGCTTCCTAAGACCCCCCTCCATAAAAAATTTGATGAAGTTATTCTAAAACCCGATAGAGAGAAAAAAAGAGAAAAAGAATCAGCAAGAATCATGTGAATTATGAAAAATGCTAAAAAAGAATTCATTGACGAGCATTTCATAGAAGAATGAGATTATAACCTGGTTAAATACAAAAAAATCTCTGTTAGGGAATATAAACGAAATGATGAGAATCATAAAGTCCTTCATATCGCGATCCCATACTTAGCATGAAATAGAACAAAATTCGGGTATGGACTCTTGATATCGAATATTAGGACACCAAAACTATTTGAAGATTTTATAACAAGTATGCCACAATTTAAGGGAGATGTTGATTTAGTATCTAACAAGCAATAACGATGCCTTTACAAGAACTTAAAAAATCGCCATTACGAAATACGCTAACAGAAGAAGATATAAAACATTTAGAAAATCATAAATTATTTGAAATCTATCTAAAAAGAAACGGTATTAAAGGATTATACGAGTATTTCAGCTTCCGGAAAGAAGATATGGAAAAAAGAAAAATAGCAGTAATAGAATTTTCAATAATGTACAAATATTATTTACAAACTCAAAAAACGTTTTAGTTATTTATTATTATACAATCATGACACAAAATTCATTCTTACCTAACGACTACGAATTAGCTAAGTCATCAGCAGGTAATTTCTTCAAGATTCAAGACGGTGAATCAATCAAAATTAGAATCTTATCAAATTCTTTGGTAGGATGGCAATATTTCAAAGAAGATGGAGAGAAATTAAAATCTATTAGAAAAAAGACAAAGTTCGAAACAACTCCTGGTATCAAAAAAGATACAACACAGAAAGAATTCCGAGCATTTGTAATTTTTAATTACGAAACTGGATCAGTCCAAATTTGGGAGGTAACTCAATCAAAAATTAAAGAAGCAATTTTTAAGCTATATAAAGACGCCGATTTTTGAGATCCTAAAGGGTATGATATTAAAGTATCTAGAACGGGTAAAGGACTTGATACTTCCTATTCAGTATTTCCTCTTAGTAAATCAGCTTTCGATAATAAAGAAGCACTAGAACAGGCTGAGAAAATTAATTTAGAAGAATTGATAGATGGAGGAGATCCATTCAATCCCATCCCCTTCTAACATTGAGTGGTTGTGTGAGGAGCTAAGAAGAAAGGCTCCTCTCGACCCTCGTTGGAAACAAGAAAAAAGAGCTTTACTTTATAAAAAATTGGTAATATGAAAAACAAGGAAATTTTAACTAAAGAACTTGAAGAGTTCTACGCGGAGGCGAAAAATATTGCAGAAAAACACGAAATCATGAAAGCTAAATGAATAGATGTAGGAACTGAAGACCTTTTTGAACGAGTTAAACTTAACGAAAAAGCTTCTAATCTCTACGTTGAGTGAAAATCCCTCTATATGGAATGGAAAATCCTCGTAGATGATGAGAAGTGACAAAGAATGATCGAACTCAAAACCGAGCTTGATGAGAATTGAAAGAAAAAGCATACCGAAAGTACTGCTGAAGCTACAATCAATCACGAGTTCTTAGAGACTTCAGAGAAGTTGCTTGAACTTAAAAAGGGTTATGAGTTGTTATATAATATTCAAAATAACATTCCCGAATATGTAAATGTTGTTAAGCTTAATATGAAAGCTTTAAATCCAATGCAATGAATATAATGAAAATAGAAAGAAAGTTAACATTAATGAAATTCGGAATATCTCTTTTGTGCTTTATCCCATGCTATATGGATTCGATAATGTACCAAACGGGAAATGCACGGTTTGCATTAATGACTATCGGATTTTGATGCCGAATATGGGGTATTTTAGATATCGTACAAGAAGTAAAATGGACAAAGGGACAATCAAAAACTTTCTCGAAAGGTTCTCTGAATCAGAAAAACAAAGAGTAGATATCGAATTAGATAAGCTCGATAAAAAGGTTGCTTTTTTATGAATAGCAATCTTACAAAATGAATTTTCGCATCTTCAGAAATGGTGAACGGCTTGTATTATTAAGGCAATGGATGAAGGTATTAATATTTATCAAGCAGTTCATGTTATTACTAATATTTGAGAAAAGCTGTTAGAGAAATGAGATAGTGAAGACTTTAAATCCGAAGGGAAATGTATTATTAAACTAGCAGAATTAATTTTATCTCTTATCGAAGATATAAGGGTAAAAGATTGATTGTGACAAGTTGATATTCAAAAAAAAGTTATTCCATGAAAACAAGAGAATCCTTTTTCTGAGGAAAAATCAATTCGAGATAATCTAAAATAAAGTTCTCTGCACTTCGGTGCAGATAGAGAATTAGGCTGTTGTCTGCTGAGGTTTAATTCTCTATCTCTGCCGAAGGTGTACACGGCAGAATTGAGATCTTTATAAGTATGGAGCTTCAAGGGGTCTTTAAAAAAAAACTCCATATGAGGAGGGGTAAAAAAAGACATTAGTCATGGCGTCTATTCAGTCTAGAAATAAAACATTGTCTTTAGCACTTTTGGTGTATTTACACAGAAAGAGAAGTCTAACTCTTGTCAGTGCGATACTGACCTCCTCCATCTTATTAAGTTTTTTATTTTAATTATAGCAATCATGAAATTACATTTTAAAAAACTAACCATGACAACAGGGTGAGGTTGTTGTTTGGAATTTACAACAGAATCTATCAAACAGCTGTCTCCAGTGTGTTTTATAACCCTTAAAAGACCTATTGTTAAAGTCTCTACAATAGAATCTGTAGTAAGAAGTCATTATGCGGAAGATATCGCAAAATGATTATTCACTAAAGAGCTAGAAAAACAAATGAAGAAAGAAATCGAAAGAGATATTAAAAAAGCTTATCTTAATAATCTAAAACTCCCTATCCCTACGATCTTTTCATGTAGAGTAGTTGAGAGTAGATACTCATGAGAATCTACCTTTTTAAAGGTATCGGTATCAAAATGAGTCGCTATGTATTGTATAGAAAACGAAAGCGAACTTAAAGAAATGGAATTCTATTTAGAGAAATATCCACTTTATGTTGAATGATACTGGAGAGCTAAAGAAGTATTCAAGAGTATTCAAGACTTCTTAGATAAAAATCCTCATGCTCATGAGATCGAAGATTCGTTTACACAAGAAGTTAAAGAATTTAATTCTGAGGCTACCAATCTTAAAAATAAGGTATTATATAAAAGATACGAACCTAAATGGGATATTGATGTTATTACAAAGGTCGATGAAGACTGAAATATTAACTGACAGAAATGCTCTATAGAAGAGTTAACCAAAGAATTACAAGATAAAAACGCAAATTAGCTTTTTATTATTTATTATTGCGATCATGAGAAATACAGAAGAAAAAAGCATTATTACCTTTGAATTAAAAAACAATAAAGCAGATGTTAAATGAGAATTAAAAAAAGAACACACGTTACCGTTTCTTATTGATGTTTTACCTCGTACAATGTTATTTTTTTTAAAGAATAGTTGTACAGAAGACGATGATTGAAATAACATCGTAAAAGCGGTTGTTCATAAACGAGTTAAATTTTTTTCTGAATGTTTAGTCGATATCGATGATAAACAATTTAAAGACAAAGATTAGTCTATGAAAATTAACTTTTTCTTAAAAATTTAGCTTTATAACTTTAATTTACATGGAAAGATGAAAAAACGAAATAATGGAAAGGAAGCAATCCAAGAGATCGAAAAATGTATCCTCTTAATTAAAGAAAAAACAGGAGCTTTTGAAAAGTTGGGCGATATAAAAAGTACTAAGATAAAAGCATGGGTTAAATATTTAGTTAAAGCCGAATATAATATAGACCTAAGATGTAGATTTAATTGATGGGAAAGGGAAGACTATGAAAAAGGGTATTTCCGAAATGCAACTATAAGTATTTTACATGAAAAATTATGAGAAGATGTGGGAAGAATTTAAAAACGATCCTAATAACAAGGAAGAACTAGAAAGGGAGGCGACTTCAATAATAGATTTTATCAAAGAAGCTGAGGAAAAAATTTGTGAGTTATTAAATAGATTCGAAAATGATTGAGGTAGTTCTAGAAGAGGATATGTATGGTATCATTTAGAGTTCTGAATATGAGCTAAATTAAAAAATGGTATTTGCTTAGATTTTGATGAAAGTACTGCCCTTGCTATTAGTAAAAAATATTATTTTATCAACTATCTCTTCGATAAAGATTTGTTGGATATAGATGAAGTTAATAAATGTTATAAATTATTATTCCCTTATGAGATAAAATCAAAAAACGAACGAAGACCATATAGAGATCAAGTAATTGAATTAATTCTTATGCAACTATCGATTGTTAAAGCCCCTATAGTATTTTTATATAGATTTTTAAAAGAAAAATGAGTAAATGCAAACAACTAGAAGAACTTCTTAATTCGTTCATCGAAGAATGATGGTTGTGTTTTGGTTTAACATCCAATAAAGACAGAATAAAAATAGAAGTTCCAGAAGGATTTAAACGTATAAAGATATATATTAACCTTGGTGATGATGATAAAAAATGATATTTCGTGGTGGATAGGGATTATTCTTATGGAAGAATTGCATGAGCGGATTCTTGATTACGACAATTTGCTGCTGAAAACCATAAGTTTAAAACAATAACTAAACATGAATTATATAAACCAATGGCTAAACGGAGTCATCAGAATCTTAGTGCAGAAAGTCGAGAAGAAGATGAGGAATATTGAGATGATACCCGACAATATCATGTAATGCATTGTTCATTACTTCGTTCGCGGTATGATGTCTTAGATTATATTTTAACTACTTTACACAAATAATATGGGAAAGAAAAAAATAGAGAAGTTGTTAGACTATTTAAAAGAATATCATGATCAAAATCCTAATTCTTGATTAAGGTATAAAGATTCTTTGTCTTATAACGATAAGTGAGAGTTAGATTTTGAATTACCTTTTACCTTTGAATTATTTTTTACATTATTTTTTGGCGGAGGAAGTAATTTTATCAATAGATTAATTGAAGGAAAAAATAATTTTATCGATCGATTAATTAAAAACGATAAAATCAACGATAAAGCCGATAATGATATACGTTTTTTATGCAATCAAAAATACAGCAAAAAAGAGGCTTTATTAATGATTCTTGCTGTTGTAGAAAATCCTATAGAATTTTTAATTAGTGTTTTGAAATAAAATGAAATTAGAACAGCTATTGAATAGCTTAGTGAAAGCTTGATGGAAACCACGAGGGAAAACTTGAATAAATGAAAAAGACTGATTTGTGTATATGAATAGGGGAAAATGTATTAGACTACATAAATGAGTATATGCAAACAATATACTTTGTTGAGAATATAATTTAAGAGAATTAGCAAGTAAAGAAAGCTGACTATGGCAATTTGTATGTAAGAATGGAATGGTAAAGCACGACCAATATACAAACACTACACGGATGCAAGAGTATGAGGATGAACGAGATAGTGAAACATATAGAACAAAGTATGATGAATGAAGTTATTTATTCCGACTTATAGAAAGCGCCTTGAAAGATGAGTCAGAGTTAGAACAATTTTTATTAGATAATATTAAAGTAAAATGAAAGTCCACGAACTAATTAGAGAATTAGAGAGATATGACAGTGAAAGAGAAGTTATGATTGAAATCGATGATAAGACCATAAGTGTAGATATAGTTGAATTAGAGAGAGGAGAAGATTGACATTATTATGTTAAGATAAGATAGTCAGCCTTTTAGACCTTTTTAATAAGTTCGTACCAAACTGTCACGAACTGAAGTCAGATTTATTTATTTAATATATTAAAACATGGAGAAACTAGAAAAATTATTAAAAGAGTTTTGGATTGAAACTCAATGAGATAAAAAACTTTATAAAGTTGTTTATTGAGAAAGATGATTTGAATTTTGGTATCAACCTTATGTATGAGCTAAATTAGAAAAGACTTGGGAATTACAAGATGAAAGTCTGATTTCTAAATCTTTCTGATTTATTAAACGACTTGTAGATAATGATAATATAGACTTTGATATAGTTAAAGCAGATACTATTAGACCAATAAGAGATAATATGAATAAATATACATTAGAAGATTATACAAGATATGAAAGAGTTTTAATGCTCTTATCAATACAAGATAATCCTATTGAGTTTTTAATTAGTATATTAAAGTAATGAAAGATTTAGAGAAAAGAGTAGCCGAACTAGAAAGGATTGTAAGAGAGTTAATCCAATGGAAAGAAGATAGGCAAATAATTCAGCTAGATAAAAACTGAAAAGAAATAAGATTTGCTATACATAATTATCATATGGAAGAAGCAAAAGAAGAAGATAAATCAGACTTTTAATTCTAATAGACCTAAGCAAGTCTATAAACTGTTAGGAGAGGGACAATGAGGTAAATAAATCTTATCTATGTATCGTGCAAGAGGTACTGTATAAGTTCTCCTCTCCGACTTATACTTAGTTAGATTTATATTATTTAACTATAGAACTATGAAAATAACTATAGAATGAACAGTAGAAGAATTAAAAGAATTATGAATTACTGATAATGCTACTACTGTAACAAATTGTTACACCAATACAGAAACGGTAGTCAATACCAACGATTGAATAACTACTGAATATGGCTGGATTGTGTTTCGTTATCAATGAAAAGAATGGAGATTAAGTAAAGAAAACGAAAAGAAATCTGATTGAGATGAATACTTTACTTATGATGAAGCCATAAAACATTGCAAGAAATTCCAAGACAGACACCTCCCTAGTATAGAAGAACGACAAGAATTATTGAAAGCTCGATGTGAATTGAAAGGTTACAAGATGGATTGAAATGCAGTATATAGTTGTGATAATGAAGCTGATAATATAGGGAAAGAATTCGCTGAAGATTTTTATCTCCCGTTCGCTGGTTACCGTGATTACTCGAATGCCTGTGTCAGCGGTCAGGGTTCTTACGGTCTCTATTGGTCGTCTTCTCCTTACGGTTCTGACTACCCTACGTACGCACGTATCCTTAGCTTGAATTCGTCCGGTGTGGGCGCGTACGATTTCGGCTACCGTGCTAATGCGCGCTCTGTTCGTTGTTTCAAGAGTTCTACGGTTCCTAAAACAAAGTAGAAGACAGAAAGAAAGAGCTTGAAGAGTTAGTAGATAGGAATATTGATGTTGCTAAGAGATTAGCAGACAAATAAGAGGAACTGATTATTTATTTAAAAAATTAAAAAATCTGAATTAGAAGAATGAAAAAAAATTTATTTATTCTCAATAAAAAAGCCGTAGATGATATATGAGAACAATATTCATTGAGAGGAACAAGATATCTTATGAGAACATGGTATAATGTTCCCCGATGGTAGATATTTTATTGTAGATCCATTCATGTGAAGTTGAACAACTGCTGTAGCTTGTAAATCATTATGAAGAAAATTTATTGGTAGTGAAATAAATCCTAAATATTGTGAAATTGCTAATAGAAGAATATCAGATTTATTTATTTAATAAAAGCAAATGAAAGAAAACAGAATTGATATATTGATAGAACTGTTGAATGAGTATGAGATTAAAACATCAAAAGAAGAAAATGTAATACCAGTATATTGGACTAATAGATTATTGATATTACAATACTGAAGTTATACTCAACAATTATCAATATCTTATATGATATCTAAGCACTATGGTTTTATCCAACGACTTGTAGAGAATGATAAGATAGACTTAATGAAAATAACAACTTGTGCAGTAGATACATCTGATGAATGGAGCGAACGAGAAGTTAAATCAGATTCAGATTCTCTTTTAATGCTCCTATCAATATCAGATACCCCTATTGATGATTTAATTTCTTACTTAAAGTAAAATGATAATCCCAGTACACCACACAGAAGAAATACCGATGATGAATTGTTGAGAATGAAATGTCTTTGCAAAATATTGAGATAATGCTTGGACTTGTATGACAAAAGAAGAATATGATGTAATACAAGCACACAATTGACAATTTGTTTGATTTTGTTTTATTTGAGCGATTATTATTTCTTGAATTATAGCATTTTTTATCACTAAAAAATAAATATGGTGATTAGCTAGTTTTAGATTAGTAATATTAAAGTAAAATGACTCTAGAAGAAAGAATGTTCGAAAGACTACGCCATAAAGCAATAGCGATACGGTATAGAGCATGAAATGACGAAAGTTATATCAAAGAGAAAGTGTGAATTATTAACAATCTTGATAGTGAAGATTCGGCAACGGTTATTTGAATGTTTGATCCTATCAATCAAAGATTATTGTGGAATATATTAGATTTTGATGAAAGGGGGTATTATAAAAAAGATTTCTTTTGGGTTTATTGTGTCCCACCAAGAGAAGATGATCCACGAGGTGTTTAATTAATTTTATATTTAAGTTTAGAAAATGACACTAAACGAATATATGAAAAAATTAGCAAAAATTCACGATGATATGCGAAAAACTGTTGATGAAAAAGAAATCAACGAATTATTAGTCGAAGAAAATAATCTAATAGAAAAAATGTTAAAAGAGCATTATTGATATATTAGACCACAGGAGAGAGAGAATAGGTAGGACTATTCTAACTTTTTCGGAAATAGCGAAAACCTCAACCCGTGACAATCTGTCACGAATTGGTCACAATTTGTGACCATTTGAGTTGGTTACAAATTGTAACTTACTGGTATTTGCAAAAAATGCAATAACCGGTTACAAAACGTAACCATTTAGAGAATATTTATATTTTAACTGGAAGATGAAACGAAAATTAAAACACTTTGATTATCATATCGAAACTGGCGAAGAATATCGGAAACCATACTACAAAAAACGAGGATTGTTTCGAATAGAAAAGAAATCTAAAATATGATTTCCATTTGAATTCACACTTTCTGAAATAATGATGGCAATTAGTATGATAAGAAAACGAGATAATGGCGTATATCATATAGAGGTTGAAGAAGTGTTTGATTCTTTTGTACTCTCTAACTGAGATACTATAACTATTTAGATTTTAATCAAATTAAACAATGATTTGAACATGTGAATCTTGACCTTATTTAAACCCAACAAGAAAACAAACCGTTCTCTTCGATTTTGATTGAGTTATTCACAAATACAGTAAATGACGACAAAACGGAGATATCTACGATGAACCCGTAGAGGGGATTAAAGAATGTATCGATGAATTAAAGAAAGACTATATCGTCGGTATCTTTACAACAAGAACGCAAAAAGAAGAAATAAAAAGACGATTAGATAAACACTGAATTGTTGTTGATTGAATATTCCATGAAAAGATTCCTGCTATGTGTTATATCGACGATAGAGGGATAAATTTTGATGGAGATGTTAAAAACTTAGTACAAAAAGTGAAAAACTTTAAGACATGGCAAGAAAAATAGTTTTTTTATTCGTTAATCATATGACATATGAATAAAGAATATCGTCTTATTCAGGACTTAAAAACAAATAAGGTATATATTATAAGATATTTAGAATGATGACAACAAAAAGACGATTCTTTTCTTCCTGTAGATGTTACAGAAGATTATCATTATATAAAACGAACAGAAAAAACAAGGAGAGAAGCGGAAATGCGAGGGAAAAAGAATAAAAAAATAGAAGAACGGAAAAAAAAGATGTGAATTAATGACGATTCTAATAACAATCCTAACGGCATTGAATATATTCCTATGGGTAATGAATACCCCGATTATGACCCTATGTTATCATAGTTTTTTATTTGTTTTAAATATTCCTCATGAAAAGACTAAAAGTAAAAGCAGTTAAATTCAAGAATAAGAAGTTAACTAAATGTAGAAGAAAATATTCTACAAATACAAACAACTGGAATAATAGAAAAGATCTATGCGCAAGAGGTACAGGAACGGCTTTATAACCTCAAAAAATCAAGGGGGGGGGAGAGAACCTAAAAAGCTCCTCCCTAAGAGTTTTTATTTTTTAATCATATATACATGAATACTTGTTTGATGTGTTGAAGTCCCTCTTGAAGATGTAAATTTTGCAAGAGATGTTGAAGTAAAAAGAATAAAGCTAGTGCTTTAGTCTCGCAAAATTCAAAGAAACTGGCTAAATTGTTAAATACAGAACGGCTTAACGCGGAATGATTCGAAAAATTTCTAATCTATACCGATAATATAATAAAAAATTGAAGGGAGTTAATACAATACAAATCCTGTGACGATTTAAGAAGACTGGTAGTAATAACAGGGTACGAAAATAAATAAAAAAATGTAACTCACCCCACCAAGCTTCTGATACGGAAAGATGAGTTACAAAATAATTATACATACAAAGATAAAATTAAGCAAATTTTTGAAAAGATATTTACTTTATAGCAGATAACTAGCACTTCCATAGTGTTGTTTTTTGTTTATTGAGAAAATGTTTTTATTTCTTTTTTGTTTATCATGGAACGAAAAACAGATCATTTCTTTGATGGAGAGAAACTTAATATGAATAAGTTACTTACTCAAATCCAACAACATCCTCAAAATTTAGAAGAGATTATAAATTTCGTTGTTAAGAAAGTACAACACTTTACAGAGTTTTGAACGAAAAAACAGTATTTAAAAGATAGGTATGACCACAAGTTACAAGAGCTTTATGCTGAATATATGCAAGAAGAGTAGTTTTTATATTGTTTTTGTATGAAAATGAATTTTTTTGATTTTATCGCAGGTCTTAAGGGAGATTTGCTAAAACAAAAGATTTTACAATTAGGAATCTCTCCGAACGATATCCAGGGGATAGATTTCAACAATATGAACGATTTAAATAGATTAGCAGAAAAAATTGTACCTAATCTCATAAAATCAAATCCTAACATCGCTAATTTAATAAAACAAAATAGTAGTTCTCTTCTAGGCGAAAAATCTAAAGAAGTATGTGAAGTGATTGATATGGCATAATTTACGGTGGCTAGCATAAACACGATACACCGTTCATTTTTATATCATACCAACCACTAAAATGGATTGAACGAACACAACGATGTCTATGGGGTGAATGGGAACTTGGTTAATAATTCTAATCTTGTTCTTATTCATGGGAAACGGTAACGGTCTATTCGGTGGTTTTGGAAACAATAACGCAGGTGCTTGGTTGCTTAATGGAATGAATAATAACAACAATCATGACAACACGGTTGATCTTATTAACAACAATTCCTTCTGGCAACAGCAACTAGCAAATCAACAGAGTCAAGCTAATCAAACTAATTTGATTACACAAGGATTCTGTAACGTTAACCAAAACATCGAAAGGGCTATCCTTGCATGACAGCAAAATACCGCTAGCATTATAGCCTCTTCACAAGCTAACGTTCAGAGAGTTTTAGACAAACTATGCGAACAAGAAACTCAAAACCTCAGAACCGCTCTTGCAGAAGCTAGAGTCGTTGCTAATAACAACGCTCAAACTACGGAGTTACTTAGTAGATTACAACCAGTAGCTGTTCCTAGCTATATCGTAAGTTCTCCTTACACTTCTATCTATCCACCAACTACTACAACAGCTAGTTCTAGTTCGTAGTCGGTGTTATAAAAAGGATGTAACATTTCGTTACACCCTTTTTGTCTATGGAAACAAAGTTCCTATAGATTCTCGAGTTGTCTCATTGAGACAATGTAATTATACCTATTTTTTTTATTTTTGCAAAAAAGGGAGACGTTGAGTTGACGCCCCCTTTCTTGATAAACGAAGATTCAAGCACCCAAAATACCATAGGCATGTATAATATTGGTTATTTCACTAATTATATCAAGACTTTATTACCAAACTAACACCTTATTCGCAGTTGTAATAACCTTATTAGTTCTTTTCTTTTGATATGCTGTATCTCAATTACTTTTTTCGTTAGATGTTCCTTTTGATTTTTTTCATTCTATCATATCTTTGAAGAGTTGTTTGTATTTCTCTCTATTCTCGTATAAATCTTCAATCATTTTCTTAGATTTCTCAAAATAGCTAATAACTCTATTATATAATTCCTCAGAGAGTTCGTTATATCAGAAATTCTCGTCTTTTGCTCCTTTTTTGAGATAATCTTTTACTTCCTCATCCGTTGTAAATCCTTTCTCTTTCTTAATATCATCAAAGAGTTCTCTATCAACCCCCCGATTATCAATATATTCTTCTCGGGTTTGTGGCATTTTATCATCTATAAGGTCTCAACTCTTCCAATACTCAGCGAAGTTGTCAGCTAACCATTCCTCAGATTCTTCCTTAGTCAATGATTTCTCTTTTTGTACGCCATCAAGAATCGCTGTTTTCTCTTTTTTATCTACGAGATCAAACATCGCATGAAAGAGCTCATGTGGTGCTGTTCCCTCTTTAATCATATTTGCAAAATTAAGCGTTTGATTTCCGTAACTACCATAAGCTTCAACTCCGTCTGGTGTCATAATCTTATCTAAGATATTGATTTTAAACCCTCTCTCTAAAGCAATATCTTTTGCGGTTCTACCATCTAAGAAGTTCTTAATCAATAACCCAGCTTCAGCGGAAACGTCTTTACCCTTTCAATATCCGAATTTTTGAGGCTTATTGTTCGTTATTTTCATATTATCGGAATTGAAAATAACATAAGCTCATCCATCTTCTCATCAATAATAAGCGATTCCATCATATCAAAGATCCTCTAAAAATTTTGAAGCTTCTTTATCTCCTCAAAGGCTTTCTTTTAATCATTGATATAATTCCCATCATTTTATTTTCTTATCTCTCCAGGTTTCTAAAATTTTCGTATTTTGAGGGTTATCTGCTTTATCTCCTAACGCTTTCTCTAACGCGTCTGCGAACTCATCCATCGCATCTCGTTCAATAAGAGAATCTTCTTCAATATAATTTATTCCTGTAGGAGTATTAGCTTTCTTTTCGTCCGGAATTTCAACCTCGTATACGTATCATTTACTTTCAGACATATCTTCTAGAATATCTAGCCTTTCTTTATAGGTTTTCGCCATTATCTTTCATTCGTTAGTATTTTCTACTTTATAATCGTCATAATAGTCCCTTCGTTCTCATTTAAGATGTTCTACAGCATCATTAAACGAATATCATTCGTAAGACATAAGCTCGTTAATTGATACATTTACTCGTTGTACGGCTTCTGAGCTTTTTTCTGTTATAAGCTCTCATTTATATTGTTTACCTAACATTTCAGCGTATTTTTTACCTACATTTCTATCTACAGCTACATACATTCCTCGTCAATGTCACTGAGTACCCTCTCATTCTCCGATATGAGAGAAATCGAATTTATCAAACAGTTTTCCTGTTCCATGGAATACTCTTTGATACTTAAGCTCCGTCTCAGACTTATGATATTTAGAGAAGTGATCTTCTATAGCTTTCTCGACTTCAGGTTTAACAATTTTATCAAATATGTCCTTATCTCGGAATCATAAAGTATTATAATAACTCGTTTGTCATTTTTTTACAGCTACATATTGTTGAAACATTCTAGCGACGATTTCTGTAGGTCTTTCTAGATAGTTTAAATAAGCTTTCCCGAATAAATCAATATTCTTTTTGTTAAAAGAGGTTTTTAAGGTAGATTTTACTTCGCTTGGAACGAGTTTATTTTCAACCATAAAATCTAAAGCATGTCATAATTCATGAGCCATGGTAGTATTAACTTTTTCCGTTCTCCATGTCTCATCATATTCTCTCGTTTCAGGATTCCGTTTTTTCTCCTTTCGTCTAACCGTTTCAGAACCTCAAACGCTAACACTTCTATTGTTGATATTTCCCTCCATATCTTTGGTTTGTCTATACATTCCTATAGCATCAGCTCTAAGAAAAACATTACCACCATGAGTATCAACATACACCAACTCTAGATCTTCAGCGATTTGTTTCATATCAAGGTTAAGAGCGTCAGCAAAATCTAATATTCCTTTAACAACATTCTCTTTTTGCTCTTTGGTTACTTGTTTCCCATCTTGTGATTTAATACCAGCTCCTATCTTATCTTTTTCAGAATAATCTATTCTTGAATCATTAGCAGAAAACGAAGTATGTAACCCTTTCTCGTATCTTTGACGAGCATTAACGGCCCTTTTTGCACCAGGTATTAAACCAAGAACTTCTTGTGGGTATTGATATCCTTTAGAAATATCTTTTTTAACCTTGCTAATATAGAAAGTCTTAGCTATTTCTTGAAGAGATTTCTCTCCATCGGCATCCGCGATATTCTTCCATAATTCTTTAAATTCTTTTGATTTATTTGATAAGAATTTCCAATCTTTATAAAGCGTTCTAGTTGCTTTTAAGGAAATATTTTTAAATTCTTCATTTCCTACGTATCATTCTCCTTCGGGTCTTCAGTAATTCCAATATAACCTTTTTGTACTCTGAACGATATAATCTTTAACGGCTTGTACTCCATCCATAATATTATCCACTCCTTCTTGAAAACTTAATTGTTGTCGAACGACTCTATCGGGAGAAATTCTTTTTTCTCCCATTTTTTGAGATTCCTTTTCTACGCTAATATTTTCAGGAAGAATTTCGACTTCAGTAGTCGCTTTCTTAGATTCATGTTTAACATCATAATTAGTATCGGTATACTCTCATGTCTCTATATAATCCTTTATTCCCTTAATGATTCCTTCCATCTTTTCTGTTGTTAAATTATCAGGATCGTAAGAATATTCCGTCATATTTACAGATTTATCTTTCTTGAATTTCCCATCTTTATCGAACCTAATAACGATACTTGTATTATTCTCAGTATTTCAACTTCTTTTAGCATTATAAGCATGAGCGTTATGAGAAGAAACGCGTAAGGTATAAGTTCAACTCTCTTTATCTATATCAACATAGATACTATTACTTTCGGGGTTCTTAACCTTAAATACTTCTTTAACTGCTTGTAGAAATTGCTCAGGATTGAATTTATTTTCTTTAACTGATAAAGATAAGTTATCTAAATCTTTATTAATTTCTCTTGTAATTTCTTCTGTTAAACGTACCTTATTTCATGGTATCTCCCTAGTGGACACTCCGCTTTCAGCGGTTTCCGTCTCGGAGATACTTTTTTTTCAAATAACTTTATTCCCGGTCTTTATAACTTTATTCCCTTGATCTGTATATCAATCTTTTTTATTGCTTTCGCTTCTGTTATCTACTTCAGAGATCGTTCACCCTCTCTTTGCGTTACCTTTTTCATCAACGATTATTTTATTGTTCTTTCAAATTACTATTACGCGATTGTCGTTTTTGACTTGTTTATTTTCAGGTAAAGCTTTTGATTTATTTTCAAAATCTTCTTTTACCGCATTTGTAAAATTATTCCAAGCTTTCTCGGTTCATTCTTTTAATGCTTTTTGAAGAAGATCGATTTTCTCTTTAGCTTCATTCCAAGCATCTTGTTCTTCCTTCGTTTTATTCTTTTTATTTCATTCTTCTTTTATCTTTTGTAATATTTCAACAATCTTTTCTCTTTTTTCTTTACTTAAATTTTTTAATTCTTCGGCTCTTTTTTCTATATCTAAAGCCGATGATATAGCGTTCTCCGAATTACGGCTTAAAACCTCTTTAATGGCTTTTTTCTTCAAAGGTCAGTTAAGCTTTTCTACTATTTTATCAATTCCCATTCAAACAAGTAATCATGAAAATCCTCAGGTTCATAATCCAATAAGTTTAAAAGCATTTCATAAAGTTGTGGATTCTATTTTTCAAATAATTCCTACATTATCGGAAGTGTAGGCTTTATATAAAGGTTTTAAATTTTTAATACTTTCCAGTTTTTTTGTTAATCAAGGTAGCGCCTTTTCCCATTGATTAAGAGTTAATTTTTTGCTTGGACTTAAAAGATTCTTTACAACGCTTACTGCATTTTCTCTAAGAGTTCATTTAGGAGCGTTTTTTACTGTAATACTTTTTGCTAGATTCGTATACGTTGTTTTATCTACAGAATAAATAGCATCTGACTCTTTCATTCATGGAATCTGAGATTTTACAACTTCATCTATTTTATCTCTAATTTGTCTTATAGTCGCTATTCAATCATTAGATACTCATTTATCCCATTTTGCGAGACTATCTATCATTTTACGCAAATTATGAGCTGTTGTTGCATTATTTATTTCTCAGCTAGAAATCCTATCTAAAACTCTTTGAATAGCTGTTTGATCTGCTGAACTAATAGAACCACTTTTAGTAAAGTCGGCTTTTCATCATTCTCTCCATTCAATTCCTTGATCTGCTAATAAATTTTTAACTTCTGTTAAAGCGTTAGAAATATCAACAGGAGCGTTTACGTCTCTAGCAGTTTCGTATAATTTACCTGTTTGATTTGATAATTCGTTTCTTATCTCATCTAACGTATCTTTCATAACATTAAGTACACTTTCGTATTCGTTATTTATATATTCATCAATATTAACTCATGGATTATTATCAATAGTTTCAATTAAATCCCTTCAATCAGAAGAAAAGTATGGATTGTCTTCCCGTTGAGTCCTAGTAGTTTCGTCTACTTGTGAAAGATAATTATCTATTTTTTCAGACAATCCACCCTTTGATTGTCCCCCCTCGCTTTCTTTTAACTTATTTTCTAGATCTTTTAATTGTCAGTTTATATTTATTTCGCCTTTAACTTCTTTTTCTAAATCTTCCGCTTCTTTTTTTGTTTCTTTCTCAACACTTCTTGTGTTTACTTCAGCGGTAACTTTGTTTAATCATTCCTCTAATCTTTTGTTATATTCGCTACCTGCTTTAAGATTATCAACAAATTTTCAAACTCATGCTTGAATCCCTGTTTTTAAAGCTTCAACACGATCTCATATCGTATTTTCTCACTCTCTAAATTCTCCTTCTCTATAAACAGGGGTTCTATCAGTTATTTGTCATTCAGTTCATGGTCATTCTAAAGCTTCAGTTCTCTCTAAGACAGTTCATCCTCTTTGTTGCCTTTTTAACCGTAAATCAATACTCGTTGCATATCTTCCAGTTTGGAGTGCGTCTCATATAGCTTCAGATAATGTTTTTATAAAAACTCAACTATTAGCTTTTAACTTCTTTATTTTGTCGCTTTTACCAACCTTTTCTGCTACCAAAAGGAATACGGCGTTTTGGAGGTCTTCCCTTCCCTGGTCGTCTAATTCGTTATTATACCAATCTGTGATAAAGCTAGCTCCTTCCATTCGCCTAGCTCATAATTGCTTTGCTAATTCGTTTCTATATTTTCAACTCATCAATCAATCAACG
Source organism: bacterium (assembly GCA_017453665.1). The sequence goes on along the minus strand of JAFTEM010000020.1, from coordinate 37,723 downwards.
GCATTTGGAATAAGAGAAAATCACCAATTAATAGCGTCTCATACCAAAGGAACTTCTCATGCTACGTGAAACAAAGAGGTTGCAGGTGCTAAAACTGTATTAAACGCAGTTTCTATAGAACCTCAAAATGTTTTTACGAGATTCTCTGCTTTCTCCGAGATGTTTTCCCCTATAGATTTTTTTGTATTAACATCTGTTAATTGTCATAAGTTAGTACTAGCTCTTTCTAATCAACTCAAAGCCCTTCATGGCATACTAGCAATGTCAGCTACTGCATTTGTTCATTTACCAACCCAATCAAATGTTCATGGGTTTTCTCGTCTTCAGCTTTCAATGAATGGTTGAACATTTTCTTCCCATCACTCTTTTAGAGAGTTTATTCATTGATTAAACCAAGTACTTGCAAGAATCGGATTAACAAAGGCTCACTTCATTAAATCAGTTATAAATGTTTGTATTCAACTATTAATACCTAATTGATTCTTATCTGTATTATTAAGCTTTTTAATGTTGTTTGTTGCATTTTCAAATTTATACTTTCGTTCATCAACGTTTTTCCATACCGTATTTACCAATTCAGCATCGGAGATATCGCTTCCTATATTATAAGCCTCTCTCATTTGAACTGGAATCTGTTCAGATTCTTTAATAAAATTGTAATATTTTAATCAATTTTCGCTTAAAGCATTAGGATTTGCTTTGTTTACTCTATTAATGAGATCTTGCCATTTGTTGTTCGCTTCTTCATTAGCTTTGATAATTTTACTAACATCAGTTTTGTTATAAAGATTAGGGTATCTTTCAGCAATTTGAGAATTATCTACATATTCTCCTGTTTGAAGGAGTGTAGGAGTAATAGAAGATTGTAAATCTAGAATATCTTTAGCATTAACTTTAGGATAGTATTTTTGTACATTAGATTCCTTAATCCAATTATTAATATCATCTTCTGTAAGTCCTCCTTTTGATTCGTAAAAAGATTTTTGCAACATATTTAAGAAAGTCTCTTGGTTTTGGTTATTGGCTACAGCTTGTGACACATTCCCTAAATAATTGTCCTTTCAATTAGCAGTAGGTTGATTTCCTACTTGTGTTTGTATTTTATTATAAAGTTGGTTGTATTGAGTAGAATTTATAGATGGCGTACCATTAGAAACAACTCATGTTTTCAAAATATCAAGTGGATTATTTAAACCAATAAAACGAGAAGAACCGTTATTATTGTTCGTTATATCAACAACGGATTGTGTATTCTGTTTTAAGAACGTAGGGTTGATAGAACCGATTTTATCAATCAGAGATGATGTATCGTTCTTAAGCGCATTATTTATATTGGTTAATTTATTTATTGGATTGTTTGGTAATAGGGTATTTACTGTATTCCCTACATTTGTTAACAAATCCTTTACTTTTTGATCTACAGCCATCTTTTAATTAAAAAATATATAAAAAATTTAGCTTCTTAAACATTCTTTATAGTCTATTGTAATATTTAATTGTCTTTGTCTCTCTTCTATCATATTATCAACATGAGACATCTCCATATTGAAGTTTGCTACGATAGAATCGTTCCTAAGAATCGTTTGAAACCAAGTCCTTTTATAGTAGTTTATTCTTATTGCATTTTGTCATATACCGTTTCAACTATTTTTTCAACTTCAATTCTGTTCTAAAACATATACTTCATCTCATATAATACGATCTACAATAGCTACATGACCGTAATCCCCAAGAATCCTAACAATAATATCTCATTGCATAATATTTCCATCAGATACGTATAGCTTAGAGAATTTTCTTCAAAAAGCTTTATTAGGAATGTCTTTAGCATTCCCTATCGCTCAAATTTTCCCCATTCAGAGGCATTCATCGGCATATTGTTTAATCAAATCTACACATTGATATCAATATGCTTTATCGTAGTCGACTCTCTTCCCTAGTCGCTTGTTTTTAAATTCTACATAAGGTCTATTCATTATTTTATAAGTTCTTTTTTATAAAAAACATCTTTAGGTAGGCGTAATAAATCAAGGAAAGTTCTGTATACTCAGAAACTCAATACTGGTCTTCGTATCTCTACCATTACAGCTAATTGTTCATGCGGTGATTGGTTCTCTTGGAACAAGGTATTAATAGCATCATGCTTAAAAACTTCTATAAGCATTTTATTTGTCTCTTCTTCCACTTTTGCTCGTTTTTCATTGGAGCGACCTATAACATGATGAACATTAAAAGAATTACGACGATGATTCCTATTTTTAACCATACCATTATTTTTATTAGTATGTAAAAGTATTATTTCTCCTTTTCCTCTGGGATTTTATCTTTTATTCCTTTTTTTAATAAATTAGCTACCCACTCACATAACCATTGAAAAGCGTCAATTTCAGGAAGTTGTTTTCCCTGGTCAATTGATACAACGTGTCAAATAATTGAATATCATTCGGTTAGAACTAAGATGGAAATGATAGAATCTATAACTATCTTTACATCTTCCAAGCCCGCTCATTTAAGAATGAGAACTATCATAAATGGTAGGAGTAATCTTATCATTTTTCTTATAAGCCCCTTCATTGCTGTGTCGCTTTTAACACTATTACGGTCTCTCATATACGCTTCCAATACTCCGAATCAAAAATCTAATAAAAGCAATATCGCATATACTCAAACAGCAAGCCAATTGAGTCAAAACCAATCTAATACTCCTGCTAAAGCCGTCCCTCAAACGACAACCGCTACTGTACCTGTTACACTTTGTTCCATCTATTTTTTTATTAAAGAATTAAAAAACTATTTATAAAATAAGTGATATAAAAAATATTACTAGTTCTTTTGTTTTCCCTATTAAAACCTTGATTTTTTAAAAATTTGCAAAAAGATAGTCAAACCCATATAATTAAGTATCCTTTAATTTTTATGAAAAAATAATGAAAAAATTTTTAGTACTTACCTCTCTTTTAATGTTATTTCTTAACTTCTCTTTTGCTTACACAGAAAGTGAAGTTAATTCTAAAGTAGAACAATTAGAAAATGTAGTAAATAAAGTATTTTCTAATTCTACATTTAAAAAGAAATATGCACCAATTTTTAAGAAAACTTTTGAGAGTTGTGCTAAAAGTTGTAAAGACGAAGTAAATAAACAAGCTTCAATCAAAATAGGAGAAAAATATTACGGAGGATTTAATGAGCAAAAAACCGAAGATTCTGCTCATATAAAAGAAAACATGAGCGAAAATGAGAATATTTCGAACATTGAAATAAAGGAAGAAACGAAAACTGAAACAAAAAACGAGTATAAATGTTGAAATCAACTAAATTGACCCATAGGAGTGGATTTATATCAAGGGACATCTCAAAAAATGAGATATGCTCTATATTGAATTGCAGATGAAGTAAAATGGAATTTTATTCATTTCCCCGACGAAGAATGTAGTTGGTGTACTAATAATCAATGAAGTAAACTAACAGATGAGGAAAAAAATAGAGTTCGTATTTGAGAAACAACACGAGATGAAAATACTTATTTTATAGAGATTATAGCAGATAAAAATGCAATTCCATGATGATATACTCTTCAAGCAAGTACTGACTGTAGTTTGCGTGATTTTTCAATAAATATTTATTCTTCTAATTAGTCTATGCTTATATTAACTTGTATAATTGTATTTTTTTTACGAATTTATTTTAAAGAAAAGAAAAAAAGAGAAAAATGAGTCGTTTCAAAAAATCAATGAATAAATAATAAAGAAGATTCTGATTTTGAAGAAGAGTGGCGTTTTGAAATGAAATATAACGATTTTCAGTGAGATAATAGAAAAATAATAATTGATGAAAATTATTTAATATACTACGAATTTTGTGTTCCTAATGAATATCAAAAAATATATAAATACAAAATAGATGATAGAGATATTATAGTAAAACTCATATTTCAGTGAATCGATTATGCATGAAAACCAGAAAACGATGTAGAAGACTGAATTGTTCTTGAAGCAGATATTATAAATAGAAATAGGAATTTTAAAGATTCTTCGGAAAAAATGATTGAATATCTTAAAAAAGAATGTAAATGGCATGTTTTAGATGATCCTATAGCAACAGCATTTGTTTTACAAAAAAAATGAACCGAAAATGATTTTAATTGTTTTGTAAAAGGGTATTTAGAAACATTAAAAATCGAAAAATTAAAAATTTCAGAATTATGTAAAAAATATGATATTATAATGAAAGATGATTGAAAGCACATAGAATTTGATAAAACAAATTGTTTTAATGTCGTATATGAAAAATTCATTGAAGAACTGCATGAAATAGAAAAAAAGTATTGAATACAAGTTTTAGATATAAATTATTACAATAATAAAATATCTAAATTTATAAAAAAGGACGTCTAAAGGTCCTTTTAAATTACTGTATTTTTGTTCATGTGGTGTTCCAAGTTGTTCCTCAATATAGCTCAACTCTTTTGTCCCAATTCATCAATTGCTCTAGATTCGTAAATTTAGGTAATCCTAAACTATTTCTTGCGCCATTTTGGTCTTTATAAATATTTGTAACAGCTTCTTTAATTTTTGTTTCAAATACAGTACTATTATCTTTTAATGATGGAATCATGGCAGATAACCATTTTGATTCGTTTTCCGTAACTGCGGTTCACGCTAATTGATTTCTTATTTCAGCATAAACATTTTGTATTTGAGTTGCCACACTCGCTACTGTTTTTGTTTGTTCATCAGTCAATCCTAACATGTTACTTAGTCAAGAACTTCATCATCAATAATTTGTTATAATTTCAGCCAAACTAAACTTCCCAGTTAATCCTTTTATTTTTTGGAAGCTAGAATATATTCTACTAAGCTTATCTACCATCGCCATTGATGTTGCTTGCGAGGTTTTAGCTCCTCAAAATTCATCAATCATTTGTGTTTCCATGTTTTGAATAGCGCCAGTTAAGTCTCAACTATTAATTCTGTTTGCGATAGTAGATAAGTCATAAGTACCAGCAAGTCATCAATCTTTATCAGTATGTTTTTCCATATACGACATCAATGTATTAGCGAATTCTTTATTAGCGTTATCATTGATTCTATATCATCATGCTTCATATAAAATTTGTTGTCTAGACCATCATAATTCTCATGCCATAGATACAAGTTGTTCTATTAAAGCTCTATCCTTATCTGAAGCATTTCCTCAGAAGATTTGTTTAGTTAATAATCAAATATCTGCTAAAGACCTAGCTTTTTCGACTGTCGCTCCTTCTTCGTTTGAAGTATTATTATTAGTCAATTGTTCCGCTAAACTATCATATCCAGGAACATAATATCACTTAATATTCTTATTATTAACGCTTACCTTATGAGTCATAACAGTCTCGCTACCTGGTTTTCGGTTAGAGTCGGTTACTAACATCGTTCAATCATTATTAACTTGTGTTACGATACCAACATGTCCTGCTTTTACCTTTTTAGTTCCTCAATTACCATCAGAAACGTCAACGGTAGCTGAAGTATCCATTACTACTATAGAACCGACAACAGGATCTGTTACTCCAGGAGTGATAGCTTTTATCTTAGAATCTAAAGTACTTCCGAATACTCTTCATTCAATACCTAGAGAGTTCAAGTAATCGTTTACAAAAGTTCAACATTGTCCTCCTTTCTCTCATGTTTGACCTATAGTTGTTCCGTTAACTCAGTATTGTTGAGCGAATTGTACTGAGCTAGTAGATAACCAATTCTTAAAGTTAGTAATTGTTTGATTGTCTTTCTTGTTCTTAAATAGCTCTTCAGGAGTGATAATTTCTTTTGTTAATGGGTTAACTAATACTTGGTTTCCATTTTCGTCTTCCATCTTAATATAGTCGCTAGATTTAGCTCCATCTGTTCATTGAGTTTGGCTTCCTACTTGATGGAATTGTCAATCGCTTCCTAAATACCGATCATCTCAATCGTAAGTATATAACTTACCATTAGAGTCGTACATAGCTACACCGTTACTTCAAGTTACCGTAGCAGTATTTTTAACATTTTGTCATAATTGTCCTGTTTTCTTGTTGTATAATTGTCAATCACTCATAGCCCAAGGCATATCGTTATCTGTAGTAGTACCATACTTTGCTTTATATTCAGCAGAATTCATAACTTGCGAGATAGCTTGCATAGGAGTAAATCAATCTTTCAATTTGTTTTCGATCTCCCCTTGGAACATAGCTCCTGCACCAGCTTGAATAGAATTAAGATAGTTAACAGAAGCTTGTACTTGGTAATTTTGTAATGTTTGGATATCTCCTCATAATCATAATTGATTAGCAAGACTCTGTAATTGAGATGAGTTCATATTCAAAGCTTCAGTTTGGAATTGCTGTATAGCGGTATTCCTTAATGTCATATTTTGAGCTTGAAGTGCACTCAAATTAGCGATATTATTCATAAGCGTTGTTAAATTGTTTTGCTGTCTTGTTAAGGCGTCGTTGTAGATTTTTTCTGCTTGCGTTATAAAGTTTTGCACTCATTGAGCGAAAGCTTGCTGGGCTTCCATACCCATAATACCATATTTTTCTTGATTAGCTAATGTTTGAGAAAGATAATAGTTTATAGCGTTTCTTAACGCGTTTTCGCCCTCTCTAATCAAATCGTCATTATTCCATTGCCAATTTCTAATAATATCAGCTACATTTTGCGCTATTGTTGTATCCGTTCTATCGTAATTTTTTATAATGTCATCAATCATATTCTGCCCCTGTTCTCCTACATATTGTAATCCTTGTAATCATTTATCAGAAAAAGCAAATCAATACACAGAAGCCATCATGTGAGCATTATGAGAATTTATCTCATTTACCTTTTGTTGGCGTTCTAAATTAGTTTTATAATCTTCATAAGCCCATTGTGCTTGTTGATTAGCTCTATCTAGTGCGATTTGTTTTTCTTCGTTGTTTCTCGCCATTTGAATATCATATTCTTCCGTAATTTGCTTAGAAGCAACATCGGTAAGAGCATAATAATCTCATGCTCTAGAAGAACTATCTCAATTAGCAAGTAATACAAGTTGATTAACCTGGTCCTCGCTCATTCCTAATTGATTAGCGATTTCTTGGTTACTCATTCATCTTGTTCTAAGATTAATGACATCTTGCATATCTTTAGTAACCTGGTCAGGATTCTTGAATTTAGAGTTGATAGCTTCTTCATATCTTTTAAGGACGCTCATGTCTGAGCCATATCAAACTCAAACTCAGAGAATATATTGAATAACTCAGTCTAATTGCTTTCTTGATGCTGGATCTGTGGCATCCCGAACTCCCTTTTGAGACATAATATAAGGCATCATCTTTTCGTATTCTTCGGGATACATACGTTTCATCTCCTCTAATCCGAATCATTGAGACTCCCTTAATACTCTATCAACATTCCATAGATAGTCTCAACCTGTAGTAGGATCGTCCGTTCCTAAAATACCTATAGTTCCTCTATTTTCTGCTGTAGTTGTCGTTTGTGCTGTTTGAATAGCTCATCAATTATTTTTTTGTTGGTTAATTTGATTTTGTAACTCTCAAATTCTATTCATAATAGCTTGTACGGTGTTGTTTTGTCCTTCTTCAAAGAAATTAGCAAAAGAAGAATACTGACTAAGAACTTTTTTAATTCCTTCAGCATCCGTAATTCAAGCATTATAAAGAGCGTTAGCCCATGTATTATTTCTTCAAGGAAGATATGATTGTCATGTCCTTTGAGATTCGGCGATAGCATCATTTCACCATAACCGATTTTGGTTTTTAATAGAATCTAAAGTTAGATTAGCATCATATTGGTAATTATTGGTTCCTGTTGTGTTAGTTCCCTTATATTGTGTTCTATTAGTGGCTCAGCTAGTATCTCAATAGAAGTCGTTACTAGCGTTAGTTTGTGGAGGTTTATACCCGAAAGCGTTACTCGTAGAACTCGTAGGATTCTTGATAGTTGTACTAGAATTATTAAGTACAGTATTCTGCGGATTGGTTATTACAGAATTTGAAGAACTAGTATTTGTAGGTGTGCTAACTGTTTTAGCGGTACTATTATTCCTTAAATCATTTTGAAATTGAATAAAAGAAGCGTCGTTTTTATTCTTTTCCATATAGTCCGCTTTTTGCTGAGCAGTCATGTTTTTCCAAATACTTAATGCTTTATTGTAATCGTATGCCATACTTCCTTATAATTAAGAATGTAAATTAAGATTTTTGTCTTCCTCTGTCGCTAGGATTAGAGTTGTAAAGATTCCTAAATCCTACCTCTAAACCGCTTAAACAGAAGTCTCATGTACTTTCCCCTCTAAAGATTATTTGTATATTCTTCCCTTGATGCCTAAGGAATCCTTTAGAGACAAGATATTCAAACGTTTTAAGCGTAGGCTGTTCGTATTCAAAGGCTATCGGTTTAGACGCTAATGGCTTAGATGCGGTTCAACTTACCGGTAGTCATTTCGGTTCAATAACTCATTCAAAGACTTCTTTACCATCAACGAGAATATAAACCGAAATTTCTACGTCATCATCTTTTTCTCAATAAACATTAACTTGCCTAAACTCTTTCCTATAATCCGGACTTCCCATCGTTAGTAACGCCGTTCTCCTTTCTCGTTGGATAGGATTTCAATTATCGGTATCTCATATCCCATCTTCATAAATCGTTTGTACGAAAGCATCTCCTACGTAATATTGACTGCCATGATTTACCTGACATTTAAAGAATTTGTTCGTATCGATAAAGAAAGATTGAGTATTGAGATCATAAACTAATACAACATTCGGTGTTGTTTCTCCTTTTTGCTTAAGATGTCGGTGTACCGTTTTTTCTGTTCTATTATAGTATCAAAACGCGTCAGATTGATCTTCATCTAGAGTATCCGTAAACATCTTGATAGAAAGATCTTTAGTATAAGAGACGTCTCAAACAACCAATTCGCTTATTCATGATACATAACCGATAGATTTCATCATATTATCTTTCGTCCAAAAGAAGATTAAATCATCGGCTTTTACTATCATATTAGGATTTGCAGGAACATTAGTTCAAGCGATAGGTTGAAAGACTAAAGTAATATATCCTCATGGACTTTCAGCGGTTCAACAAACCTCGATACTATCTTCAGTAAATACGAATAATTTCTCTCTATTTGCTACTATTCCTGTAATATCGCTCTTAAATTCGTATCTAACCGTTCAATCTCCTGTATAATTATATACGTTTTTAGGATCCCACTCATCTTCGGGATCTTCTCATTCAATTTTAGCCCCTCCTCATTCCATTGACTTATAAAGCATATTTTTGTTACTTCCCCCTCATACAAGATAGGTCGCATATTGAAAGCTTTCTCAAAATCTAGGTTTAGCGTTCTCGTACATATGAGTCATAGGAACTTCAACGTCATCTCATATATCGAAAACTCTACCATCATCTTCTCAATTACAAAGAATGATATAATTACCAAAAACAACGACATGAACGTCGTCTCAAACTTCAGTCATTTTTTGAGTATATACCCCCGTACTTACATTAACTTCATAAAAAGTAGAACCAACAACAGCAAAAAGTTTACCTTGTGCGCTTATTAACTTATTAACAGGAGTATTATTATTAACGCTTGCTACTTTAACGTATCCTTTTCTTCTTGTTATTGTTGAATTTCTAATCCTTACGTTTTTAGAATAAGGAGAATATTCAGGAGGCATCAAATGAGCCCCGTAATCTGTTACCATTCCCTTAGAAAACGGAAGTTTTATCGCTTCAACAGTGATTCCTTCTATCATATCCTAAATTTTTGTTAAATTAAAAAGGTCAGTAATTTACCATAGGAGTTATTCCTATCTTTTTACGAAATTTTTTATTAGGAGTTGCATAAAATCTATACATCTCTTCAAGAGAACTATATCCTTGTAATAAATGAGTTTGTCATTTATCTCTTTCAGCGGTATCAATAAGAAGCTCTCATGCTACGATATAAGGAACTATCTCAGTACCGTAGTTTTCAGGTAATCCACATTCGTCGTCGTCATCTTCCATCTCGTCAACGTTTTCAGCCCAAGTAACTAAAATAGGTCATTCACAATTCATAAAAATTATCGCTTTCTTTCCTTTATAAGGTTTAATAGTATAAGATCTCCCCATCCTAGGTTCTCGTTCTCTAAAATCGAAAGATGTAAGCGTTTTTTTTCGTGTAATATCGAATAAATCATATATTTTGATTAATTCTTCTTTCATCATAAATACAAAATTGATAACGCTCTTAGCTTCGTGCTTTCAATTAATTCCTTGAATGTCTGAAAGGGTCGTGCCGTTAATTGCTCCATATTGAAAAATATTTCCGTTTATTTCCAAAAAGCCACCGGTAGTACTTAGTCAATCTACGTCAGAAAGTTCGATAGTTGTAGACTCTTCATCAATATCACTCATCAAAGTTTTACTACTTGGAACTGTTACCGTTTTTTCTTTGTAGAGAAAATCTAATAATCAACCTCTTATATCTTGATTTGTAATAATATTTGTCGTCTCACAACGACAGATTTTCCTAATACAACTCTTTATTCTAGGGATAACTTCCCCCTCTTTATCATATACAGTAGATGTTTGGTCGATATTTCATAATAAAAAATAGGTTTTATCTACGATTTCTTTAAGAGTATTCATTATATCTAACATAAATGATAAAAAGAGGAAAGAGAGGAATAACGAACTATTCCTCATCTCTCTTAGCTAAAGCTTCTTCGATTGCTTTAATGAGTTCGGCTTTAGTAGGTCTTTTAGATACTTCTAGCCCCATCTCTTCAGCTTGTGCTTTAAGAGAAGCAACAGTCATATCTTCTAACCTTGTTTCGTCTCCATTAGCTACTGGATCTGTAGAATTTTCTCCAGTTCCTTCGTTAGCTGTTGGATCTATAGGGTCAACTGTATTAGTTGTAGGATCTTCTTTATCTTCATTTCCCACATTTTTCTGAGGTTGTGAGTTATCATTTACCACATTTTTCATAGCCTCTCTAATAGCTTTAGCATCAGCTTTAGCTTGAAGGTCTTTAGGGTCTTTTAACTGGTTAGCCCTAAACTCAGCTCTCCATTTTCTAATAAGCTCTTCTTTAGCTTCTTGATTATTCCCTAATTTATATAGGGCGTCTTGCTGAGCGTCAGTAAACGGTACTCCCAATTCTAAACATTTTCATTGTTCGTATAGTTTACTCCAGTCTGGTCATACAGGTATAGACATGATTTTTACAAAAAAATATAAAAACTATTTTTTAAGAAAAGGAGAGGAGTCTTTAATTCCTCCCCTTAAAAAGATTAGCTTACTGTTTGAACTGGTACAGGATTAGATGTTCCGTTAACAATTTCAACAGCTACACCTTCTTTAGCTACAGCAGTTTCTCATGTAGAACCTGCTACGTAAGACATATTTAAGAATCCTCTAGAGTACATGAAAGAGAGTAGAGATACATGGTTATTTGTATTCTCGTTGACATCTTGATGTACAATTTGTGGATGCCATGCCCAGATAACTCTAAGTTGGTCTTTTACGTTGCTAGAGTCGAATACATACCAATACTTATCGGTGTTAACATCAGATCCATTAAAGTTAACGTTTCCTCCTAGCCATGTAGATACAACCACCTTAAATCTTCCTTTGATAGGATTAGGAGCATTGTCGTTAGAACCAGGTATTCTGTCTGAATTAACAAGAATATCTGCTTTAGATCTTAATGCAGGTGGAACTAAAAGAGTGTCATAAGAGATACTCTTATGGTTTCCTTGTGCATCTCTATGTTTTGTTCCCATTACATAGATAGCATCAAGTGCGGCTAAAGAGAGCTCAGGATTTTGATTATTATTTAATGTGATAATAGTTTTATCATCGTTGTTGAATAATGCTCTTCCTTCGTCTCCTATAGCATGCATAGTTCTCTTCCATACATCTACATAACTAGCTGTAGAGAATCCATGAGGGAACATATCAGCTAAAGATTGTTCGATTTTGTCAAAAGCTCTTTGTGTAGCGCTTCTAACAATCTTAGGAAGTTTAGTATAGTCATTTAATCTAATCATTTCTTCAGTGATTACGATTTTTCAACCATACTTATACTTTGTAAATGTCATTTTGTGTTCTCCTCCTGGTTTAATGTCAGGATATTCTGCATTCTCAGGAATGTATTCGATACCATCTACTCAATCTTGCATAACAACGGTATCGTTAAGATGATTATTAGTCTCCTCTCCGAAGATTTTCATGAAGACCATTTGATCTAATTTTTTCTTCATCTCATCGTTGAAGAACTTGTCGATGAGTTGAAGGTGTTCAGACGTAATTCTATAGTCTGTGGTTTTTACAACTGCCATGTTCTTTATTAGGTTAAATATTAAAAGAATTTTGCACTATGGTAATTTAAGGCACGTTGTTTTATTCTTCTACGTATATGGTTTGTTGGTTTGTGGTATTTTTGAATGGACGGACTTGAAGACCATTATTGTTTGACATATCGAGTTCGCCTCTTGTATTATATCACCAATTAAAACTCTTTCATGTGTCAGCAGTTCGGAATCAACCGTCTCATTGATTATAAGTTATATTACCACTAGAATCTCTTTTAGGGTAAGGAACTGCAAGTATATATTTAGCATACTCCATTGTTGATAAATATTCTTCTTCAGGATTAACTATTGCATTTACTAATTGATATAATGTTTTCATTTCGACAAGTGTTGGAATATGAAATCAATTAGGAACAATACTTTGTACGTTTGCCCAATCTTCAGTTCCCTCATTTGTAGGTGGTGTTACAAAAGGAGAATTACCTCACCAACAGTAATAATCCCCAAAGAATGATGGGAATGTACAACCTAAATTTTTATCTGCAATTACAAGTTGTGTTGGTAAAGACGAATCGTTTCAAATGTAATTGATTATAATTTCTCAATTGTCAATATTATGAATTATTTCCCCCCTTTCTCAAGAAAACAATATTTTTTCTCATCTTATGTAGGAGTTCTTGAAACAACGAACAGAGAACCCGCATGCACGGCGGCTGTAGCCACCGGCGTAGGCATAGGACGAATTCAAGCTGAGGTCACGAGCGCAATCAGAAGTCGCAGAGTAAGGAGAAGACGACCAATAGTAACCGTAGCTACCCTGACTGTTGATATTGGCATCCGAGCTATTACGGTTACCAGCGAACGGGAGTTTTAATAATTCGCTAAGCTTATCTCAATTACCATAATATCCTGTAATATCTTCAAACAACTGAATTAATGAAGATAATTCATCAGTTGTTGGTATATGATATCAACTAGGAGCAGGTCATTGTCTTGCTATTTCAACATCTGCTTCACATCACCATCTATTTGAGAGATTACCGTTGATACACCAATCAAATGGGGCTTGTGTTACAGTAATAAAGGTTGAATTGTCAGTATCAAGAGATCATTCTATTCTAGTATTTGAAGTTGGTACATTACCAGTAAAACTAAAACCGTAATTATTTCACCATTGATAATATTTTCAACAATTGGATTCGCTTAATTCATCTCATCTATTATAAACAATTGAAGCTCATAAATTTTTGTCCATAATAGTTATAGAATTTGTTCAATCATTATTAGTCAATATAATTTCTCAATTAACTATATCATGAACTATAGAAGCTCCCAATGGAGATACAAATATTGCATTTTCAACAATACTCTCGATAATTGCTCATTCGATAGTTCAATTAACAACCCAATCAGGAATAAAGATAGATACTGTATTGTCACTGTTAATAGTTTTCCCTCTATTAACTTTGTTCTCCGCAATAAAATTACTTAATTCAATCGCTTTATCGTCTGTTAACGTAATTTTTTGATTATCTTTATATCTGTAAATATAATTTCAATCAATTTTTACGTCAACATGAGCCTCTACAAAATCCCATGAGGAGGTTACATAAATGTTTGAATACATAATATTTCATGTCTTACCCTTTGTTTTAATACTACTTATAACGCTCTGTATAGTAGAAGCGTCTTCTAACTCATAAGTACCATCAGTAAGCCATCAGTTAGTAACTAATGTATTATATTCTGTAGCACATTCATTAGCTAATAATTCAACATAATAATCGGCATTATACCTCATGTTATGAGAAACTTTATCAACGATGATAGTATCGCCGTTGTTATAATCAATAGCCACTAAATCTCATGTAGTAACTACATGAACTTCTGAACTAAAGAACCCACTTACAGCACTCCAAATTTCATCAGTCATTCTTGAAGAACTTTGGAAAGCTCTTCTATAAGTATTATAATCATCTCATAATTCCTCTCTTGTTTTATATTCATAAGCGACAAGCTCGGTATTAGCGTTAGTTTGGATAAATACCATTCCATCAGTTTCATCTCACATGTTCATTGCTTCTCAACAAGCGAGATATTCTTCAGAACTAATACTTCATGAAGCACTATATAATGTTTTTTTAACTCAGTTAATTGACATTGCATCAATATCAGGAGCCTCTTCTTGTAAAGCCATTCTTAATTCAAAGGCTTCAAAAGAAGTGTATCATACTCATTCAAATTGAGCTATAAAGTCAGTATCTTCAGATATTGCTCCAATCTCGGGAGACCATCATGCGAAGGTGTATGTAATACCTTCTGAGGTTTCTCTAGTAGGAGTTCATCAAATATAAGTAGGAGTGTTACCTTTCATAATTCTTCCTGCTTGAAGAACTTCTCCATCATAATTAAGAAATCTATAAGCACATGACTTATCTATTTCTATATCTTCTATTGTCTCTTCAACAATAGTTTCTAATATCGCTCCTTGTACCTCTCATTCTACCACTTCTCATGTAGTAGTATTTTCTACTGCAACAGAAACTCTCATGGTATCATCATAAAGAGTTACTAATACAGGTTCAGTACTAGCGTTATTACTATCTTCTTCTACTTTACCGATAATTCATGTATAAGTATCTCCTAAAATAACGTTATTAATCGTTTTGAAGACACCGTTAACTGAGACGATAAGGTCTCATTTTTTACATACATCATCAAAGAGAAGAATCTTTTTACTTTTTCCACTTTCCATAGTGGATGTATTAGTTTTTACATCGTAAGCCATCTCTTATTTTTTGGTTAAGAGATAAAACTAAAGTACGAATTTACCGATAACTGTACTAGCGTATTCTAAGGCATCTTGCGTTGATACAAAGATTCCGTTAGCGTCAGCAGAAACGGTTAGGTTTCAACTCTGTACTCCAAATTTAGTACCTGCAGAGATTTCTGTTTCAGTAACAGCTGAAAGATCTGCTTCATACTCCATAGTAGTATCTATAAGAGCGAATCCTCCTTCAGCGTTTTGTGCTACATCCTCGTCTGAGGTTACTAAAATGTCTCAGCTTTGAGCAGAAGTTCCTTCTACTAAGCTTCCATCACTAAGAGCCAAAAGCTCTCCTTTTTCAATATCACGTCATAAGGTATTAGTAAGAGTTCTACTTTTACCTGTATGTTGTCTAATGCATCTAAAAGCCATTTTTTTGAAAAAAAAGATATAAAATTAAGGTAAATCCTTAGACAATCAGTTTGCACTATAGATACTGTTTCCTTTTTGTTGAGACATAATTTGATCTATTACACTGTTAGTCTTAGAAGATGAGGAATCACCATTTCTTCAAGTACTAACGATTCCAGCGCCTGCTAATCTTGAATTAGCTTTCTTTAGTTCTTCAACAAATTCGTCGGTATCACGTACAAGCCTAAATGCCTTTTTTGCTTGTGCTTTTACAGTTTCAACGTTAAACTCTTTTCATTGCATAAGATCTTTGAATTCTTTATCAAATACCTTTCCGAGTTTACCATCGATACCGTATTTGTCTTTAAAAGTTTGGAGTTCTTGTTCAGCCATTCTTTTTTCTACTCCTAGCTGAATCCTTGCATCAACATCTTCAGCATCCATTCCGAACGAAACGTCGCCATGTTGTTCTACGACTTGATCGTACAGCGTTTTAGCATCACCTTTTCAAAAGTGTTTAGCTACTTCTTCCGCTTGTTTCTTATCGGAATTATAAAGTTTAATGAATTGCTTCTCGTCTTTACTAACTTTAGCAATCCAATTAAGTTTTTGTGCTTCTTTAGTTGAAGCGTTGTACTTCTCTTGAAGTTCTCCAACCTTTTTGTCGGAGCTTAAAAGTCTTTCATACTCTTCTTTAGATAGAGAAACTTTTTCTTCTCCGTTTTTGTTTTCATTACCATTCTCTTCATTAGAGTTTAGGTTTTGAATTGAGTTGATTTCCATTCTTATTACAAGTTTAGGATTTAAAACAATTCTAAAATAAGTGATTAAAAAAATATTACTAGTTCTTTAGTCTGACGAGTTCCGATTGGGGTTTTACTTATTTTTTTATCAAACAAAAAAACCGTCCAAGCGTTTTGGACAGCTTCTTTGGTTAGAACTTTTTATTATTTTAAGCATCTTTGAATAGGCGGACAAAATATGTTTGGCTACTGTAATTATCTGTTATATAAGGAGAAGACGCATAATAATTTTCATTTTTAAGACATTTAGGGAAATATCCTGCTTTTGAACTAGACCAATATCGTCAAGTAGCGTTTTGCTGTGTTCAATGATATGGCATAAGACAATAACTATTCATATTTGAACATAATACGCTTGCTCATGTAATGGCTCAAATTAACGTTATTAATATTCTCCATTCGTCTATTGTAGGAATATGATATCAGCTTGGCGCTATGGATTGTTGCTGTCCCCAATCTTCTTCTTCAGCATGACCGCTTCACGATTCTGTTGCTCACCAACAATAAAAATCTCCATAAATACTACTATCTACTCCCTCGGTTCAATACGTACTCGCTCCAACATTCCTATCAGCAATAGTCATAGTTCTTGTAGTAATAGAACTATCGCTTCAGGTATAATTGAGTTCTATTTCACCACTTGATATATGATGGGTTATTGTTCAGTTTTCTCATGAGAACAATATCTCATCTTCTCCAGGTGTCGGGATAGGAACAGCCTCAAATTGCGCTAAATAGACTTGATGTCATGTAACACTATGGATTTCAGGACTCCATCAAATAAAAGTATAACTGTATCAACCTTCATCAGGTTTTGTTGGTGTACTTCATGTATATTCAGGCATATCTCAATAATTATATTCTGTCTCTTGATATATAATTAAGTAAGTATCAGAAACGCGTCTTCAAAAGGTAATGAGGTATTTTTCAGTTGGTTCGGGCGGTGTATATCATTCCCTTAATACCGTTAAATTTCTTCAATCACGAATATTGGTAATCTTGTTACCATTGTGCATAATGTATTTAAAATTCTGTCAATTCTCTACTAAAGGCATATTAATCTATGATATGATAATAAACACGTTGTTTTAATTGTCATGATGATACTAACTGCAGATATTCTTCTGCTGTTACATCAACTCTTGTTCTTGCTAACTCTCTAGTAGCATCAACAAGTCACCAAGTTTCATCGGCATAAATATCGACTACTTGACTAAGGAAGTTAGTATACCAAGCACCACCTAAATAATAAAAAGGAACCCAGGTTTCTTTTCATACATGAAAATTATAATAATAATCATTATCGGTGTTATTTCTTGAAATATTCCTTACTTGAATATTCTTCTGTCCCGTTCCTGCAATATTAAGCGTAGGTGCTTCAACCTTACAATCTGTTTGAAAATATACCCATACTGTATCTCAATATTGAGGCGTATAATCCTCTCAACTAGCCTCCATACTATCAGGATTAACAAGGAAAGCCGTCCTGTTAACACTATCTTTAACATCAGTAGATTTAGCAAAAAACGTTCTACTAACATTTTCAACGCTTCCCGTTGCTACTTGTCTTTGAGGATAAATATCTGTTCGTTTGAAGAGTTCTACGGTTCTACTTGTTCCATCATCTAATTTAATAATAAGATAAGTAATCCCTCTATCTTCATCTAAGCTTGTTTCAACATCGGTAATATTTGATCCATAGATTATTCATCATTCTCATGGATCTCATTTAAGATCTGAAAGTTTTAAGAGGTTAGCCCATTCCATACTAGAACCGGATACTTTCCATTGAAGGACCCCGTTGTTAACTCTTAATGCTGGTACTCATCAAGAAACAGCGACTCCTGTATTCTCTCAATTAACATACCAATATCCATTCTGAATATAAGGTATTGAATTCTGAAATTGAGTAACAAGCGCGTTAAAAGAGTTATTAATTTTCGCTCTTGCTACTTCTCACGAATCTCATTGATTAATAGGTAATGCTACAGACATACTATTTAAATTATATGATAAAATTATGAATCTTTCCAAGTTTCGTTATCAATCCATTCTCATTGATTATTCCAATATCCCCTAGCGAGGATCCATTCCGGAGAAGTGGGGTCGCGATAAGACATACAATATTCTACATCAAACCCACCGTCTTCCTCGACTTCTTCAACGTAGGAATAATCTAAATCCAATTCTTCAACATCGAGTACTGCTCAACATTCGTTACTCATTATGGTACTTTAACTGAAGATAAAACTTTCCCTTTAAGGGTCTTTTTATTGAATCTAACTTTTTTACTACCTTTGATTCCTCGTACATCAGCGATACATTTCCCCACTTTCCCTTTAGTATTTTCTGAATAAACAGAGAAATCTACGATTGAATACGTTTCGTTTTCTTCAGGTTCTCCGATAACTGTAAGAAGTTTCTCATCGGCGAACTTGATAACAAGTTGGATTACATCGTAATCATCTAAATCAACGGGGAGGATAACCCCACTCTGAACGTCATAGAGCTTAATCCTAAGCTTCGCGTCGCTACCTTCTCTAAAAAGCATAATAATACGTTTAAAAAGATAAATTAAGCGTTTTCTAACGCTGTTACTCTAGCCTCGAGGGCGGTATATTCAGCTCTAGTTACCAAATCTCATGCTCATGCAGTAACAAAACATATTGTTCATGGATTCCAAGTAAGCCTTCTACTAGTGATACTTGTTTCTGTATCATCATCGCTTAAACCTCTAGCAGAGAATGTAATATTCCCCGCTCCATCACAGCTCGCCTTTGTTGTCTCGATAACGCTTCAATATTCGTTAGTAAGAACAACCGTTTCGTCTGTAAAGCTAGGATAATAACTATCTCAATTATTATCTTTTTTGTTAATAACCTGCGTTACCTTAGCGCTATAGCTAGTAGGCGATATTGTAGAGGCTAATCTGAAACTTGTTTGATTAAGCATTGTATTTAGGTTTAGTATCTAAAAGCGTAGTTCATTTTCTTCTTAAAGCATCCATTATTTTCAAAAGAAGGATATCAATTGTAGAGATCGCACCATCTCTGAAAGCTATTTCTATAGGATCTGAATATCTTTTTTGTTCTATCAACAACGCGTTCTTAGTTGATTTAATCTCGTAGAGTAGTGCTTTAAGCATATCAGAGTGTAAATCTCCTAATTTTTTATTGAGTATTAGTTTGTCCTCCACTCTGTACATATGATTGTAGAGGGTCGCTTGGTGCTTGTACTGTTGGAGTTGTTTCTTCTCAACTAGTACTAGTTTGTGGGAGGGTAGGAGCTTGTTCCATGCCCGTTTGATTAACTGTTTCATCAGGATTTCATCATAAAGTAAATGAGCTTATAAGTTGAGTAATCTCAGCCATCTTATCACGGATCTTTTGTTCGCTTGATTCGATATCGATATTGTCTTTATCAATATTGAATAATACGTTTAATCTTTCGTCTAATTTTTCTCGCATTCCTACATCACCTCCACTCTGCATTGCAAATTGCTTAAATTGAACGATCATTTGTTTAGCTTGTAGGAATTTCGTTAGATTCTCGATCTCTAACGCTTTCATTGTTGAAGCTGTTGGAGGGGTAACAATCTTAACTTTTAAGCCTCTAGCTCATTCTAGTAGCTTAGGCTTTAGATCAAAATAACCTTTATATCCCTTTTCGTTGTCGATACTTAGAATATTTCATTTCTCATCTGTAGAAATCCTCTTATCTTGTACCGGGATTTGATAATATTTGTAATCAATAATCTTTTCTTGCTCATCAACCATTTTCTCGGCGTATTGATAAGGTAAGAATGTAAAGATATTAGAAAGCATAAGAGTAAACGCTTGCTCTAATCCTAACACTCTCGTATCATAAATCGTTTTAAGTCTATTATTTTGTTCCTCTTTCATTACAGAGGTCTCAAAAGCAGTTTTCGCCGGGCTAGTATACGGTGCTTTAATATTAATTCATGTAAGATAGCTACCCATATCGTCCATAAATTGGATAATTTCAACGAGTTGCTGAACGTTTACTCCGGTTTGGAACGGTGTAACATCTCTAGCGCTACCTTTTGTCATTTGAATGAGATTAACTTCTCCTGGTTCTAGGAAGATTCCTCAATCAACGTCTTGTCATTCTCATAAAATAAGAGCTGTCCCAGCATTTAACCACGCTCATCCTATCATTGCTTGATAGAAGTTAGTGTTGATTCCTTTAATGACAGCATATCTTTCAGGGATACCAATTCCCCGAATAGAATAAGGGTTATTATAAAACTGAACAGGCACGAGAGGTAACTCTCCGTGTCTTGTACTTGCTAAACCATTATATATTACAATCTCTTCGTTCGCTACGATAACGTATTTAGCGTATAATTTGTTGTAATAATGCCATATTTTAACCATATCGTTATCAACGACTTTATCTTTTTTGTAGAAAGTATCGTCTGGTTGTTTAGTTCCTACGTATTCAGCGTTAGTGAAATACTCTTTAGATTCTCATTTAACGTTGAGATATCTTAGCTTATATTCATCAATAGAAAGCCGTTCTTCGTAAATACAATCAACAGCATCTTCATATCTATAAGCAGTATCATCAAAATAAGCATTTCTAACAGGAATATCTTTCATTTTGATGTGTAATTCTTCAATATGTTCTACTTCTCCTTTAGGATTAAAATACCCGCTTTCGTCTTCTTTTGCTATAAACTTAGAACGATACTCCATTCAAGAGAAAAGAACCGCTGTTCCATATCTAGCTCTAGTATAATCCATATGAAGTCTGATTTCCTGGGCTATTTTTTCTTTATAAATGAAATGATCTAGCGTATATTTAGCTAGTTGCATCTGTATTCAATCGGCTCTACCATCAGCTTCAACGCTAATAGGAAGTGTTAAATCTTGCATTCCCACGCTCGCCTCAATCAACGCCTCTTCCATCTTAAGCGTAGGAACGGCTAATCAATTCCAGGTACTTCTAGGAGGAGCTTTAAAGTTAGCATCAACATAATCCCATATCTTTTCAACATCGCCCCTACTTTTTTTCATCGCGTCGTATCTTTTTTGTACCATATCCAACGCTTCCTTATCTTCCTTAGTTTGGTTTATGGTTGTTTTAGCATCAAGAGTTAGACTCTCTAATTTATCCGTTGTTACCATGCGTTTATATAATTACGATTTAAATTATTTTTACGTGGTTTAATAACTTCTCCAGTGAAAGGGTTAACATGCTTCTTAACCGTCTCGTCTTTCTTCCTTGTTCTAGGACTATCCCGATACGTTAACATTAATGCATCAGCGTCGTCTGGTGATTTATTATACTCCTTTCTCATCTCAACCTTGCTCATTATCCTTATCAATCCTTTGTCGGTTTTTCTGTATTTTATCATGAATAAATCCTTTCGTTCGTCTCTTGTTCCTATAAGTCTTAATCCTAATCTACATTCAGTTTTAAGCCTCCAATAGCACTCAGCTCTTTTATTTAAGAACATTTGTTTATCGTCGGGTTCGTTTCCTACGTTAACTCATCTAGCATATACTCATTCCTTTGCTAATTCCGTTCCTACGTTCGCTCCGACGCCGAAGTTATCGTAGAATATTTTGTCGTCACTTAGCTTTGGTAATAACGCTTTAAGTTGAACGGTTCTCATTGCTATAGATTTCTCCGTACTCTTAGGCTCTCTCAACACTCTTTTTGCGAAGAAACTATTTCTTGCTACAAATGAAGAGAAGTCTTTACCGTTACCTGAAGGATCTATTCCTAAGATATCGAATTCTTGCATTTGATTATCGACGTCTTCGTTAGGTACAAAGGTGATCTCGTTAGGATCAAATAAAGGAATCCATCATTTATCGTCCATCAATCCAGCTTTTGGGAACTCTCCTTTAACACGGACTCTGTATTGATCTGAATCTTTTCAATAATCCGCTATAATTCCTTGAACGAATTCATCATCAACGAGAGGCGATTCCTCTGAATTAAACCATAACGTTTGGAAGGTCTCAGCGTTATCAGTAAAGCTCTTATAGAAGTATCACTCTAGCCTTGTAGGATTAGATATCATAAGGAAGATAGCGTTTTTATTAGTTCCTGCAGATTGTGAAGTTACAAATATCGCGTCATCAATTCATGAGGCTTCATCAGCTATTATCATTACATTATCAGAGTGTAATCATGCTAACGCCTCGGGGTTCTCTTTCGCGCTTGTTCTAGCTCTAGCGTACCAAGTACTTAAATCTTTATCTTCAATTCCAACTCTCAAATAATCTCTGCTCCAAGTAAACAACTCTTTAACTCCAGATGGCAGTCTATCCTTCCAAATTTGTAACTCTTTCCGAAGAACATCGTGCATTTGCATGGCAGTCGGAGCAGTACAACCAATAACACTATGATAATAACCGAATAAGAACCGAATCATTATCATTGATATCACAGAAGATTTACCAATTCCGTGTCATGAGCGAACTGTAATACGTTTCTTGTCTTTCCCGCTTACTGCTCTTGATACCGCTAAGATTATCTCTACCTGTTGTCGGCTTAATTTTTCGTATTTAACGAACGGTTCAAACATATTAAGCCTCATTCTCCCATAATCTCCTGTATATCTACATTCTTCAAGCAATGCTTCGTATTCAGGTAATACTTTTTGTGCTGATAATCCGAACATATCTTCTATAAACAACAACGGATCGTCTGCATAAAGTTCGTATTGTTCTTGGTCTGTAGTAGCCATGAAGTTCTCTTTATTTAAATTAACAATCCTAAATTAAGTGATTAAAAAAATATTACTAGTTCTTTAGTCTGGCGAGTTCTTAACTAATATTTTGGTCGCTTTTTTATAAAAAGTTATACAATATAGTATTTTTACGTATTTTCGGTTTTTCCGAATTTATTACATTTTGACATTTTTAGGCATACAAGCCCCGAGGATTTTTTCCTCTAGTGTTAATTTTTGACACTTTTAGGCATATAATTATATATTACCCCGAATTCGGGGTAATTAAAAAAAGTATCGACACAACCGAGGTTATGCCGATACTGAACCATTATAATATGAACAACAAGCTAAATTATATTAGCATTATTATTTTCATTCTCAATCCTTTTTTGCTGTTTATCTTTCGCGAACGATAATAAAGATTTGATAGCCTCGCCTCATACATCTAGCTCGTTTCTATCTTTATACCTTTCATCTCTTTTAAAGAGTATATCCGTACTATCTCTATTCTTTGTATTCATAGCTCTATCCTTGCTAGCGCGTCTTATATCCTCAAAATATTTTTTTTTAGCCCTAATTATAGTATCAGAAAACTTCTTATCTTCATTCATTCGCTTATAGAATGTTTCGGTAGTTATCCCCACTAAAGCACAAGCTTCCTCGTCCGTGCAATCAATCGAAAATAAGTCTACTAGTTTTTCTATAAGTTCCTTTGTTTTCTTAGTAGGTCTTCATGTATTTAATTTTCAATCCTTCTTTATTTTATATTTTGCTTTAGATCAATTAGGACGTTCTTTATTCTCTGTTCTTTGTATGGTTTTTACTCTTTTTTTCCTTTCTACCATTCTTTTTTTTATTAAGGATTTAAATTGATACTTTGATAAAATCAGACATTCCTGGCTTTTTTCATTTTGCTTTAGCTTCAGCCTCTATCTTTTCCATCTCTAACACTCCCATGGCCATATCCATATTGAACTGCAAATTAAGTTGTGCTCGTCTCTTGTAGAGTTGTCATGCTATCGGTTCTAGCCTTGCTCGATATTCTTCATCCGATTCGTTTCTTTCTCTCTTAGGAGCTCATGCTTTATAAAGAAATGTTAACGGTCGATACCATTTATATCAATGTTCTAGTTCCTTAGTCTTAGTGTTCCAATCTTCTGTAGTGAATTCTACATATAACTTGTTGTTCTTTTTCTTAAAGAATCTTATAAATTTAAGAACAATGATATAATTTAGAAATAATGCCTTCTGTTTTCACTTCTTTTTTACCATTTTTTTATCTTAGGAATTAAAACGATATCTATTAAGATAATTGATGTCTTTTTTGCATTTGTTACAAAAAGCTTTCTTGCTATCTTTGATTTCGGAGAAACAAATAGGACATAATTTAACCCCAGTCTTCTTTTTAACATTTCCCGTTATTTTTCTGTTTCTTCTTAATTTCTTTTCACAAGATAAACAATATTTAGCGTTATATTTGCAGGAATTTCAGCAAATTACACACTTTCTCATCCACTATTTATTTTTTCATCTAAAAGCTTTTTCAATTCCTCGTTTTCTTTCTCTAATCTCTTATTTTGATCTTTAAGAAATTTGATATACTTCTCCTTTCTTATTATCTCGCTTCTTAGCGATATATTACTTCTTTTTAGCTCTTCCATTTTTCTTAGGTTTTGCATCTAAAATATCTTCTATTCATAAAAATTTTGTTGATGGTTTACCATCAGCTTCGTAGTAATCAGGTCAATAATTAAAATAAAGACCGTTGAAAACTCTACTTAACCGACTTTCTTTTCTTCCTCATCTGTGAATATAAATTTTATTAGCATTTCTTCCTAAAAGCTTTTTTAAAAAATCAACTCGTGCCTTAACTTCATCTAATTGTTTGTCGGCGGGGAGTCTTGGTAGCTTTCATGTACCAGTTTCTTTAGAGGTATCTCAATACCTTTCTTTATACCGTCTAACGAACTCTTGTTCTTGTTTTTCTGTTAACATGTATCTATTATTCAAATAAATTAGATTGGGTTACTTGTCTTTTTTGGATGCCGTCTTTGTTGGTATATAATACCTCAAAAACTCCAGCTCCTGTTCCTTGTCAGGCTAACAATCTTTTTTTCGTCATTGTTAATGCGACTTTATGCGGATTCTCTTCACTCATGTAAGCTTGATAGGGTAGTTCTCTAAACCGCTTATCTAACGCTTTATAATCAAAAGCAGATTGTTGGATTTTATAGGTTCCTGTCCCTCTATAAGGAGGATCGCAATAGATAATGGTTTCTTCTACGGGAGTATATATACTTAAGTTTTTATAATTGCTGTTGATTACTTCTAGAGCCTCTAGTCTCTTTATTTTTTGGAGTTGCTTAATATTCTCTAAGGATTGAAGATGCTGTAGGTTAAATAATCCATCTTCGCTATATCTTTGTAATAACGGATTTCCTTCTATATTTTGTTTTCTTATATTTAACCTCCTTTCTTCAATCGTTTTCCCTTCTAATTTCCGATCTATTCATCGTTCTCTTAACAAGGTATAATCTTCATCAACGACTGCATAATGTAGAGCTTTTTTCCGGGGTTCTACATCTACTCAATAGGCATAATTTTTCCTAGAATTACCGAACGAATAACAAAGGCTCATAGCTACTGAATACGCATCGTTTTTTTCTTTAAGGATTTCAAATTCTTCTCTTGTTATCCGTTTATTCCAATCTTCGGGGATTCATTGCTTGATTTGGTTGATTAGGTTACACATTCCCTTATCAAGATCTACATAGAACACCTTTTCAAACCCTTGATTTATCGCTTCAAAGCTAATTGCACCCCCTCATCAAAAGATGTCATAAAAGTATTTCGCACTTTGATTCTGTCCTCTTATAAAGTGGATTATATCCTCGGCTAACTTCCTTTTCGACCCCATATACGGTATTCCTAACTCCATCGTGGTTTATCTTTAGGAATTAAAGAATAATCTTCGGGGGTCGTCCTTAACTCCATTTTGATTTGCATTTGGTACCTCCACAGCTCTTCTTCTAATTGAGCAGTTGAAATATGAGATGGTGTTTTATCGTTTAGCATCCATTCAACTGTTTCTTCTCAATACTGCTCAATCATAAATTTTTTATAGACTTCGTAGTTTCCATTAAGAACGACATTACAACGATGACAACCTGCATGGCAGTTCTGTTCAGAGAAACGCCGTTTTAATATATATCTCTTAACGAAATGCATGTTTTCAGCCTTTTTTCGGGGAACAATACTACCACACAAAGGGCATTTTATCCATCTTTTACCGTCTTTTCGGTAGCTGTCTCTTAAACGAATTCGTATTGAGAATATTCTGTCGAATTTTTTAATAACTTCTTGTCTTAAAGATTTTACCATAACGAAAAAAATCCGATACTAAAATATATCGGAAAATAGCGATTTCTTTTGTACTCATCAATATTGTAAAAATATCTATCTATATTGCAACACTAATTTTCTCTTTTTTAATTGCATTTTAAATTCCTTCTGAATAAAATTAACTGAGTACAAAAGAGACTACAGGCATTCTCAATTATATGCTTTTAGTCTCTAATTATCAAAAAAATGAAATTAAACGATGATATAACTAATGAATTTATCAATTATCATAAGAACGATTTCCGTAAACAATCAACACTTTATCGCCTTAAAAGAGATCGGAAACAATTTCAATCTTACGTTCAATCAACACATTGAATTAATGAAGTTGAAGAAATATCAATTAAAATAATAGAAAACTATAAAACTTATCTTGGAAATTATAAAACACCGATTACATCTCGTTATTATTGAATCAAAAACCATCTATCCTCAAAAACGATAGAGCAAAAGATATCGGTTGTTAAAAGTTTTTTAAGATTTACTAATTTCGTTTATAAAACCTGAATAGATTCTACTACAGTTAAGCTCCCATCTTCCCGCTCTAAAAGAATGGATTTCTTTACTTTAGATGAAATTATTCATGCGTTAAATACGGTTGATACTCTTGATATGATGGAAGTATGTAAAGCTAGATTAAGATTGTTAATAGTTCTTTGATTCACAACGGGGACTAGATTAAGCGAAGTCTTACAAATTACAGTTGATGATATAAGAAAAGGAGTATCTCTTATTACATGAAAATTTGACAAAGAAAGATGGATTATTATCGAACCGATCGTAAATAAATATCTTGATGAGTATCTTAGAATAAGAAATAATGAAATCAACCGATGATACGGTTCTTTTGAAAGAAAAGAGACCTGAAAACAATATGCAATAATATCTCATCATCCTTTCTATTTTTGAAAGCCTTGCGCTAAATCAACAATATGTAGAGATTTTAAAATACTATCTAGAAAACTTAATTGGGAAAAGAATCTCTCGTATCATACGTTAAGACATTCATTTGCTACGTATCATCTCAATAAATGAACAGATTTAACAAAGCTCCAGGTATTACTATGACATTCTAAACTTTCTACAACAGCTATATATATTCATAATACATACAACGATTTAATCAAAGTACAAAATAATGTTTTTTGAAGTTTGTCTATAGCATAAACCTATATTAATAATTGTCTTTTTTAAAAAAATATAAAACTGCTTGATTTTTATATTAGCTTTTTCTATAATACCAATGTTGTTATATTCAACTAGAAGTTAGCTTCCATACAATGGCACCTTGACAGAGTGGTCTATTGTACGGGTCTGCAAAACCTTGGTTCGTCGGTTCGAATCCGACAGGTGCCTAATACTTATTTGTATCTGTCTTGTAACCAAGCGAAAAAATAAAAGTTCCGTACGCTAACAATGTTATAATTTCCTAAAATCCTAGCTTTTCTCACACTTAGCTAGGATTTTTTTTAACGGGTCTGCAAAACCTTGAGCTAACAGAATAAGTTTAATAATAAAAAAATCCTAGCAAAAGCTAGGATTTCCTACAAAGTTTTATCTCGTTCTTGAGGTATAACTAAACCAATCAACGAATCCATTATAGAAATCGGACCGATTCCTAAATGAACATCAACTATTATTATTTAATACACATCTCATATTAGAACGGAATGTATTTGATCTGCTCTCCCAAGCAGAACTTCTTTTTAGATTAGGATAGTCTCTCTCAAGAGAAGAAATTACATTATCCCAAATATCATATATTGCTCTAATCTTCCTAATCTCATTATCCGTAAAATTGTTATTAGAATAATAGTAGTTAGAATAATAGTAGTTGGAATTGTAGTAATTAGAATTATAATAAGATGAAGAAGATGTACCAACATAAATCGTCTTTGTTCAATAGATAGAGCTATTATATTCCTCATAAACCTTAAGCCTATATTCTCCAGTTCTTCTAAACCTCACTAAAGACGTAAATGTTTTCCTTCCATTATCAGAAGTGGAGAAATAATAACTATCTTTATCTAAATCATAGTCGGAATAATCAGCAGTTCTCCAAGATCCATTCTTATATTGTTGAACCTCAAATCTAATTCTCTTATTATAGTTTCATGCAACATTTCCATTACTAGCAATAGCTCTAACAGTAACATCAACCCATTGATAAGTTCCTGGACTAGAAGGAGAGATAGAATAGATAGAAAGTTCTTTAGCGTCATATGAAGAAGATGAATAACTATTTGAATAATATCCATTAACATTAAAAGTCTCATATGTTGTTGCTCCATTATCACGAAGTTCAGCAACAAGTCTATATTCTCAATCTTCTCTAAACCTTACTAAACTATAAAATTTAACTTCTCAGCGGTCTGAACTAGAAAATGAGTATGAAGTTCTATCTAAATCATATTCATAGCTAGAAGCTCTAGACCAAGATCCTCAACTATATTTCTCAACAGTAAAGTCGACTCTTCCATTATAATCATAACTCGAACCATTTCTTCTAACTCTTAAAGTGAGGTCAATCCATTTATCTCTATTTGGTCTTGTATCAGAGACAGAGTAGAACTCAGGATAATAATCATAATAGTAGTAATAATTATTGTTATAGTTGCTATTATAATTATTATAGTACGAGCTACTTGATCAGTTCGTGTTAAACGTTCCATTCCAGAAATCATAATACGCTACAAATTCATAGGTTGTTCTAGCAGTAGCTCTCAAATGAATTCTTCAAATATCACTTCCATAATACGTAAACCTTCCTTTACAGTTAGAAAGTGATATCTCATTATTATTAGGAAGTCTTAATGTACAAGAAAGTGAGGTTGATGTAGAAACAGAACTCGTTTGAGCTTCAAACGTAGAGGAGTTAACCTTAACAATATCAAAACAAAAACGATTTCAGTCAGAAAAACGGATATCCTGACAACTAGCAGAAGCTGATGAACTGCAAAAAGCTATTCAACAGAGTGCAAATAGGAAGATAAGAGTTTTTTTCATGGGAGCTATAGTGGTAAATATTAAAATTATTTATACACATACTATATAAATATAAGGCATAATGTCAAGTGTATTTTTAATTAATAATTTTTAGCTTCAAACAATAACTCTTGATGGTATAATAACAACGGTCTCATCGTTATTTTTATATACAAATCCTTGCTGAAATTCTTGAATAATTTTTCCTTTTAGTTTTTTATCTTCAACAGCTTGCATGCTTACAGGTTCATGAAATTGAGGATCTGGTTCTAATCCAATCGCTTCAATTGGCTGAATATGTAATTTTTCTAAACTTTTGATAAAATTATCGTACATCATTTGAACACCTTCAGTAAGAGGCGTATTCTGCTGCTCCTGTGGTAAATTAAGTAATGATTTTCTAAGATTCTCTACAAATGGAAGTAATTCTTTCACAACCTTAATAACAGAATCACGTTCAGCATTATTAATTTTTTGATCAGTTTGTCTTTGTAAAATATCAAAATCAGCCTTAAGATGAAGATAGTTTATCTGAGAATTTTTTGCGATTTCATCTTTTTCTTGAAGTTGAGATTCAAGTTCTTTTATCTTATTTAAGAGTGGCGTAAAATCAGCTTTTGCATTTTCATTTGCCTTTTTTTCCGCTTCTTCAAGTTCTTGAAGTTCATCTTGAAGAAAGTTATCTTCAATATCATCAGTATTCTCTTGAGAAACAACTGTTTCTTCTATTTTTTCATCATTTTGATTCGTTTGATTGTTTTTATTATCAGTCATATGCTAAGTGGGATATAAAACATATTTGGAAGTGAACTATAGCGATTTTATTTTTGATTTTCAAGGTAATATCGCTCAGCTAAGCTCAAATTCTTTTCATAAAGCTCAGTTGCGAGTGATATTCAAAGATATCTTCGATGCCAAGGTTCAGCAATTTGTCAGTCAACATCTAATCCTTTTTGATAGGTATTATGAAATCATCGTTTATGTGCATTTGCTTTTAGCCATTCAAAGCTGGCAGTATCCATACTTTTTCCATTAACTCATAAATCAAGAGCTAATCCTGCTTGATGTTCACTTGCTCAGGCCTCAGCACACTGTCATGACTTATCTATGCAATAACTTTCGAGAAGGTGTTTTTGAACAGCATAAGATCTATATGCTGTAGTGATAGATAATCTTTTTTTTCAGTTAAAATCATTTTGGAAATGCCAAGCCATATCCGCAAATTGAATTCATGCTTCTTTTCTGAGTTGATATTTCCTTGAATTATTGTATGTAAAATCAGAAATAATCGCAGTAAGGTCTCGTGGTTCGTAACTTAAAAGAGAAAAAGGATGTTCTTTATCTAAGAATTTTTGAAACGAACTATCACTTTCAGTATCTCGAGTTGATATTTCATATGTTGAAGATTCACGATATGCTATAGGATCAACCATGCTTGATGGATTGAATGCAAGATTCCCTATTCAAGCAATCAGAAACGTGGTAAGCATGAAGAAGTATTTTAAGTAAAAGGCTGTTTTTTGTGGTAAATAAGGATTGAAATTATTTATACAAGAATCCTCTTTTACAACAAAAATATACTTATATGGTTTGAAAGTTCAATTGTATCTTTTTTTCAAATTTATAGAATTCCAATATGTATTGAAAAAATGGTAGAATCTTGTTATAATATTCAATGTTTTACTAAATAATAACTCTGATTATATGCAAAAGAAAAATTTATTATCCCCAGTAGAAGAAAGTTTTGTACTCTTTAATGATGAAAAAATTAGAAGAGAGTGGTATAACGATGAACGATATTTTTCAGTAGTGGATATTGTTAATATTTTATCAGATAGTAAATGAAAAGATAAGTGAGCATATTGGAGAAAACTAAAACAAAGGTTATTAATGGAATGAAGTGAGGTCGTGACAAATTGTCACGAACTGAAAATGATAGCTTCTGATGGTAAAAAATACCTAACAGATGCTGCAAATACAAAAACGATGCTTCGTATTATTCAATCTATACCATCTCCAAATGCAGAACCAGTAAAACAGTGGTTGGCTGCGTTATGAAATGAAAAAGTAGAAGAAGCAAATGATCCAGAGTTATGAATATTTAGAGCAAGAGAAAGAGCTATCGCCGTATATAGAAGTAGATGAATGAGTGAAGATGAAATAAAAAGAAGACTAAGCTCTATCGAAACTAGAAATGACTTAACAGACGAATACAAGGCAAGAGGAATCGGATGAAATGAATATTGAAAGCTGACAAATTTATGATACTGAATTTTTGGAACAACAGCAGATTGAATAAGAGCGAAGAAATGACTAAATAAAAATGATAATCCAAGAGATCATATGAATAAAACAGAATTATTGCTCACCGAACTAACAGAAGAAACATCTAAGAATTTAATTCAAAAACATGATGCAAAATGATTTAACGAGATTGCACCTTGTGTTACTACATCTGTTTGAATAGTAAAAGAAGCAAAAGATGCTATAGAAGAAGCAACATGAGAAGATGTGCTCACAGACTTTAATCGTCTAACTCCAAGACAAAAAGCGTTGAGAGATAAAGCAAACAAGAATAAGAAATTACCAGGATCAAAAGCATAAAAACAGCTATAAAATTGTTGATAAGAAGACTGATTTTCAGTCTTCTTTTTTAAATGTAATATCGTACAAAAAACCTTCTCTAATTTGACAGAAAAAATTTTTCAGCTATAATTGAGTAAGGAAATTTTATCCACAGAAAAATAAAAACGAATGACAAAAAAAGAATTTATGCTTCAAGTGATTGAGTTCTTACCTAATTGGAAGATGGGATGGGGACTTAAAGCACTTATAGAAAACGATCAACTCTCTCCTGATGTTTTTGAGAGACTTTATGAAGTATTCAGAAAGAGTGTTCATCAAACGCATAATGAATTACAAAAACAGCAATTCAAACAAAGATTAGAAAAAGTTAATTCTATGAAACAACAAGAGACACAGCAAAATCAAGAAGATTTGGCTGATTTAGACGAGATGTTTACATCTTTGTAATTTTATTTCCTATCATAAAAACAGAAAATGACAGAAGAAACAAAACAATTGGTAGGGAATAATGTCCCTGTAGAAGAAAAGAATGAATCTCTAGATCAAGCTATCTTAGATCTTATTCAAGAAACAGGTAGTGGTACTGGACTAGAAGGACTTTTAAGCTTTGAAAATAAACTTTCTGAAAAAGAAAGAAAACTAACTCCTTCAGAAATCTCCTTAATTATAAATAAGATTAAGAAAGATATCCAAGATCCAGAATTCCTTTCGTTTGAGAGCGGAAAACTTGATGATAAAGATTTTTGATTTGAGGGTGTGGGTACTGATGTAATCCCAACACTAAGTCCAAACGGAGATTGTATTATCCCAGTAAACTTTTGGTATGATGGGCAAAGAAGAACAATCCTTTTGATTATCGAAGTTTCTCCTGATGGAGAAGAAACAGTCTATCGTTTACCAGAAGGAGATAATCATTATACAATGAAAATTAATGAAATTGAATTTACTTATCAATTAGTAAAAGAAGGAAAGTCCTTTAAAATGAAAGTTAAATGAGAATAATTTTTTAGATTTTATTACTAGTAAAGATGATCTATTTAAGACATGCTATTATGGAATGAATGAAAGGGATAGAAGGTCCTGGTGGATGAGATATGGTTGAAGAAATAGAGGGGAGAACTAATCACCTTCCAATCTCAATAGATGCTAAGACATGAAAAGTTGCACAATTGGGACCTGATTGACGTCCAATGCAGCTGGTAGCACAGAGAGGTGCTAAAGAAAAAGAAGAATCAACACCAGATCATGATGATAATCAGCAATTGAGACAATCGGATTTTGCATTGACAGATGAGGGATATTTAATAAACGGTGAAAGAAGGTTAGCATCATGATCAGAAATGATGCCATGGAGTCAAGAAATTCCAGCAAATCAAAGACAAGAACTTGCTGCATGTATTTCTAGAGCTAATGAAATTTTGGGTAATGGAAAAACAGTGCAAGAGGATTTGGAGGGTAATTTGATGGAGTGAATGGAGGATGATGGAATTTATTTATCCTAAAATAGGACTAATTTATAACAATAAAATCTATCGTAAGATAGATTTTTTTCTAGTATTTACTTTCTTAATTCATATAGTAATATCCAGTTCTTTTATATTAAACAATCTCTCGCCGTGCATCTCTGTTTCGCCCCAATGGATTGAATAACAAACGCAGCAACTCGTTACTTAACAGAGCAAATTTTTCTAAAATACAAAACCCCTTGAGATACGTTACAAACACGAACGGAATTTATGAACGCAGATGGTTTCGTTATTAATCCATCATGAGTAGTAAAACATCTAATGACAATCCAGCCATGAAATACAAAACCAATTGCTCAACTTTTTTGATGAAGAAAAGAAACCCTTTATAAGGCAGTCACTATACTTATCAATGATTACGCAGACGATTTTTCATGAATAGAATTAAATATGGGTTGCCCATCAAATACCGTCATGAAGTGCTGATGAGGAAGTGATATGTTAAAACACAGACCAGAAAGTTTAGAGATTATAAAAGAGCTTTCATCGTTAATAAAAACTTCTCCATTAACATTCTCAATCAAAACAAGAGCATGACTCGATGAAAACGATAAAGAAAACCAATTAGCATTCTTAAAAGAAGTCTCTCAACGAGTAGATTTCCTAACAATCCATGGAAGAACCCTAAAGCAATTATATATGTGAGATGCAGATATCTCTTTTATGATAAAATTAAAGGAAACCGCACATTGTCCTATTATAGCAAACGGTTGAATAACAAACTATCAAGAAGCGAAAACAATGGAAAACCTATGATTCGATGGGGTAATGATAGGACAATGAGCAATAGGAAATCCACGGATATTTACAGAATATCTTCCATCATTACAAGAGAGAAAAAAGATAATCTTAGAACATCTAGAGCTTATGATAGCAACAAATTGTTATTTTGAAACCACGGTACAAACTATGAAAAATTATCGTTTAAAACAGCCTCAACCAGAAGAAATAACAGCATTAATAGGAACAATAGACGAAGCTACTCCATATCATGCAATTGTAGAATTTAGAAAATATTTATTCCAATATATAAAAGGAATCCCTAACGCTCGTGAAATAAAACAATCCTTTTTGAAGATGAAAACGTATTGAGAGATAAAAGAAGCTTTATCTTTATTATGAATGAGTTAATCCTATGAATTACGAATGCTTTAATCATTGAGAAAAAAAGATTTTTTTGGTAGATATGAAAAGAGAACTAGATAAAAACTTCTCAGAACTTTTTGATAAAGGAATAAAAAAATACTTATCAGAGAAAAAGAAGATAGGAATCCTTATTAACAAAAAAGGATATGATTCATGAGTGATTTGTCATGATTGTGGGCATATTCCACAATGCGATGGTTGTTCAGTAGCGATAAATTATCATATCTTACCTAATGGAGATAAGGTGGGTATCTGTCATATCTGTAAAAAACAATATCTCTATCCAAGTAAATGTGAACAATGCTGAAGTACCCAAATAATCGAATTCTGAATCGGAACCCAAAAATTAGCCCAAATTCTAAAAGAGCAATATTGAGCAGAAAGCTTAATTGTAGAATCAGAAACCGTTAATTCTATTAATAAAATAGGAAAATTGCAGGATAAGCTTTCTCAATACTTAACAGAAGGTAAATCTCCTATTCTAATAGGAACTTCGTTGTTAACAACTCCGATGAGAAACCGAAATTTTGATCTTTTAGTATTCCTAAATGCAGATATGGGACTGAATATCCCGGATTATAACGCAAACGAAAAAAACTTCTATTTTCTTTATGAAGCATTTGTAAAACATAATTGTAAAAATTTTATCGTTCAAACATTAAATCCAGAACATCATAGTATTCGTTGTGCTTGTTGATTAAAAAAAGAAGAATTCTTTAGTTTTGAAAACGAATTCCGTAAATTAAATTCATATCCTCCTTTCTGAGAGATGTGTATTATCTTATATAAAGATGAAATAGAGGAAAAACTCTATAATAAAGTTAATCAACTACATAAAGAACTGTTATATCTTCAAGAAAAATACCAAACAAAAGAGATGGAAATCTATGCAACACCACCTCTTGTTTATAAAATGTTTGGTAAGTATAGGTATAATATTATTCTAAAAGGAAAAGAGGTAAGAAATTTTATGGATATTATTTACTCAAAACTATCATTAAATAAAAAAGGCTTTAAAATAAATTGGATGCCTGAAACAATGGTATAATTAGTTTTATTATTTGATATCGCATATGATTATAAAAACCGCAGAACAGATGCAATCTTATGGAAAAACCTTAGCTAAAAAAACAAAGGTGGTGTTATTATATGGAGAATTAGGAGCATGAAAGACAACCTTAATTAAAGGATTCGCAGAAGAATTATGAATAACTCCAGAAAAAGTTCAAAGTCCTACCTATGCTTATGTAAATATCTATGATAATATGTTGTTACATATTGATATGTATAGACTTTCTTCTTTTGAAGAATTAGTAGAAAAAGGAATTTTGAATCAGATTTCTGAATATGAATACATTGTAATAGAGTGGCCAAAGTGGGAAGAGCAATTAGATCTAGAAAATCCATTATCAATTAAAATAACAAAGATTTCTGCCTCAGAAAGAGAGGTAGAAGAGGGAAAATAACTAGAGGAGTGTCTTAAAGTTCCTATAAGTTAATACTTTTTTGTTGAATTTTAAAGGCAAATACATATAAGCTAATTACAAATAAAGCCCGGGTGATGGAATTGGTAGACATGCTAGACTCAAAATCTGGTGGCTTCACGGCCGTATGGGTTCAAGTCCCATTCCGGGTAATGCTTGAGAAAAATTTTGAGAAAAGTGGCTTCACAGATTAGGTTCGATGGTAAGCTTTTTTTTATTAATGAAAAAGCTCGATTAAAGTAAATTTGGCTATTTGCACTTTAATGATTAGTGGTGCACTTCGTATTATAATTTTTAATAGAAAATTTTGTATTGTAATGACTAAAATAAAAGATAACATAAGTCATATTTGTTCAGTTTTATAAATAATAAGATAATGCAATCTATAGAGTCTATTATTAAAAAAATTTCTTTTTTTGATAAGAATTTAGTAAAAAAATTAATTTCAGCTCATAAAGCTCTTTCTGAATTAAAGTGAGTTGCAAATATTTTACCAAATAGTTCAATTTTAGTGAATACATTATCATTACAAGAAGCAAAAAGTAGCTCAGAAGTTGAAAATATTATAACTACACAAGATGACTTATTTAAAAGTGACCATGATAAGAAAAAGTTCTCTAGTATTGAAGCTAAAGAGGTGTATTCCTATTCTGAAGCTCTATATACATGATGGGAAGCCGTAGTAAAGAAAAAAGTGATTCTAATTAATGATCTTGTAAAAGTACAAACGATTATCACAAACAATGATGCGTGAATAAGAAAATGATGAGACGTTAAAGTTGTCAATGTATCAACTTGAGAAGTTGTTTATATACCGCCTCAAGATCCACAAGAAATTAATAAATATTTAACAGAACTTGAGAATTTTGTTAATGATAAAGATGATGAAATTGATTCATTAATAAAAATAGCAATTATTCACCATCAATTCGAAAGTATACATCCATTTTTTGATTGAAATTGAAGAACGTGACGTATCTTAAATATACTTTATCTTGTATTAGTTTGAGAATTGGATTTACCAATATTGTATTTAAGTAGATATATAAATAGGAATAAACAAGAATACTATCGCTATTTACAATGAGTTCGTACAAATTGAGATTGGAAATCTCGAATAATGTTTATACTTAATTGAATTGAAGAAACTTCAGAATTAACAATTTTGATAATAAACAAAATAAAAGAATTAATGACAAAACAAAAACATTTGATAAGAAATTCATATCCAAAAATATATTCTCAAGATTTAATAAACAATATATTTAAACATCCTTATACAAAGATAGAGTTTTTAATAAGAGATTTATGATGTTCTCGTTTTTCAGCATGAAGGACATTAAAGGTTCTTTGTTCCCTATGAATTCTTAAAAAAAAGAAAATATGAAAAGAAAATTATTATATTAATAAGGAACTTTTTGAATTACTCAAAAATGTATGAACAATGAGTATATAAACTTAATGAGCAAAAAATGACAATTTCTGCTCGTGTATAAACTTAATGAGCAAAAAATGACAATTTCTGCTCGTGTATAAACTTAATGAGCAAAAAATGACAATTTCTGCTCG
>JAFTEM010000019.1 GCA_017453665.1 bacterium | reverse complement strand
TTAATGAAAAATTATGTTTTTTTTCTTTGAATGGTATTTTTAGTAGCTTTTTTCTCTTTTTTTGTAAAGGCAGAACAGACTATTTGCATAGCGCTTTATGAGCCAGTGTGTTGAGTTGATGGGAAAATCTATGCTAATGAGTGTTTTTTACAAAATGCTTGAGTAAAAGAAGCTGAAAATATGGAGGTTAAGGATTGAGTTTGTGTTGAAAAGAACCTTTTGCTTTGAACATGGATATTGTCTTGATACAATAATTCTTCTGCACTTGATGGGGTAAAAATGACAATAGAAGAAAATCGTATTGGTTGAAAATTTTGTAATAGTTGGGGGATAGATTCTTATCATTTTTCAGGAGCAAAAATTATTTGAGGAACCATAACAAAAACGGATATGTATTGTGAATCAGATCTTATGAAATATGAAGAAAATTTTGCGCTTAATAATTCAGAAATTGTGTTGATATGAAACACTTTAAGTATTACAACAGCAGAAGGAGCTGTTTATGAATTTTTTAGAGAAGAATCTTTATCTTGAATGGCAAATCCAGCTTCTGTTAAATGTGAGGAAGATGGAGGGACTTTAACTTTAGAAGAGGATGAGGAAGGAAATAGTTATTGAATATGTGAATTTCAAGATGGTAGTGTTTGTGAAGAATGGGCTTATTTTAGATGAGAATGTCAGAAGAAAACTACTTTATTACACGGTATTATTGATAAATTTTTTGAGAAAAACGGAAATGAATATCCTAGTTTTGAGAAAAGAGAAAGCTTTTTAGCCCAGCTAAAGTCTCGTATTGAAGTTGCTGTTGCTAAAGTGCAATGAGAGGTTAAAAAGGGATATGAAGTTGTTTTGAATGCGTTGGAAACTTATGAAATATCACTCTCTTTTGAGTGAACAACGAACTAGTCATTTTATATTTATTATAATTTTAACATGAAAAAATTAGTATTGTTACGTCATGGACAGAGTGTTTGGAATAAAGAAAACAGATTTACTTGATGGACTGATGTTGATCTTTCAGAACAAGGAATTCAAGAAGCGGTAAAGGCATGAAAACTTTTAAAAGAACAAAATATTCAATTTAAAAGAGCTTTTACTTCTTATTTAAAAAGAGCAGTAAAAACGCTTGATGTTGTATTAGATCAAATGGATCTTGATTGGATTCCAGTTGAAAAATCATGGAGATTAAATGAAAAACATTATGGAATGCTTCAATGACTTAATAAATCAGAAACGGCTGAAAAATATTGAGAGGATCAAGTGCTTATTTGGAGAAGAAGTTTTGATGTACCACCAACTCCATTAGCTAAAGATGATGAACGTTCTCCTTTTCAAGATCCCCGTTATGCAGGAGTTGATGAAAAAGAACTTCCATTAACAGAATCATTAAAAGAATGCATTGAACGTATGCTTCCTTGCTGGGAAAAACAGATTCGTCCTGCTTTAGAAAAAGAAGATACGATACTAGTGGCTGCTCATGGAAATAGTTTAAGAGGTATTGTAAAGGTATTAAAGGGAATTTCTAATGAGGATATTGTAGGACTTAATTTACCAACAGCTGTTCCTTATGTTTTTGAATTTGATGATAATATGAATTTACAAAAAGATTATTTCTTAGGAGACCCAGAAGAAATTAAGAAGCTTATGGAAGCTGTTGCTAATCAATGAAAAAAACAATAATCTTTATAAGGGAAACTTAAGACTCTATGGCGGAGAAAAAACGATATGTTGTTCGAAATTGAAGAGAGACTGGGGTTTTTGAGAGTCGAGATATTGCTAAAACTCTTGTTTCATGATTTTCTTGAGCAAAATATAAGGGATTCTCTAGTCTTCAGGAGGCTCAATATGCGTTAGAAAAATGAGCTGATGAATATCATCAACCAGCAAAAAAACGAAATGAAAGAGATATTGAGTTTGTAAAAAAGAGTATTGCAGTAGATGCGGCATGTTCTTGATCAACGAAAGTGATGGAATATAAGGGAGTGGATTTGTTGACAGAGAAAGAGGTTTTTCATTTTTCGTTTCATGAGGGAACGAATAATATCGGAGAATTCTTAGCTCTTGTTCATGGACTTTCTTGGCTTAAGCAAGAATGAAAAACAGATTATAGCCTTTATTCTGATTCAATGAATGCAATCCATTGGGTTGAACAAAAAAGGTGTAAGACGAGTTATGTTCCTCATGATGAAGCATTGATGGATCTAATTATAAGAGCAGAGCATTGGCTTCAAAATAATACTTATACAACTCCTATTTTAAAATGGGATACGAAAAATCGAGGTGAAATTCCTGCTGATTTTTGAAGAAAATAATTTATGAAATTCTTATATAGTATGATTACACAAGATTCTTTATTTTCTGCATTGAGTAGTGCACCTTCTCATGGAAGAGCTGAATTAGGAAGAAATGAAGATATGGTAGTGATTCTTCAAACTCCTCCTGATGGTTTCCCTTTAAGAGAAAGACGTTTTTGAAGTTGTGCTCAGCATTCATTAAAGGCGGTGATAGAAGGGAAACAAAGAATTAGTAATCCTATGAAAACTTATTCTTCTGATTGGCGATCAAGAACAACATACCTTATGACGCCATGGGGAATAACCAAGGTCTTGAGAAAATATCAATTAGCATATGAAGTTATAAAAGCGAAAAGATTAAAAGATGAAGAAAAGCTTAATCTATTAAAAGAACATTTGGGGAAAGGACCTATTATTCTTCTTGTTGCTAACGGACAAACGAAAAAAAAGTGGTTTTCGTTAAGGAGAGCTCTATTTCATTGGCATTATATTACGCTTTGGGGATATAATGATAAGGATAAATACTTTTATGTGTATGATTCGAATACAAGAAGAAATACTGAGCAGTATCTGATGAAATGAACGATAAAAGTTCCTTATAAATATATTTTAAAAGAATGGGGAATTTGAGCGACAAAAATACTTTATAATTATGCGATAGCAGTAGAGTATTAATTTTTATTGATATACTAAAGTATAATGAGAACATTTGAGGAAAATAAAAATCTTTATGCTGAGATTATTTTGAGTTTTTGAGTAAATCTTCAGAAATGACAAAAGTTGATTATTAAAGCACCTATTCAATCATATGATTTTGTAAAAATCTTAACAGAGAAAGCATATGAGATGGGAGCAAAAGAAGTGATGTATAGATGGAAAACAGAGGAACTCGAATGTATTAGGTATAATAAGGCTCCTGAAGATTCTTTTGATGAGTTCCCTCAATGGATTGCGGATGGGTATACAAAAGAAGTACTTGAATGAGCAGCAACACTTTCATTATATATGTCTGATACTTCACTTTTTGAAAATGTAAATGCAGAGCATTTCAAAAGATTGTCTAAAGCAGCATCATTGGCTAATATTAAATATCAAGAAGCAATTATGTCTAATCAAACTAATTGGGTGGTGGTTGCTATTCCTATGGAATGATGGGCGAATACTCTTTATGGAAATAATTCTACTGATGAGAATATGGAAAAATTATGGGATCAAATTTTTAAATTGGTAAGACTTGATAAAGAAGATCCTATTAAAGAATGGGAAAATCATTTGGAGATGCTTAAACAGCATGCAGCTTATCTTAATGAAAAGAATTTTAAGAAACTCCATTATAAGTCTCCTAAAACGGATTTAACGATTGAATTACCTCAATGACATATTTGGATGGGCGCAGAAGAAATCTCGAAAAGATGAGTTCATTTTCATCCAAATTTACCAACAGAAGAAGTGTTTTCTATGCCACATAAATATTGAGTAAATGGTGTGGTGGCAGCTACACTTCCTTTACAGTACCAAGGAAAGTTAATTAAGAATTTTGTGCTTACTTTTAAGGATTGAGAAGTTGTTGATTATATAGCTGAGGAATGATATGAAGTTTTGAAATCAATACTTGAGGCAGATGAAAACGCTAAAAGGATAGGGGAGGTTGCTATTGTCCCTATAACATCTCCCGTTTATCAATCATGACTTATTTTTTCAAATACTTTATTTGATGAAAATGCAAGTTGCCATTTAGCATTCGGTGCTGCATATCCAACTTGTCTTAAAGGAGCAGATGATATGTGAAAAGAAGAAAGAGATAGCACATGAATGAATGAGAGCACGATCCATATTGATTTTATGGTAGGTGATGAGACTTTATGTATTACTTGAGAAACTCAG
This sequence comes from bacterium, assembly GCA_017453665.1. The sequence continues at coordinate 12,323 of JAFTEM010000019.1, read as the reverse complement.
GATTGAGAGATGATTGAATTCTTTAAAAACGGAAATTGGAATATATAGGTTAATATCCTTTTAATGGCTTGGAATAAAAAAACAACGGACTTAGTAAAATAGAAATCCGTTGTTTTTGCTATTTTCTTTGATTTATGCGTCCTCTAATAATGCAAGGTTTTGTTTTAATTTCTCAATCTTTTCTTGGTAATCAACTTTATTATTCTTTTCTCTTTCAATAATTTGAGCTGGTGCTTTAGACATAAAGACCTCATCGTTTAATTTTCTTTCACATCAAGCTAGTCAATTTTCTAACTTAGCAATTTGATCAAGAAGTTTTTTCTTCTCACTTTCGGTGTCTAATAATCCTAATAGAGGTACAATAAGTTCAGACTTCCCTACAACTCTAAATCAAGAGAGTTCAGGTTTTTCAATTGTTCAACCAAACTCTAATGAAGAAAGTTTAGCTAATTTCATTAAGAATGATTTATTGTTTTCTAGTATTTTAATTTCCTCAGTATCTGTTGTTTTAATCAAAGCAGGTACTTCTTTACCAGGATTGATATTTGCTTCAGCTCTTATGTTTCTGAATGCAGTAATAGCTTCTTGTAACCAATTCATAGATTTCTCTATTTCTTCGGATATCTGGTTTTCATCAGCTTTAGGGAATGCTTGAAGCATAATAGTTTCTCATCCTATTTTTAGTTGTTGCCAAAGTTCTTCAGTAATAAATGGCATAAATGGATGAAGAAGTCTTAATGCCTGTTCTAATACATCCCATAATACGTATTGAGCAGTTTGTTTACTCTTGATATCTTCATTCATATAAAGTCTTACTTTTGCCATTTCAACATACCAATCACAGAAGTCTCATCTAATGAATTCGTATACTGTTTTAGCAGCTTCATCTAATGTATATTTCTCTAGGTAATCTTGCGTTTCTTTTATTGTAGAATTTAGTCTAGAATAAATCCATTTATCTACTAACTCTAATTCTAAATCTTCTTTTTTAATGCTTTTAGCATCAAATCCTTCAAGATTCATTAATACAAAATTTGTAGCATTCCAAACCTTATTTGCGAAATTTCTTCCCATTTCAATGAGTTTCTCTGAGAAGTAGACATCTTGTCCAGCAGAAGTATTGTAAATCATTGTAAATCTAATAGCATCTGCTCAATATTCATCAATAAGTTTTAATGGATCAGGAGAATTTCCTAAAGACTTAGACATTTTCCTTCCTAATTCATCTCTTACGATACCATGGAAGAATACGTTATGGAATGGGACATCTTTCATTTCATATAATCCCATCATTACCATTCTTGCAACTCGGAAGAAAATGATATCGGCTCCAGTAACAAGCGTAGAAGTTGGATAGAAGTGTTCAAGAAGTTCTGTCTTTTCAGGCCACCCCATTGTAGAGAAAGGCCATAGAGAAGAAGAGAACCAAGTATCTAATACATCTTCTTCTTGTTTTAGTTCAACGTCTTTACCATAAAATGCTTTAGCTTGTGCTAATGCATCTTCTTCAGATTTAGCAACAAATACTTTTTCATCTGGTCCATACCATGCAGGAATTCTATGTCCTCGCCAAATCTGTCTTGAGATACATCGATCTCTAATATTTTCAAGCCAGTGATAATATACTTTAATCCATCTTTCTGGTTGAATCTTAATTTTTCATGATTTAACGGCTTCAAGTGCAGGTTTAGCAAGAGGCTGCATTCTGACAAACCATTGTCTAGAAACTCTTGGCTCAATAATAGTATTACATCTATAACAATGTCCTACTGCATGATTATGAGGTCTAACTTTTATTAGATATCCTCCTTTCTCTAGATCTTCTACAATTCTGTCTCTTGCTTCAAAACGATCAAGTCATGCATATATTCAACCATTTTCATTAATTTTTCCATCAGGAGTGAAGATGTTAATGATATCTAATCCTGTTCTTTTCCCTACTTCAAAATCGTTAGGGTCATGAGCAGGTGTCATCTTAACAACTCAGGTTCCGAATTCTCTATCAACATATTCATCAGCAACGATAGGAATCTCTTTATTAACTAATGGTAATAATACTTTTTTCCCTATTAAGTGTTGATATCTTGGATCTTCAGGATGAACAGCTACTCAAGTATCTCATAACATTGTTTCAGGTCTTGTTGTGGCAAGAATTAATCTTTCATTTGTTCATACAATAGGGTAGGCGATTTCCCAAAAATGTCATTCAGTATCAATGTGCTCAACTTCATCATCAGCTAATGCTGTTCCACATCTTGGACACCAGTTAACCATGTATTCACCTTGATAAATCAAGTTATCATTATACAGTTTCACAAAAATTTCTCTCACTGCAGCAGAAAGTCATTCATCCATCGTAAATCTTTCTTTTTCCCAATCAAGTGATGCTCAGAGTTTTCTTTGTTGCTGAGTAATGATTCCTCAATGTTTTCTTTTCCATTCCCAAGTTCTTTCAATGAAAGCTTCTCTTCCTAAATCTTCTTTGGTTTTCCCTTCTTCAGCTAAGGCTCTTTCTACTTTATTTTGAGTAGCGATACCAGCATGATCGGTTCAAGGCATCCAAAGTGTATTGTATCAAGACATCCTCTTTCGTCTTACTAATACATCTTGAATGGCTTCATCTAAAACGTGTCCCATATGTAGAATTCCAGTTACATTAGGAGGTGGAATAACGATAGCAAAATTATCTTTTTCTGGGTTGGTTGTTGCTCTAAAATATCAGTTTTCTTCCCAAATTTTTCATCGTTTGGATTCGATATCATTAGGATTATATTTATCTAACATAAGATTATAGGTAATAAAAATAAAAGAAAAACAATTTTATATGTCTCTAGACCGAATAACTGAACCTTCATAAAAATTGTCTCATCTTTTTTTTAAAACTAAAGCAATACAGATAATAGTAATTGTAAAAACAAATGCAACGCAAAAATCTTGCAACTTTTTTGAATAAAGATATACAGGTAATCAATTTATCTTTATGCTATCTCTATGAAAAAGTGGTGAAGACATAGAAAAACGATTATCGAAATAACAAGTTATAAGGATATCTTGAAATATACCTTTCCTTCAATTTTGATGATGTTATTTACGGCATTATATTGAATGGTAGATGGACTCCTTTCTTCTTTATATATTGGTACAGATGCTTTATCGAGTATTAATATTGTATATCCTTATTTATGTTTAATCGTTGCTATAGGAGTGATGATTGGAACTTGATGAAGTGCAAATTTAGCAGAGAAACTTTGAGAAGGGAAAGAAGTGGAAGCAAGAAAGTCTTTTAGTCAACTTATTGTTTTTACAATTTTAATTGGGATTATTTTATCGGTTCTTTCTTATATCTTTGCTGAACCTATTGTGAGGTTTTTATGAGCAGATGGAGAGCTTTATCTTAATAGTTATAAGTATTTTAAAGTAGTGGCTCTTTTTTCTGTAGCATCGCTTCTTCAGCAGGTTTTTCAAATGCTTTTTATTACAGCTTGAAAACCTAAAACAGGATTGATTATTACTTTGTTTTGAGGAGTGATGAATATTGTCTTAGGATATCTTTTCCTTGCTTATTTTAATCTTTGAGTTACTTGAGCTTGATTAGCTTCTGGAATTGCTTGGACTTTGATTAGCATTTATGGAATTGTATATTTTTCAGAAAAGAATACCGCACTCTATTTCACAAAATTTAAACTTAAACTTAAAGAATTTTTTTCAGCTCTTGAGAATGGATGCTCTGAAATGGTTACAGATGTCTCAACTAGTATTACAACATTTTTCTTTAATATCTTGATGCTTAAGTATTTTTGAAATGATGGAGTAGCAGCAGCTACAATTATTCTCTATTTTGAATTGTTTATTTATTCGATTTATATTGGATTCTCAAATTGAATAGCTCCAATTGAAAGCTATTACTATTGAGAAAAAGATTATAAATCTTTAAGAAAACTTGTTCTTCATAATTTGAAGATATTAGCTATTGCTTCAATACTTTTAACAGCATTTGCTTATTGATTTTGAGATTTCTTTATCCAATGGTTAAGTTGAAGCACGGATTCAGTGTATACTTTGGCATCTGCTTGATGACTAATCTTTTTTACTTGCTTTTTGTTTGCTTGAATTAATATTTATGTATCGTCGTTTTTTACAAGTGTATGAAATGATAAAATTTCAGCGCTTATTTCGTTTTTAAGAAGTTTAGTAATAACTTCAGCATGTCTTATTCTTTTCCCTATGGTGTTCGGAGCTAAAAGTATTTGGTTTGCTGTTCCTTTTGCAGAGCTTGTTAGTATTTTAATCTCATGTTATTATTCAAAGAAGTATTGGAAAAGGTATAAACTTTAAAAGTAGTAAAAGTTGGATTATCATTTTATGAGAATTTTCAAGCTTGATTTTATAAAAACATTTACTATACCATATTTATCTTTATATCATCAACAAGCGTGTCTTATATCTGATTAGGTATTACAATAATTCTTCTTTTGTGGTTTTGGATACGGATTCTTAACCAAGTTTTTTCTTCATTAAAAGAAGTGAAAAAACGAAAAATTTTTTTATGGTGAGCAATCCTTGTCTTAGTATTGGCATGTTATGAACGAATTTTTAGTTATTTAGGGATTGATAAGACATTATTCTATATTCGTGATGTCTTTAATGTTTTTTCTGTTAGTTTGTTTATTGTTTATATTATTCTTGTGCTTTTAGGAATTACCTTTCTTTTTAAAAATCGAAAAAATAGGAATATCTTATTGGAATTAGGTGTGATCTTATTCTCTCTTATTATTCTTGCATTATGATGACCAGCAGGTGGTTTGACAGCTTTGGTTTCTTATTATCTTTTAGCGGCTTTTACAGAGGAGTCTTTTAAATTTACTGTTTCAAATAATCAATCAGAAGTACTCTCTAAAAAAGAAGTTTCATCATTACTTCTCTTAGCGATTTTAATGGGAATTTCATTCTCTTTGTCGGAAAATCTTTTGGCATTTTTTATGCAGATCTTTCAATGAGAGACATTAACAACAAGTTTTATTTTATGAAGATGATTAATCGCAGCTTTAATTCATGCTGTTGCAACAGGAACAATTGCTTTAGTATTAATGAAAATTAAAAAGTGAGGAATACTTTTGAGATATTTTATCGCACTTTTATTGTGATTTGCAATTCATATAGCATATAACCTTGCTTTGTTATATGGACTTAGTCGGTTGGTTGTTCTTTTAGCAATAGCTTCATTTATACGATTAACTTATCTTATATTTCATATTGATGAACTTTATATGAAATAAGATTATCAAATTTCTTTAATTGCATTTGCTATATTTTCAACAACTTGTTTTTCGAAAACTGTTGGTAATATTTTGTCGATAGAAAGTGTATCAACACTATTTGCTAATGCATGAGCAGCAGCTATTTTGTGTTCATCTGTAATTTTTGTTATTTTCCCATCAAGAGCTCACCTGAAAATTCAAGGGAAAACAAGCACATTATTTACTTGATTAGGATAATCGCTTCTTCATGTGGCTATAATATAAGCGCCTCCTTTTTTAGCTTCTTCAGGCATGATTTCCGGAATAGGATTAGCTAAAGCAAAGATAATAGGATCGGTATGCATTTTAGCTATATCTTTTGCGTGAAGAAGGTCTCATTTACTTACACCTATGAAAATATCACTTTCGATTAGTGCTTCATGAAGTGTTCATTCTATGTTATTTTTGTTGTATTGAACAACTTCTTGTTTGTAAGGATTAAGATCTTTACGTGAAGAAGAAATTATTCATTGAGAATCACAGAATATGATATTTGTTGCTCAGGCTTTTCGAAGAAGTTTTCCTATCGCAAGTGCTGCTGCTCAAGCTCAAGAAATGACAATTTTTTGTTCGTTCAATGGATCATTTTTTATTTTTAATGCATTAATAATTCAAGCGAGTACAACAATAGCAGTTCAATGTTGGTCGTCATGGAAAACAGGGATAGATAATCTTTTTTTGAGTTCTTCTTCGATATAAAAACATTTTGGTGCAGCGATATCTTCAAGGTTGATTCCTCAGAAGTTAATTGCGATTTCTTCAATACATTTTATAATCTCATCAGGTTCTTGGGTGCTAAGTACGATAGGGATGGCATCAATATTTCAAAATTTTTTAAAGAGAATTGCTTTTCATTCCATGACAGGAAGTCCTGCAAGTCATCCAATATTTCAAAGTCAAAGTACTGCAGATCCATCAGTAATTACGGCAACTGTATTAGATTTTCGAGTATAGGTATATGCATCTTCGTTATTCTCGGCTATTTTTAGGCAGGGAGCTGCAACTCATGGAGAGTAAAAAGTTGCAAGGTCTTCAAGAGTATTTAGGGGTACTTTAGAAGCTATCTCTATTTTTCAGTGATGCTTTTTATGAAGTTGTAATGATTGTTCAGAATAATCCATAGGATAATATGAAATTATAAAAAGATTTTTTATAATTAAAGGAAATATATGGTTTGGTTTATGGGATTCAACAATAAATAAAAAAGAAGATGCACAGGGAGAATACCTATGCATCAATTAAAGTGTTAAACAATAGGGTTAATTGCGTCGTTTTTTTCCGACATTAACCGCATCTTGCGGTCTGACGAGGAATGAAAATCTTAAATTTCATAGCTGTACAGTTTTTCGATTAGTAAGTGTTTTTACCTACATACAATCTAGAGGAGTCACTTCCTGCAACGATGAGTATGCTCATAGTGGCATAGAAGTCGAGGAACGTTCATTAGCGTATTAACTACTTTTTGTTTAGCAATTTTTTTATAGAAATCTAAAGCTTAAAATCAAGTGAAATAAGGTAAAATCTGACTAAAACTTGCAACTAGAAAGAAGTTATTTATACTGACATCAACAAAGTAAATCCCTTATGCGTCGGGTTCCGGATGGTGCCCCTGCTGAGTTACGCATAGGGGTTTTTGTTTCCTTGATTTTTAGATCCGTTTGTCAAATGGCTTTCAATAAACTGATAGAATAACATTGTTAACTAAATGTTAAAATGTTAAAAGAAATATCAGTTTAGAACTAAAAAATCTCTTGATTTCAAAAAAAGATTTGTTATAACAATTGTAACAGAAATTTACATCCACAGCAAACGCAGATGCCAGAAAACATTAACTTACCACCACACAATACAGAAGCTGAAAAAGGAGTAATAAGCTGAGTACTTTTAGATAATGAAACAATGTGGATTTATGATTGAGATGGGCTTAATCATAAAGATTTCTATCAAAAAGAATTTAGTTTTATTTATGAGGCTATTCAGCAGCTTCGATGAGCGAGAAAAACAATTGATGTTATCACTCTTTCAGATCAACTCGATAAAAATTGAAATCTCGATGTTATAGGGGGAACTAATTATCTCTATGAATTATCTACATTTTTGTTCTCAACTCAACCTTGTGCTGAATATAGTAAAATCGTAAAAGAAAAATCATTATTAAGGCAAGTTTTAAAAGTTTGTCAGTGAATTTCTTGAGATGTCTACGAACAAAAAGATACTCTTGAAATTTTTGATGCTATCGAAAAAAGAATCTTTGATTTAACTCAATATCAGACTTGAGATACTATTGTTTCAATTTGAGATATCCTAAATTGAAGAATTGAGGAGTATATGGAAATGGTTGATAATCCAGAGAAGTTTAATGAAAATAAAGTGAATTCATGATATCCTGGAATTGATGATATGTTAACAGGATTCAAGCCATGAGAACTTATCATCTTAGCAGCAAGACCTGCAATGGGTAAAACATCTTTTGCCTTAAATGTTTTAACAGATATTGCATTAAAACAAAATAAGTCGGCTGTTATGATTTCTCTAGAAATGAGTACCCAGTCAATTGTAGATAGAATTATGTCAGAAGTCTCTTGAGTTCCAATGTATAAGATTAATAAATGAGATTTGGATAATAATGATTTTAATAAAATGTGAGAAGCACTCCAGGTTCTTTGAGATGCTAAAATCTATATTGATGATAAATGAGCATTAAGTGTCCCAGAACTTAAATCGAAATTAAGGAAATTGAAAATAGAAAAATGAGGGTTAGATATTGTAATAATTGATTACCTTCAATTGATGCATGGAACCGTTTTTGCATGAAATAGGGTCCAAGAAATTTCAGAAATTTCAAGAGGATTAAAGGAGCTTGCAAGGGAGTTATGAGTACCAATTATCGCACTTTCACAGCTTTCACGTAAAGTAGAGGAGAGAGTTGATAAGAAACCTCAACTTTCTGATCTTAGAGAATCAGGATCAATCGAGCAGGATGCTGATGCTGTATTAATGCTTCATAGAGAAGATTATTATGATCCAGATACAGATAGAAAAGGAGCAACTGATGTTTGTATTAGAAAGAATAGAAACTGAGCTGTTTGAGAAGTAGAGCTTCATTTTGAACCTGAGATTATGAGATTTACTCAAAGAGAGAATGCTGTGCATGATGCAACATACTAATTTACTATTGGGAATAGGATAAATGGATTTAGCTCAAGCAAATAGTGTTGAATATGAACTTTTTTTACAAGGATTAGATGAGGATGTTGTAAGAAAAATTTCTGCTGATTTAGAAGAACCAGAGTGGATGTTACAACAGAGATTGGACTCATTAAAAATTTTTCAGTCAATGAAAATGCCTAATTATGGTCCTAATCTTTGAAGTCTTGATTTTTCGCAATTAGTGTATTATGCAAAGCCAAAAACATGATCAAAAACTTATGCTAATGATTGGTCTAAGGTTCCAAAAGAAATAAAATCAACATTTGAGAAACTATGAATCCCTGAATCAGAGGCTAAATATCTAGCAGGTTCATGAGGACAATTTGATTCAACAGCTGTTTATCATAAGATAAAGGAAGTTTGGAAAGAACAATGAATTATTTTTGAAGACCTTTCACATGCTCTTAAAGAATATCCAGAACTTGTAAAAAATCATTTTATGAAAATTGTTCCTCCAACAGATCACAAACTAGCTGCACTGCATTGAGCGGTTTGGAGTTGATGAAGTTTTGTTTATGTTCCTAAAGGAGTAAAATTAAATCAACCACTTCAAGCCTATTTTCGTATGAATACTTTAGCTTGATGACAATTCGAACATACGATTATTATATTAGAAGATGAGGCAGAAGCACAATATATCGAATGATGTTCTGCTCCTAAATATAATCAACTATCACTTCATGCATGATGCGTGGAAATCTATGTATGAAAAGGTGCTAAAATGAGGTATTCTTCTGTAGAAAACCGATCAACAAATACCTATAATTTGAATACGAAAAGAGCTATAGTGGAGGAGTATTGAGTTATGGAATGGGTTTGAGGAAATCTTGGTTCATGAGCAACAATGCTCTATCCTTGTTCTATCTTGAAATGAGATTATGCAAAGTCAGATAATTTATCAGTCGTTATGGCATCTAAAGGGCAAGACCAAGATGTTTGAGCAAAAGTTATTCACTTAGGAAGTCATACTTCATCAAATATTGTTTCTAAATCATTATCACTTCAATGAGGAATTAATACATATAGAGGGATTGTAAAGGTGTGAAAAGCGGCAGAAGATACTGTTTGTTCTGTAAAATGTGATGCATTAATTTTAGATGAGATTTCTATAAGTAAAACGATTCCTTTAATAGATTGTGAAAATGCGACCTCCCTTATTTCTCATGAAGCTTCTGCTTGAAAAGTTGATGAGATGCAGCTGTATTATCTTATGAGTAGGGGAATTCCCCAGGAGAAAGCGATGTCATTATTGGTAAACGGATTTGTTTCTTCTGTTATCAAGCAACTTCCTTTGGAATATGCTTGAGAGTTAAATCGCTTAATAGAGTTGGAAATGGAATGAAGTGTTGGTTAAAAAACATTATTAAAAAAAAGACATTCAAATAACGAATGCCTTTTTTCTATATAATTTTAAATTATTCTTCATCCATTCCTTTAATCTTTCCAGCTCTTTCTTCGATAATTTTCTTAGCGATTCCTTCTGGAACTTTATCATAGTTAGAGAACTCCATTGTAAATGCAGCTCTACCTTGAGTATTAGATCTAAGGTCAGTTACATAACCGAACATCTCAGACAAAGGAACTTTGGCTTGAATAGCAGTTGCACTACCTCTAGGAGTTTGTCCTAAGATAATACCTCTTCTTGAACTTAAGTCTCCCATAACAGTACCAACATATTCTTCAGGAGTAACAATTTCAACAGACATGATTGGCTCTAATAGGGCAGGAGAAGCTTTAAAGAAAGCTTCTTTAAATGCTTTATATGTAGCAACTTTGAAGGCAACTTCTGAAGAGTCCACATCATGGTATGATCCGAAGAATGGAACAACTTTTACATTGATGATAGGGAATCCAGCAAGAAGTCCTTGAGCCATTGTTTCTCTAGCTCCTTTATCGATAGCAGGGATAAATTCGTTAGGGATAACTCAACCTTTAATCTCAGATTCGAATTCGTAGTTCTTTTCATCTGGTAATTTTTCGATTCTAAGTTCAACGTCTCCATATTGTCCTCTACCTCATGATTGTTTCTTGAAGATTCATCTTGCAGTAGCAGTTTGGAAAATAGTTTCTCTATATGCTACTTGAGGTTTACCAGTAGTTACTTCAACTTTATGTTCTCTTCTTAATCTATCAACGATAACATCAAGATGTAATTCTCCAACTCATCCGATAACTGTTTGTCCACTTTCTTCATCAGAGTGAGCTGTAAACGTAGGATCTTCAGCCATTAATTTAGAAAGTGCTAATCCTAGTTTTTCTTGGTCTGCTTTTGATTTAGGTTCAATAGCAATATGAATCACTGGATCAGGGAATTCCATTTTTTCAAGAACGATTGGTTTAGCAGGATCACACAATGTATGTCCAGTTTGAGTTTCTTTAAGACCTAAGAATGCACAGATATTTCCAGCAGAGATTTCTGAAATTTCTTCTCTTTTATTAGCGTGCATTAACAAAAGTCTTCCAACTCTTTCTTTTTTACCAGTAATTGTATTTAATAATGTATCTCATGATTTAATAACTCCTGAGTATACTCTAACGAATGTTAAAGTACCAACAAATGGATCAGTCATGATCTTGAATGCGATAGCAGCAGCTGGTTCATTAAGATCAGGCTTTCTTCTCACTTCTTGTTTATCATCATCAGGATGATGTCCAACCATTTCACCTCTATCAAGTGGAGATGGAAGATAATCAACAACAGCATTAAGTACTAATTGAACTCCTTTGTTTCCAAGAGCAGTTCCACAAAGTACTGGATATAATTCATTAGAAATTGTTCCTTTCCTGATAGCTTTTTTAATGAGTTCAATACTAATTTCTTCTCCTCCTAGGAATTTTTCTGCTAATTCATCATCAAACATTGAAATAGCATCAATCATATTTTCTCTATATTCAGCAGCTTGAGCTTGTAAATCTGCAGGAATTTCTCCTTCAACAACATCACTTCCTTTATCTCCTTCGAAGTGGTAAGCTTTCATTGTTACAAGGTCAACTACTCCTTCAAAAGTATCTGATTTTCCGATAGGAAGTTGGATAGGAATAGCTTTATCACTTAATCTTGCTTTTACAGAATCAAGAGACATAAAGAAATCAGCACCGATTTTATCCATTTTGTTTGCGAAGATAAGTCTAGGTACTCCATATTTATCAGCTTGTCTCCATACTGTTTCTGTTTGTGGTTCAGCTCCTTGAGAAGCATCTAGAAGAGCAACAGCTCCATCAAGAACTCTAAGAGATCTTTCTACTTCTACAGTAAAGTCAACGTGCCCTGGGGTATCAATCACATTGATTTGAATATCGTGCCGGAAACAAGTTGTAGCAGCAGAGGTAATAGTAATACCTCTTTCTTTTTCTTGTTCCATCCAATCCATATCTGCTTCTCAATCATGAGTTTCTCAGATCTTGTGTTTTTTTCCAGTATAGTATAAAATTCTTTCAGTCGTTGTTGTTTTACCAGCATCGATGTGTGCCATGATACCGATATTCCTGATTTTATCCAAAGTTTTTTTCTCGTTTGCCATCAGTTTAAAACTAAAAATAATAAAAAATAGAACCGACTAAGACTATAAAAAAAAGCGGGCTATTTGCAAGCGCTTTTGATAAAAAAATCTAAAACCAATTGAAATAATATATCATAAACCTACAATGTTTTTAGGGAAAAATGTCTGTTTGCTTTAGTTTTTAGTTTAAATAACCTATGACCTCAATATTCTTTACTGAATGATCAACCCTTTCTTCTCATACACTTATTTGGGGATGCGCTATTTTTGTTTGAGTTTTTCTTTTTCTTATTGTTTTAAAATATATAGATAATTT
>JAFTEM010000018.1 GCA_017453665.1 bacterium | reverse complement strand
TCTTACCCATTGATTTAAAGGGAATACTGATGATGCTCTATACCATACAGATGTATTCGTTAGGCTATATTTCTGTCCTCATCTATATACTTTTAACATTCTATCTTCTGGTACATAATACCTTACAGAACTTCATTGATCGTATCCATCATGGACTGTCTGATATGCGCCCCTACGAACTTTGCTTCATTCTCAATGGTATTCACTATTATCTGTCAAATACCATTCACGTCCCATATCTACAACTCAATCTCAATCTGCATCTCAATTAAGATAAAATGAAACATTGTTGTAATCTCATGGACATTGTGTTTTTGTCAATGCCGTTGTTCATGCTTCTTGTGTCGCAAACCACACTGAGCTTCATCAAATATTTCATGCTCATCACTCCAATGCTGATATCTTATTAGAAAATCACAATGTTATATACAACATTGAACATATTAATAAGACATATATATTGGGTTTCCTCATTTTCTATTTCATAAATAAATAGAATTATTTTCCATGGTGATTTCTTCAAGGCGTTGATCAGTTTGTTGTATCTCCATCTGGTCAAGAACTAGATCATGAATTATTTCACACTCCTCAATTATCTCCATCTGGTCAATGTGTAGTTCATGATTCTACATCTCAATCATGCCATTCTTCTTCACCCTTCTGTGGGCCTAAAGGAATAACTCACGATACAGAGAATCTATTAGCATCTGTTACGAGAGATGTTGTTCATCATGATAAATTTCTATAGTACAGACCTTCTTCTGCACTTGCATCTTGAGCTTCATCTGAAATTGTAAATTCTCCTAAATCTATACCTATAGATTCATTACCACATTCTGCCAAAAAATACATTACAGGTGTTGCATTTAATTTAATTATCTTTTTTCCTAAGCTTTCATTTCACTCAGTTGGCTCTAATGTCACTTCTCAAGTAGACAACAAAGTTTTCATTGCTTCTTTTCATAATTTATTGCCATCTAATCCCTCATATTTTCATACACAATCGGCATCAACTACTGGTCAAAGTTTCGATGATAAAATTTGGCGTTCAACCTCATTAGATGTTCCATTCTCTGTTAATCTCTCAATTATCCAGTTTTTTGCTGCTATACTTTGATCTTCATTTGGGAATTGAATGACATCTCATAAGACAGAAGTTTGTCCAATCGCGGTCATTGACATTCCTCTTGCATCATCGAAACCTCAAGCAGCATTTCATCTATAAAATGCCGTAAAACCAACCAAATTAGGTTTGTCTTGAGGTGTTACATCTTCTGGTATAAAATTTGAATATTTTAATCCGTTAAGTGCTGAGATTCATGTATAATATCCAATTACACCTTCTGAATGGGTAAATCTTGATTCTCTTCATCTTACTGTAGTTGTCAAATGAGTCTTGGTATCTTTTCTATTATCATCAATTGTCGCAAATACAGCTTTTAATCTATCAATAATTTGGTAAGCCAACTGTTTATCTTTAAAATTACCATCATTTACTTCTAATGCTTTGCGTATATCATCAAAATGAGCATTATTTTTAAAATGATTTTCAAAATCTTCTGCAATAGCGATATAATCATGTTTTTTAACAGAGGTATTGGCATAAAATGCTCAAATTTCTCTTAAATCTCATGTCCATCAACTATTTCTTATATCAGCCAATACAGTTGGTGTAAAATACGTATCTACTAATAAATTTTCTGTATCAGCTGTTTTAATCGCCTCCTTATGTACTACAGAAATATCTTTTGAATTAGGAATAAATTCCACCTCTATAACATTATCATTCTCGACTGTTAATTTCACTCATTGATTCTTTTGTAATGGATAATCCTTTCCATCTACAACAATCTTTCCTTTTCTAATTTGTAAATTTTTGAATCCCAATGCTGAAATTTTCCTTTCAAGCGATCTAAAATATTGTTCTGTATCATAATCAAGCAGTTCTTGTGATTGTTCCGTATCAATCGTCAATTTGACAGAACTTTCAGTTCAAATATTTGTTCCTATGTTTATAATGTTTTTTGCCCCCTTTGCTCTATCTGCTTTTAAAAATCTGTAGGTTAATGATTTAGGGAACAAAAAATTTCCTTGTTCATCCTTTTTAATATAATTTTCAACAAGAGATTTTGCTATAGAAATATCTAATCATATTTTCTGTGTTAAATAACTAGGGACAACGATGAATCAATTTTGCTCTTCTAATCATTTTTCTGTTTCTCATAATATTCATGCATTTTTTAAATGAACATTTACACTAGAAAAGAATGTTGATCTGTCAACTACTTCATTTCAATAACCATAATCTATTCTTTGTCTTTCTCTTGCTAGTGACTCAGCATCATCAACTGTTACCGCTTTCCTATATTTCTCAAATGTTAATGCCCAAGAAGGAACTGGAATAAATCATGCTATGAATTGAATACCTATTGATCCACCTGAAATATGAAGATTTGTGCTTAATCAACGAACTTCATTATTTCTCCATGATTTTGCATATGTTTCTCATATAATTTTTGAAACAGCTCTTGGATCCAAACTCTCATTTTTCTGTGCTCATAATCATCGAGTACATCTAAGTGCACTCATAATCTTATCTGCAGCCGCATTTAAATCTTCTTCTGAAGCTTTTTTAAATCTATCAGAAAGTATAGATTTTATTTTACTTATTTTTTCTTCATCATTACCTGCTATAAAATCTTTATTTGTCAATATTGAATAGATAATTCATTCCATATCTTTAAATAAAATATTATATTGATCATTAATTCATTCTAATTTGCTATTATCTACTCAAATTGATGCACCGTATGAAGGGATTACTCAAATTATAGAAGCATTTACTCAGAATGATACTGTTTTTTTAGATTTTCATCTCAAGTTATTAACAATGCTTCATTCATTATTTAGCTCGATTCCTGTTCTGACTCATACAATTGGAATAACGGCCATTGGGTCATCTGCATTTGCTCAAATTTTTCAAAAAACTCATGCTGTAAGACGTCATCATTTCCAATGCACAATATTTGTATTCCACGATAAACCTACTCATAAATAAGGAATTACGTCTTCTCCTTTAGATGCTCATACACCTAGTGTTAAATTTAGTCATTTTAAAATTGAGTCTAGAGAAACAGCTAATCATAATCACAAACCGTTTACATCAACATTTGTTGGTTGTTCTTTCATGGCCCCAAGTAATAGGTCTGACAATGTTGCCTGTAAAGATTCTCTTTCAGCTGGAGATAAGATATCACTAAATTCAGAATCTATTTTTTCTTGAACTCCTCTTGCAACTTCTTCTACATCAATTCTTCTGTTTATAGAAGCCATCAACTCTCTTTTTTGTCTATTATCGAGGCTATCATCTTCTAAGACTAATAATTTAACAATAGTTGCCTCATCAGAGGAAATTTTAATGCTTTCTCCGTTTCCGGTTGAAGCTGCCAATCATTTTATCTTTCATATGATTGAATCAAAATTGCTTTTTAAGTTAGTATCTTCAATTTCATCTTTAATGATTTTCAATTTAGAATTATCTTGGTTTGCAAGCTTTATAATTTGAGATAATTCTTCATTACTTGACATATAATCTCATGTACTTTCTATCGTCTTCTTTAATGCTTCCGTTCAAAACAACATAATTTTAATTGGATCAGCTGGAGAATCAAACATAGTTGACTGGAGCTTTCTCGCATGAATTATATCAGAAGCAAGCCAATTTGAAAAATTTTCTGGTGTTGATACATCTACACCTCCAAACACTCCTGGTTCTCTTTGCTCCATATATTTAACAATGTTCTCAATTATCTGAGACAATCATTCATCGCCACTTATTTCTTGTAACGCCTCTAAAAATGCTGCATGAACAGCCAATCACGTTCTAAGGCCAAAGGAATCTAAATGGTTCCTCATTCCGTCAAAATTAGTGTCTGTCATAAGAGCCAATATTTTATCTTGAACAGATTTTTCTTTTATAGCATCAACTAAAAAGCTATATTTTCAAAGATCACTTTCTTGTATTCATTGTTTTTTTAGTTCTTTTAAATGATTTTTCCATCTATGATTATATTGACTTTCTAGATAGTCCCTTGTTAATTTACTTATATTCGTATATCATGCATCGTGCCATTCTTGTTGTTTAGCTGCTATCTCAGCTTGGTGTTCTTTTAAGTATTGATCAATCCATGCTTTTGAATCTGGGCTAAGCGCCTCGAACTGTTCTCTAGCCATTGCTATTCATTGTTTTCTTTCCTTTTTTGAAATTTCAGCATTGAGTGATGATTGATAAGTATCTGACAAAGATAATCATTGGTTTAATACCTTTGTTTCTATTGTAGAAATTATTGTATTCCATCTTATTGTTTCTTCTGTTGGTGTTTGATGTGCATCAAAATACGCAATCAAACCATCTGCCAATTTTTTCTTTTCTTTGTATGACCACTTTTCTCAAGCTTCTTTTTTAGGAAACTCTTCGTCCCAATCTGGATTTAGATTTGGATGAGTACCAGTAATAACCAAATCTCTCATTTTTTCCAAAGCTCATTTGAATGAAAGCCCAGTATTTTCCTGTAATAATGTAATAAATTTTTTAAAATCACGCCTATAATCTTTTTCTTTTCAAGAAAATCTTCACTCTAATGCCATTCACTTCCCATTTAACATTAGATCTAATGCTTTCATATCTGTATTTGTAATAACATCTTGTCAAATTCCCTGTGAAGCGTCTATATTTCATGCTCTTTCAAGTTGTCCCCTTCTTTTTTCTATTTGAGAAATTCATTTTCTATTAACATCTAATACACTAGTTTCTTGATATGCAGCATGTTCTCATAAAATTTCTGTTTGCAAAGCATGAAGTTCTCTCTGAATCCCTGAAATAATTTCATTATATTCTTGAATCTTTTCTTGATATAATGATGAATCATCAATCCCATCCGAATATACTCATTTATATTCTTTTAATAGAACCAACACCGCCTGTCTTTCTTTTTCTCATAATCAAGAAACAAATTGTTTCATATCTTGGATATTAAATTCTTTACTTGAAAAAATCGCCCTCAATGATTTATTCAATCTTTTTTCTAAATTCTTTCTCAATTGTTTTTGTTCTTTCGTTTCCTTAGCTCTTTCTCCCTTTAGCTCTTCTTTTGTTCACGTTAAATTGTCTGCGAAATTCTCAATAAATGCTTTTAGCTCTTCTTGTGATTCTATATCTACATCTACTTTTTCTCAGTTTACAAGATTTTCCCCATTTAGTTCTGCGGCATTTCATCTTACTAATAGATCTACACTTGTCATTTTTAATACAATTACATTATAAAAGAATATAATAAATTTTGTTACTCATTTAATATTTTATCTAAATTTTGGTTTAAGATAGAAAGGTTCTCTTCCTTATTTCTAATTTCTTCCGCTGCATTAATAGCTCTTTGAATTTTCCATTTCTTCTGTTCATTAGATGAAGATTTTACAACATCTTTGAATACAGAAAAAATCGTATCAATCTGTTCATCATTTAGAATATTGTATCTTATTAAAACAGAGAATCATCTAGCAGGTTCCCAAAAATCCTTTACTTTATCTAGGAATGTTAAGACGTAATCTTTTTTGCTCATAAAAACTGTTACTAAAAATTAAAATTCCTCACATCAAGTATATTCTCTAAAAAAAATATCTCAATTATTGAATAAATATAGCGAAACTTTCATCTTCTCTTTTTTTAAAAAAATGATATAATAAAAATCCACACATTCAGTGTGGATTTATTATTATTTATGTCATCTTCATGGAGTCCATCAATCCGTTGTGTCTGACGTTCCGCCAGTTCATGTTCATGAATCTGTTCAAGAACCTGTTCATCATGTTGTATCTCACTCTCATCATTGAGTCGTTCAGGATTCCACATCTCAATCTTTCCGTTGATCTCCGTCTGGATTATCTGGTTCATCTGGATTTTCTGGTTCACCACCGTCTCCATCCTTTTTTCAACCACCAACAGCAACAGCAACAGAGAAGTCACTTCTATCAACACTTGCTTGTGCTGTAGTTTCTTCATAATTAAGACTTAATGCTCCTTTTTTATATTCTTCATAAGATCATGTTGGTGGTTGTTCTATAGTAACATTTCCAACTTCTAGACCAATAGATTCATTACCACATTCAGCTAAAAGATACATTACTGGATTTAATGTAATTCTTACAATTTTTTCTCAAACATATACAAATCCATCTCTTAAAAGTGCTGGTAATTTATCTTTTCCAAGATATTGACCATCAATTTTACCAATCATTTTGATGATTAAATCTCCTTGTGGAGTATTAGCAACCCTCTCCATATTTCATTTAATCCAATCAATTACTGCCTCTCTTTGATCTTCTGGAACTGGAACAGTATCTCCTAACACTCTTGTTTGTCAAATAGA
Organism: bacterium; assembly: GCA_017453665.1. The sequence continues at coordinate 35,850 of JAFTEM010000018.1, read as the reverse complement.
AGTTAATGATAATCATTTAGCTTCTTGCTGTAATCCACTTCTATAGAAAGCTGTAAATCAGATAAGATTTTCTTTCAATTTTGGACTAAAATCAGTTAATTGATCTGTAATTTTTGTATAATCGAGCTTAATTTTTCATTCACTAAAACTCTCTAATACTCATAATCCTTTATGATTTCTTTTCCATCTTCTATCTCTATCACCAACCAAATGATCGATATCTGCTTTTGAGTCTTTTCTACTATCGTCAATCGTTGCGAAAACAGCTTTTAATTTATCGATAATTTGATATGCTACTTCAGGATTTTTAAATACTTCTTTACCATCAACTGTAACTGTTTCTAATCATTCTAATACTTTAGCACAATCTGGTTCTCATTTTAACATCTTAGCAACTTCTTTAGCTGCTCCTATATATGCTTCATTATATTCTTTAGAATTCTTATAGAAACCTCATAGTTCTGATAAAAATGCTGGAACATAATCATATTCTTCTTGTGAATTAGCGATTTCTCATTTAGGTGCTGAAATATAACCATATTCTGACCAGTTAACTTTTACTCATTTTGGCAATGTTTCTTTTCAATAAATCTTTCATGGCTCTTCTTTTCTATACCAATGTTCTCCATCTCCAGAAACATAATACTTTCCGTCTTCTGATGGGAAAAAACGTTGACCATATTTTTCATCTCGTTTAGCAGTTTCCATTCCTCAAGGTCCTTGGGTGATGTAGCTATCTTTAGCAATTGCATTTGCTCTTCCAGAATTCTTACGAACCACTCTTTTCTTCTTACGAATTACTCTAATTACTCTTCCTATAGCTTCATCATCTATATATTCTCAAAGTTGTGGTAATTGATCTGTTTCTACAGGGTGTTCTTCACGAACAATAAGTCATGGTCTATCTGTGATTCTAATAATAGCTCATTCTTCTCCTTTAATAATCTCCATACCATGACTAGAATCAAGAGCTCCTAAATCATTTCATTGAGCATCCATAAGATGTCATTCGTCATTAATAGAATATCAATCTACTAATTCTCATAAATCAGAAAGTTTATCTCTTAATCCTGTGATGTATTGATCTTGTAAATAGTCTTTTTCACCTACAAATTCTCATAATGTAGAACCGTTCAATGGTTGCATTCAATCACTTTTATCTCCTCCAATATTTAATACCATTGTTGTTCATGTAGCTCCCATTGATTTCAAGAAACGGTATCAAAGACCGGCTGGTAAAGTAATGACACCTTCTTTAGCTGTTAAATATCATGCTAAATCTTTTCTAATCATTACTGTGAGTCCTGGCTTATTAATAAGTGATTGAGAAAATGAAACCGTTTTGTCTGCATTAAGTTGAAAGATTTCTCCATTAATAAGAACTCCAGCCTCTTTTAATTGGTTATGAATCTTTTGGAAACTTTCTTCACTAAATTCTGCTGTTTCGTTTCAAATACCATTTTCTATCTTTTGTCTACGCTCTTGTCTACTAGCTTCATCATCAACAAAAGCTTTATTCTTGTATCTTGTTAACGTTACTCATAATGTAGCAATAGGGAAGAATCCTGCTAAAAATTGAACTCAAACAGAAGCTCATGAAATTTTCCATGATGTAGATAATCCGTTAATTGCATTATTTTTCCAGCTTTCTGCATACCAATCACTTATTACATTGGCAGCTTCTTCTGGTTTTATACCAGCCTCTAATGTTTGTCTAATTGCTGCTACAATATTTTCTGTTGCTTGTGCTAAGCTTTCTTTATCTGCATTTTTATATTCTTTTGATAAGAATCTATTTACGATTTCTTTTTGTTTATTAATATCAGTTTCTTCTCCTATTTCTTTTAATGCGTTAGTTACTAATTTTCATATCATTTTATTTAACTTATTGTATTGTTTTTCAATACCTTTTAATTGGTCATTACTAAATCAAGCTGACAATCCCCAAGAAGGTAATGCTCCAATCATTGTTACATTTCCTCCAATATTAAGTGTTTTCAAAGAGTGTGGGTCGATATCACCTAACACTTGTTTGAGGTTCAAATCTTGATCAAAACCTAATCTAGCTCCATATACAGGGATAACTCCTAGGTTTGTTCATGCTTTAATTCCTCAATTAATAGATCCCGTCTTCCAACTAAGGATATTTGTATTCCATGCAAGTTCTACTCAAACATATGGCGTTCCATCTAATGTTGATCATGCCACTAAATTAAAATCTAAACCATTCAAAATTTGATCCAATGGAACTCCAACTCCTACTCATAGACCGTTTTCATTAGCATTTACACCTCTTTGCTCAATTTTAGATTGAAGATGAGATGCTGTACTAGCCATTATAGACTCTCTTGTTGCTTCTGGAAGGTCTTTAATACCATCCATAGTTTCTAATTTGGCTCTAATTTTTTCTTGCATTTCTTGATTAATACCATTTCTCTTTTCTAGAGTTCTACCTAGAGCTTTTCTACCATCGGTCATAATATCTAGTGCATCTGCTGGAGAATTCATTAAAGCATTTTGTATTTTTTTTGCATTCAAAATATCTGCACTCATCCATTTATAGAAATCTTCTAGTGTTTTAGGATCTCCTGGAATCTTAAATCAAAATGATCCTTCTAGATAATCTGCAATATTTGCCATAATTTCTTCTGGAGTTTTTCAATGTTCCATTGCTGTATGTAATGATTGGTCAACTTGAAGTCATCTCTTTGTTCCTTGTCCGTCGAGATGATTCCTCATTCCATCAAAGTTAGTATCAGTTAACAATGCAAATAATTTATCTTGCCATGATTTATTTTGATCTGATTCTAAATCACCAACTAATTTTCTAAATTTTCAGATATCTGCTTCTTGTACTCAAAGCTTTTCCATTTCTTTTACATGATCTTTTCGTCTTTTATTATATCTACTTTCAAGATAGTCTCTAGTCATAGCATTAACTTCTGGACCTGTACGTCAGTAATCACGCCATTCTTGTTGTTTAGCAGCTATCTCATCTTGATGTTCTTGTAAGTATTGGTCCATCCATGCATTTTTATCAGGACTAAGCGCTTCAAATTCTTCTCTTGCTGTTCTTACTCCTGCTTTTCTTTCACTTTTAGAAATTGGTTGATTTAAATTTTCTGTATATACAGTTTCTAAGTTTTTTCATTCACTTAATACTCCTCTTTCTATACTTCCAATAACAAGTCCCCATCTATAAAGAGAAGCTTCTCATTTATGAGCAGCTACAAAAGCATCATATCCTTTATTTAGGGTATCTATTTGTGAATTATCCCACGTATTTCTTCATGCATCAATTTCTTTTGTTGACTTTTTAAATAGGGTATTCCAATCAGGATTACCGTGTCTTAATTGGATTCCTTCATTGTAAAAAACTCTTAGTACTTCTCTTAATGAAATAGCAAAATCTCATTTTTTTCTAAGTACCTTAATTGCATTATAGAATTCACGTCTTAGTTTTCTTTCATCACTCGTAAGTTTTTCTCATAAGAGATCTTTTCCGTTTAAGATATCTTCCATTACCTTCATTTCTCATTCCGTAATAGATGGTTCATTTAACACAGTTGGTGTCTCTGGCGTTAAAAGAGCTTCTTGATTTGAGATTGTCTGATCTGTAGTAGCTCTAAGATTTTCTAGATTATAATTAATTTGTGCATTAATTCCCATCTTTAGATAATCCAAATCTCTTTGCGCTTGATTTAACTCACGCTCAAATGCTTCTTTTTGAGCTGAATATACATCATAACTAGTATTTCTATCCACATCAGATAATTCATTATAATACTTTTCTGAAAGCATGATAAGTGCTTCTTTATCTCATTGAGACATATCTGCACTTTGTAACATTTCAGTAATATCTGAAGTTTTCATTCATCTAAAAAGTTCTTGAAAGCTTTTTCTAAGATTTTTTTCAAGTTTTTTCTTTCAGATAATATCCTCTGAATTACTTTCAATAAGTGATAATAACTCTGCTCTAGACTCATCATCTACTTGTTCAGAATTCTCAGGATTTGATGATACTACCTCGTATTTATCAGTAGTCAACTGTTCTTTTACTGTCATGAAGGAATGAATAAATAATAAAATTTCAAATCTAATTATAACTCAATTTTTTTTAAGAACTAAAAAAATTAAAATAATTACAAAAATATGACTTGTCTTTTTTGTAATTCTTTATTTAATATGTTTTCTATTTATATTATTCAGTATATTCCTACAAAAGAGCCATACACTCTAGTGTGTATGACTACTGACATAAGAAAACGGCCTCCTTTTATTGCGTCAATTCTCGTTCGATTACCCTAAGAAATTGTAAGAATAATCCATTTTTCTTTCCGCTTTCATATTTTCATGGCATTTTTTCTAAGAAATATTTCTCATTTGCTGGTGCTATATCTCAGTATACCGTTCATCAACTTAAACCGTTATATAATCCCGCGAATTTATATAAGTCTTCATAAGTAAAATAACGATATCCTAAACGAATTGACGTATCTGGATTTTTACCATTATATCGATTAATTTTATTCCAAGAAAATTCCAAGAAATCCTTTATTGTTTGTTCAAAAATTTCTTTTGTTATTTCTCAATTTCCGTAATTTTTACTTACTATTTGAAATGGTCAATCTCCGTTTGTAGGAAGATAATATCAACAACTTGTTTCTCTATACCGAATAGCTATTGTTAATGCTGTTGGGAAATCATAAGCGTAACTCAAATTATCTAACGTATTATACCATCAATAACAGTTTTCTGATAAGCTTTCAGCTGTATCTAGTCATGAAGATTGATATGCTTTCACTAAATCTTGTTTTAATGTAGCGCTTTCGTTTTTAGCTGCATCTTTTCTTGTTGTAAATTTTGATAAGGAATAGTCTCTTAATTGAGTTAATATGTAATTTAATCTTTCATCTTTAACATATGAGAGGATATCTCTTGCTTGCTCGTATAAACTTCGAAGTGTGAGATTATCGTCTTCTGATAAAGCTGTTAGCTGAACTTTTAAGTCTGAAATTTCTTGTGCATCACCTGAAGTTGGTTGATATGCAAAAGTACATCATAGCAAGAGAAAACTAAGTAGTCATAAACAAACAATTTTCTTTTTCATTATTATATAGAGGTATAAATAAAATTAACGTCATTTAAAGATTACTCAGAAGGTTCAAACAATAACATAAATATCTAATCGTAGTGACCGATTTTGTATGTAATAGAGATCTAATTTTGCTTCTTGATCAAAACTTAGGGAATCTCTTCAGAATACTTGAGCATATCAAGTAATTCATGGCTTTATACTAAGAAGTCTTTTTTGCCATGGAGCATAATTCTCAACTTCGTTTTCTAGATGAGGTCTTGGACCAACCAAAGACATTGTACCTATAAAAACTGAAAATAGTTGAGGAAGTTCATCTAATGATGTTTTACGTAAGAATCTTCATACCTTTGTTACTCTTGGATCGTTTTCTATTTTAGGAAGGACACCTTCTCTTGTATTAGCGTCTGAATTAATAAGTTTCTTATATAAATCGTCCGCCTCTTTCCCTCAGTATCCGACACTTAGATGGGTATACATCGTGCGGAATTTTAAAAACGTAAAGAGTTTTCAAGTTGTTCCTACTCTTTTAGATTTATAAATGATTGGACCTTTTGAATCTAGTTTTATTGCGATTGCTATTAGAAGAAAGATTGGAGAAAGGATTATTATTCCCAATGTTGATCAAACTAGGTCAAAGATTCTCTTTACTATGATAGACCATCAATCAAGCTTTGAATGTTTATATTCTAGAGCAATAATATTTTGAATAATTTCTGGTTTATATACTACATCTTCCAAGAAGAATCACTCACTAATATGGAAAAATCTTGTATCATGGAATCTTGTTTTCTCAAATATTGTTTGGAGTTTATCTTTTTTAAAGTTTCAAACAACGACACACATTTCATAATTTCCGAAGTTTGTCTCTTCTATTTCTTTTGATGTTATGAATTCTGTTGGTAGAGAGAAATTATCTTTGATTGTCCTTAGGATATCATAGGAATCTACTGTTTCATCTGAAACAATAAGGATTTTCTTTCATGACTTTTTTTCTTGTTTATATTCTAGAGCTCTCCATGCTTGATCAAAGAAAAAAATTACAATATAACTTAAGATTCAGGCAAAGATAATAATAAATCTTGAGATTCAAAAGAAAAAAATAAATCACTGACCGAAATATGAAAGAAATGAGATTGAAATAAACCAATAAATCCAGGTTTTAGAGAAAGTTTGGAAATGGTTTACAACTCTTTTATTTAAACAATAGAAATCTTTTACTATTCAAATCAAAATAAATCAGACGCTTGATATTAATGAAAAAATAGCAAGTTCTTGAGGATTTATTAGTGGAATTGGGAGCTGAACTCATGGTATTAGATCTGTTCGCATTCTTATTCTATACATTAAGAAAAAGAGTGCGTTTATTATAAGAAAATGAAGAAATGGTCTAATAAGACGAAGTTTAAACATACGAGCAGTTTTAGAACATAAATGTCTAATGCTTTATATTGTTAGTATAGGATTTTTTAAGAGCTTTTCAAGAAGTTAAAATCCCTTCACACTATGGAAGGGATTTTACATAAAAGATTATTCTTCTGTATTGTTTTCTTCGTTATTCTCTTCTACAATTTCTTCTTTTGGTTCTCCAGCTGATTCTTTTGGCGCTTCTTTTGATTCCTCTGGGATATCAAAGAGACTTCAACTCATTTCAAGCTTTTCAGCTTTTTTCTTATCTTCTTTATATTTCATATTTTCTGTTTTCTCTTCCCAAGGACGATATACTACATCTATTTCTTGATCAACCATCTTATAAAGTGGTGTTTCTGGTTCATCTAATGAAATATCATTTGAATGTAATGTCTTTAATGAACCATCTGCGAAACGGATTCTTACTGCTCATTCAATGATTGAGATACCTCAAACAAGCTTCTCGTTTCCAGTCATCACAACTTGTCATTTTCTTGCTCTTTTTCGAATCTTTAGATCCTCTAATGATAAGAGTTTACCATTCTTATCTGAATAGATAAGGATAAATGGTTCGTCATTATGCAAGAACATATTTGCTATTTTATCTCACTCTTGAAGTTCGATTGCTTTTACTCATCAAGCAGTCTTACCCATTGCTCTTACCTCATCAGATTTAAAGAGAAGCATTCGACCTTGCTGAGTAAGTACTCCTATATTATCTCCATCATTTACAGGCAATACTCTACAAATCTTCTCTCCTGGTTCTAATGACATAATTGTTGTAGGGAACTTTTTGAAGCTTAATACAAGTTCTTTCTTTGCCTTCTTGATACTATTTTGGTTTGTTAAGAATACTAGGTAATCGTATTGGAAATGAAGTGTTTTAGCGAATACTATCTTACCCTTCAATCCAAAATGTTCTTTAAGATTCATAGCTGGCTTTGCCATAGAGAATTGACCAAAATCTTTAAGTCTTTGTACTACTAATTCTCCGATATCTGTAATAACGATTAATTTATCTTGGTTATGGGTATAAATTAAATCGAGTGTTTCTTCTGGAATATTTTGGATTCTTGTTTGATAAAGAACTCTTAATGAGAAATCGTTTCCTATCCAGCAAATAACGTCTTCTTTTACTTTATCAGCAGCCTTTTGGAATTCTTTAAGTGATCACGAGATATTATATACACTTAAATCGTTTGAAAGCTCTGTTTTTCTTTCATCTCAATACTTTTCTTTCATGTATTGACACTCTTTTTCTATTACTTCATCAAGTTTTTCTGGATCTCCTATAATATGTTCTAATTCATCAATTAATTTTAATTTTTCCTCTATTTCATCTGAGATTTTTTGGATTTCTAGTCCTACAAGAGATTGTAATCTCATTAATAGGATATATTCAGCTTGTTTTTCTGAGAATCAGAATTTCTCCATTAAGTTTGTTCTTGCATCTGCTTTTGATTCTGACTTCTTAATTGTATCTATTACCTCATCAATAATATCAATCGCTTTTTTTAATCCTTCTAAGATATGAAGTCTATCTTTCGCTTTATTTAATTGATATACTGATCTTCTATATACTACAGACCTACGGAAAGTTACGAATTCCATTAAGAGGTCTTTAATATTAAGTAATCTTGGTTGTGTACCGTTATCTACAAGTGAAACGTTATTTAGATTAAAGTTTGTTTGTAGCTCTGTTAATTTAAAGAGTTGTACTAAAACAAGATTTGGATCTACTCCTTTTTTTAGATAGATTGCAATTCTAATCTTATTTTTATTTGACTCATCACGAATATCATTAATTCCTTCAATTTTTTTATCTACTACAAGCTCTCCTATTTTTTGAACCAAACTTGCTTTATTTACTTGATATGGGATTTCATCTACTACTATTACATGTGCACCATCATATACCTCATCATGTGTTTTTCAACGAACAACAATTCCTCATTTTCATTTTTTATACACTTCTAAGATATTGTTTGAATCAAAAATCATACCTCCTGTTGGAAAATCTGGACCTTTAATAATTTCCATGATTTCTTCGATACTTACAGAAACCTTTTGTTTTATTTCTGAGCCATTTTCATCTGTTATTATTTCTTCTTTTCCTTCCTTGTGTAAGAGAAGGAGTACTGCATCTAATACTTCTGTTAGATTATGTGGAGCCATATTTGTTGCCATACCTACAGCGATACCCATTGTTCCATTACAAAGATGGTTAGGGAATTTCGTTGGAAGCATAATAGGTTCTTTTAATGATCCATCAAAATTATCTCTTCGGTCGATAGTATCTTGATCAAGATCTGCAAGCATTTCTTCAGCGATTTTTGTTAATCTTGCTTCTGTATACCTCATAGCTGCTGCTCCATCTCCATCGATTGAACCGAAGTTTCCTTGTCCATCAACGAGTGGATATCTCATTGACCATGGTTGAGCAAGTCTTACCATTGCTTCATAAATTGAAGAATCTCCATGTGGATGGTATTTTCACATCACTTCTCAAACGATTCTTGCTGATTTTTTATGTTTTTCTCTGTAGAAATTATTCATTCATGCCATTCAATAAAGGATTCTTCTTAATACTGGTTTAAATCCATCTCTTGTATCTGGAAGTGCACGAGAAATAATTACAGACATCGCATAATCGATATATGATTGTGTAATTTCTTTTTCTACGGAATTTGTTATTAAATTCTTTTCACCTGTTGGAATATAAGAAAATTCTTCTTCAGGTTGTGATGAAGATTGAGTTTCTTCATTGTTTGATTCTTCGTTGTTTATTCCTTCAGGATTATCGAAGAGGTTTTTTTCGTCCATTCGATTTTGATTAAATTTAAAAAAAATTAATAGATTTTCTTTTTGAATAATAAAAATCCCAGTTTGTTTCGCAAGCAAAAATAAAAATCAAGACTTGACATTTTAAATTTGATGATGTCTTATGTTTTTATATCTTTCTCTGAGCTCTAAAAATTTTCTTTAACAATATTTTTATTTCGTCTAGATTTTATCATTGTAATTAATACATATAAGTATTCTTTTATTCACTTCTACAACACTATGACCCGAGTTTTCTTAACAGTACTTTCTGTTCTTATTGCTCGAATTGGTTTAATTATCTGTAAAAAGATTCATTTACTAGACAAACCATGAAGTGATTTAAAGAATACTAGGAAACCGGTTCCTACCCTCCAATGAATTTTTGTTATCCTTATTTTCCTTATTGGGATTTGAATCTTTTTCCCATCATATTATACTAATCCGCTATTCCTTGGCCTCATCATTCCAGGAGGACTGATTTGAATTGTAGAAGTAATTGAGGAGTGGAGCTATTTGGGAAAATTTCCTAAAGTGCCTCCTTACTTTAGACTTTGTATTCATTTAATCGCTGCCTTTCTAGCGGTTTGGATTTGATGAATAGGAAATCAAGAATTAGTCTTAGGAGATACTGTATATCAAATTCCTAATTGGATTATTACAATAGCATTTATGATTTGGACGATGTTTTGTATTAATGCCATCAACCGATTTGATGGAATTTATGCACAGGGAAGCTGAGTCTCTGCTATTGGATTCTTAACTATTTATTTATTGATTAGATTTGTTGTTTTTGAGAGTTATGAAACTTTTCAAAACCTAGATGTACTGATTATGGTCGAGAATTTATCACTCTTTTTGTTTATCATTAGTCTTATTTATACCTTCATTGAATATAAACCTTTAGGGCTTGTCAGAGATGTTTGAATTATGTTTTTTGGATTTGCGATAGCTTATTTATCTGTTGCATGAGGAGCTAAAATTGGGACACTTATTGTTGCCTTATCACTAGTTATTTTTGATGCTGTTCGAGTTTGACTTTATAGGATTTTTATTCTCAAAAAGAATCCCCTTAATGGAGACTATACCCATTTTCACCACAGACTTATGGGACTTGGATTTTCTAGATGAGAGACTAGAGCTTTTATTTGGATTTGGTCGCTCATGATGATGGTTTTAATGCTTCTTCAATGAGCTAATAGATTTCACAAACTCATTATTTTTGTCATGATGGCATGCCTTTTCTTTTGAGTTAATGCTTATTTATTCCTCTATAAGAAACTTCCTTGCTGACTTCAAATAAAAAAAGAAAGATAAATTAGGAAATAAAATAAAGCTTTTTCTGAGATTGAGCTAGTTTCTTTTCTAGCTCTTTTTTATTTTTTTCAGAAAGGAAAAGATTCCATGCATCTTGATCTATAACAAAAACCTCTTGTTCTGGAATTTTATTCATAAGATTATCTAGTATTTCTTTGAGGGACTTTTTCTCTTGATTATAGATTCATATTTGAGAGTCTACGTCTCCTATTTGAACAAATTCTTCTAGTGAAATTTTTTCTTCTAGGAAGGCTAATCGTGCTTGAAACAAAAAATCATAGCGATGTGCGAAAAAGACGGTATGTCATGCTTTTTGTTCTTTTTCTAGATTTCTTGCAAGCATTTTTAACTCTTCTTGATTATCTAATTCTAAGAGATCTAACACTAAATCAAAATATTTTTCCATTATTTATGAGTAAAGGTAAAATAGCGTTCTAAGAGTTCATTTTTTTCTTCTTCTAAGAGTTCTATATCTTCAAAAAGTTTCTCTGGAAAAGAAGAAAGAAGGATTTCTTGTGCTTTTGTATGGTCAAGTCATTTAGATTCAAGATAAAACAATTTCTCTCCATCTAAGCGATAGATTTTTGCTCAATGTGAAGCTTGAATATTTTTTGCTTGAATATCAAGGACTGGGAGACTTTTTATGTTAATTTTAGGAGATAAAATTACAGACTCTTCTAATAATGAAGCTGATGAATTTTGAACTCCCTGTTTCATAAGAATTGAGGCATTTAATGTTGTAGGAGCATCTTGTTTTAAGAAAGCTGCTAGATGTACGATTAGCTTTACATCAGAATGATTGATATCTATTTTGAAGTTTATCGTCAATGGCGTTTTCTCATCTATTGGAGAGAGAATATAGATTTCACTTTCTCCGCCCTCTTCTTTTGTTTCCAAAAATAGGTCGATAGTACTCGCATGTACTAAGGCAGCATATTTATTTTTTCAGTTTTGTAAAAACACCTGTTTTTTTCATTGAGCTTGATCAAAATAATCAAAAACAAAGGTGTTGTTTAATATCGTATCTGAAAAATTATTTTTATTCATCCTCTTGTGTTGGAGTAGCTATAAACCCATAATCTGTTTCTCCTTCATAAAGGTCTTCTATATTTTCTTGAGCAAAAAGCTCATCAAAACTTTCTTGAAGTGCGTCTACTGTTTCGACATTCGTATCTGGTTCAACATTATTTTCTTGATTGGTGGTTTGTGTAGGTGTTAATTCTTCATCCATCATTTTATTTATTTTATTTGTTGATCGAACAACATAAACAGCTAAAGCTACTGCGATTATTGTAGCTAAAAACAATATAAAAAGTTTAACGTTTTTCATATTTTTAAAACAAAGTCTAATTAAAAGTATGGATAGTTTATGTATACAAAAGAGAAAAACAACTTGAAGTTTCAAAAATGATATATAGACTAAAAGGTAATTGTTTATGTAATGTAGCGTGTTTAATGGAACCACTTTCTTCTCTTCTACGTCCTCAGTCATTAGAAAATTTTGTTGGTCAACACCACCTCGTTGATAAAGGAATGCCAATAGCTACTTTTTTGGAAAATAAAAAGATTCCTTCAATGCTTTTTTGGGGACCTCCTTGATGTTGAAAAACTACCCTTGCTGAGATTATTGCACATAGTATGAATGCTGAATTTTTTCAACTTTCATGAGTTAGAAGTAAAAAAGAAGATTTATCTGAAATTATTAAAAAAGCTGAATTAAACCAGCAATATTGAACTCCTACTCTTGTTTTTTTAGATGAGATTCATCGCTGGAACAAATCACAACAGGATACCCTTCTTCCTTTTGTTGAAAAAGGAACAATTACACTTATTTGAGCTACCACCGAAAACCCTAGTTTTACTGTTAATAATGCATTATTAAGTCGTTGTCGTTTGTTTGTATTTGAGGGAATTAATCCAGATGATATCTTTACTTTCTTGAGTAAAGAAAAAGAGGTTATTTTGCAACATTATCCTGATGTTATTATTCCTGATGAAATTTTGAAAATTTTAGCAAAGAATGCTAATTGAGATTTAAGGAATGCTATTAATTTATTAGAATCTGCGTTACTTCTTCTTTGAAAAGGAGAACTTACAGAAGAGATTTTAATTAAAGCAGGTAGCCAACAAGTTTACTACGACAGAGATTGAGAAGAGCATTATAATATCATTTCTGCTGTTCATAAATCGTTACGTGATTCTGATCCTCATGCTGCATGTTATTGGATTCAGAGAATGCTAGTGGCTTGAGAAGATCCTCTTTATATTGCTAGACGTCTTTTACGTTTTGCTAGTGAAGATATTGGATTAGCAGATAATAATGCTTTACTCTTAGCCAACCAAGTGTATGACGCTATCCAAAAGATTGGTATGCCTGAGTGTTGAATCTTTTTGATGCAATTAGCGGTATATCTCGCAAGAGCTCCGAAATCAAATCTTGTCTATAAGATTGATATCGCAACAAAACAAGATGTTGCGAAATATTGAAATCTTCCTGTTCCAATGCATATTAGGAATGCACCAACAAAAATGATGAAAGATTTAGGATACTGAGCAGGCTATAAATATGCTCATGATTTCCCATGAGCTAAAGTGGATCAAGAACACTTCCCAGAACAATTAAAAGGAAGAAAATACTTTTAAACTTCGTTATTTTGTTTTTATGAAAAAAATTAATATTGCTTGGGCTTGATGAGGAACTTGAGGACATGTCTTTCCTATAAAAAGCCTTATTCAATACCTTGATAGTACTCGTAAATACAAAGAAAAAGTTGCATCAATGGTATGGTTTTGAAAAAAAGGAAGCCTTGAGGAAGAGAATTATAAGCTTTTGAAAAGCTCTGTTAATAACGTTTCTTTTTCTTGTATTTTTTCAGGGAAATGGAGAAGAGAAAAATCTTTTTTTGCGTTTTGTAAGAATATTAGGGATTTATTTCTTTTTTCATTTTGAGTTCTTCAATCAATAGTACTCTTAAAAAAACATCATATTGACGTTGTCTTTTGTAAGGGAGGGTATGTTGCGCTTCCTGTTGTATTTGCTGCTAAATTTTTAGGGAAAAGAATTATTGTTCATGAATCAGATGTTCATCCATGACTTGTAAATCGTATTGCATCTAAATATGCCAATGTGAGTTTTACTTGATTTGATTGAGTTTTTCCAAAAGCCGTTACTGTTTGACAAATTTTATCAGAAGATTTGCTTCCAAAACGTGATATTCAACCAAGTAAAGCAACAAATGTTTTTGTTATGGGAGGTTCTCAAGGATCTAAAGACCTTTATGAAGCGCTTTCTAAAGTAATCAAAAGGAATAAGGCACTACATGAGATGAAATTTTTTGTTGTATTATGAAAATTAAACAAAACTACTTGAGCACTTTTTTCTGAATTTGATAATGTAAAGTGTTATGAGTTTTTAAGCCAAAAAGAGATGTGAGAACATTATCTAGATTCTGATATCGCTATTACAAGAGCTTGAACTACTTCTTTAGCTGAACAGCACCTTTTTAATCTAAAACTCATTATGGTTCCTATTCCTCGAACCCATGATCAAAAAGATAATGCAAAGTGGTATGTTAAACATCATGATGGAATTTTAATAGAACAAGATGATCCTCAATTTCTTGAGAAATTAGAAGAGACCCTCCTCTCTTTGAAATCCTATAAAAAATTACTATCATGAGAGGATAGAAAAGCTATCATTAATGTTGCTAAAGAAAAAATTATTAAAGCTATTATTTATTCTTAATAATATTATCTATGCATATTGTTATTGTTTGAGCTGGATGAAGTTGAATTTCTAATTTAGCTCATATTATCCGAGACCTTGGATACACTAATTTGATTGCTATCGATGGTTTTGAAAGCCAGATTACTCGTGCATTAGAAAACAAAGGGATTCCTGTAAAGATTGGACATGGAAATTATGAAATAAAAGAAGATGACATTGTTATTTATTCTGAAGCAGTGAAAGATTCTCCTGAAGTGCAAAGTGCTTTTAAATTAAAAAAAGAAAAGCATTTGCCTTTAAAAATATGGAACTATTTTGAATTTTTATGAGAACTTAGCAAATATTTCCGCACGGTTTGAATAGCAGGAACCAATGGAAAATCTAGTTCAACAGCGCTTGCTATTGTTACTTGAAGAGAACTTATTCCTGATTTAGGGCTTTGAATTGTTTGAGCACTTGTTCCTGACTTAGGGAATATGAGTTACTATTTAAAAAATGATAAGATCCCTGAGTTCCGTCAGCTTTTTGATTTTATCTTTAGCGGTAAAAAACTTCCTTACGAACTTATTAAAAAATATTATTTCTTCTTAGAAGCTTGTGAATATAAAAGACATTTTCTCCATCTTGACTTAGAATACCTTCTCATTACGAATATGGAATTAGATCATACTGATTATTATAAGGATTGGGAAGATTATAGGTCTGCTTTTTTAGCTATGAATACCAATACAAAAAAAGAGACATTAGTCCTCGAGGTTTCTGAAAATAATACAGTAAATACGGATTTTTCTTGATTCAAGAATATAAAAACGCTTCCTATCACCCACCACAATTTGGATCATGTCTGGGGGAAACATACTGATTGTAATGCTTCACTTGTGTTATGATTATTCCAAGTTTTAAGACCTGAACTCAGTAAAGAGGTTATTGAAAGTGTTATGAAACCTTTTAAAGGGATTTGGAGAAGATTAGAATATTTAGGAGAAATTTCTCCTTGAGTTAAGTTATTCTCTGATTATGGGCATATCGCATCTTCTTTAGTTTTATGATATCATACTTTAAAAGAACGTTTTCCTGATAAAAAAATTATATGAGTTTTTCAACCACATCAAATTCGTAGAGTGTTGGCTTGATGGGATGAGTTTAAAGAAGCATTATCACTATTTGATGAGAGAATTATTTACTCTATTTATGCAGCAAGAGAACCTTTGGAGAGTTTTAAAGATGAGAAACTTTTCCAAGAACATCATTTTGAAAATTTACATGCATTTTGAAGTTATTTTGCTGAATGTATGCATGCTGAGTATTTAGATGTATTTGATGACTTTAAAAAGAGAATTTTAGAGCTAGCAAAAAAGGATAGCATTATTGCTATTTTTACTGCTTGAGATTTAGATTTTCAGATTAGAACGTCTGATCTGATTGAACAAAGATAATATACGATTATTTTTCTTAATATTGTTCGACTTCATCGTTTACGAATTCTAACTGTATTCCTACGGTTTTAAACATTTCTTCACTTTCTGCTCCTGCATGATATTTTTTTTCACATACTACTCTTTTGATTCAACAATTAATAATCATCATTGCACATGCTCTACAAGGAGTCATTTTACAGTAGAGTGTTGCTCATTCTAAAGAAATTCAGAGTTTAGCAGCCTGACATATTGCATTTTGTTCTGCATGGACCGTTCTCATACAGTGTGTTGAAACATGACCGGTTTCATCTTTTACTTCTTTTAATAGATGACCTACATCATCACAATGAGGAAGCCCTCTTGGAGCTCATACATATCATGAGACTAAAATTTGGTTATCTTTTGCTATAACACATCAACTTTTTCAACGATTACAGGTGGCTCTTTTAGCTATTGCTCTACAAACTTCCATGAAATATTCATCCCATGTTGGGCGTTGATTTTGAGGATTTTCCATTCTTTTTAGAAAAGAAAATAAAGCATTTTCATATTTTTATATTTTGTAAAGGTCATTTCAAGAAAATTATTTCCTTCTTTTGACATTCAAAAGAAAAAGTTCTATAATTTCTTAAAGCTTTTATTGGTGCTTACAAAAACAAAATATGGAAAACTGTTTTAATTCAAAAAAATACGTTGAAAGCGTAACAAATGAAATCAAGACGAGAGCTGAGAAAACAAAATGAAAGCTCTATATTGAGATTAACTGAAAACTCCTTGAAGATGATTTTGCACAGAGGATTTTTCCTGGATATGATCCAGATAATAAAAAGAAAATTATTATTGAGCTAAAAAAAGATTTAGATATTTTGATGTGCGTGAATGCTAGCTCAATTATCGAAAATATTCCTATGACTAAAAAGAATATTCCTTGTGTACAACATCTAGAACACACCCTAAAAAGAATTGAAACAGTAACTTGAATTAAGCCACATCTTGTAATCACTAATATCAATCCTGAAGAAATGTATGATGTTATCTATAATTTTGAAATCAGTTTCCAAAAAAAAGGATATAAAGTATGGGAATATTATCTTAAAAAAGGATTCCCTTTAAATAAAGGATTACTTCTTAGTGAAAATTGATTCTGAAATGATGATCATATTCCTATTATGAAAAAGATTGTTTTCATTACTTGAATGTGAAAAGATAGCCGGAAACTTTCAACTGCTATTGGACAAATTTATCAAGACCATAGCATTTGATTAGAATCAAGTTTTGCTATTTTTCAAACACTTCCTCTTAAAGAAGTTGATATTGAACACCCTATCAATAAAGCATGGATGAAAAGAAGAGATGAAACACTCTCACAAGATGCTGTTTGAGAAACTATTGAAGATAAAGCACAAGAGAGTTTTGATATTATTAAAGACCTTTTAGGAGAAGTTGTTGAAAAAGACAATCTTATTACTAGCTATGAAAAGGTTTGAGATATGGTAATTTGTCCTACCTATGAATGCATAGAGAATATGGATGAAATTGAAAAAATTGCTAGCCAAGAAGCTAAAGAATAATTCTTACTTAGTACAAAAAATGCTGACCTTTGGATTTCAGAGATCAGCTTTTTTTAAAATATTTTTCTACTGTTTATGCTATACCAACAGTTACTTACTTTTACTCTCCCTTTTATTTGGACCTCTTTTAAGGACCATGAATAATCATTAAGAATATAATTCAAAGAAGTCCAAGTTATCCCCTCCATTCCATTTTTATTTGTGGTTGAGAGGTTGAAGTCTGTATCTTTGAGTGTAAGTGTTGTGGATTGCGATTGATTGTAGAATATCCAATAAGTGGTAATATCAAGTGCTTGGATTTTACCACGAGATGGATTGATTTCGAAGGTAAGGTATTTGTTTCCGCATTCTGCATCGTGGAAAATACCGACCTCCCAAGTTGCAGTAATTTCTTTATCAAACTCCTCCTTACAACAAGATGTTAATAAAAAGAAAATAAAGAAACTAAGATAGAAACTTTTTCTCATTTGTATTTTGTATTTTGTTTTTCATACTATAGCCATTTTATTAAAAAAGTAAAGATATTTTTTCAAATGAGCATTTGAGTTTTCTAAGGATATCCCTAGACTGAAAGTACTCTATTTATGCTCCACTTGTTTTGAGTATGACACTTTCTGAAACTACAATTAAGCTTCAAGCTTTCATTAAAAGAACACCAAATCCTGAAGATATTCCAGCTGAGGAGCTTGCTAGCCGATATCAGCAATTTATCGACTGTATTGTTGATCATAATCATTTATATTATATTGATGCAAAGCCAATCATTTCTGACTCAGAATATGATGAACTTTTTGCTTATTTAAAAAAGATAGAAGAATATTATCCTTCAATTATTTCTGGGACTTCGCCTACCCAAGCCTTGATTGGACAACTCTCTGATTGATTTCAAAAAGCAAATCATATTAGCCCACTTTTATCCTTAGAAAATAGTTATAATGAACAGGATATTAGAGAATGGGCACAAAGAGCCGAAAAAATTGCTGAAAAAAAATGAAGAAAATGACGAGAATATCTTCTTGAGCCAAAATTCGATGGGCTTAGTGTTGAATTTATTTATAAGAATTGAAGGCTTGATCAAGCTATTACCAGATGAGACTGAAAGATTTGAGAAGATATTACTGCTAATGTTTTAATGATTACAAAACTCCCTAAAAAAATTGATCTTCAAGAAGAAGTCCATTTTAGAGGGGAGATTCTTATGCCTAAATCAAAGCTTAAAAGTCTTAATGAAGAAAGGGAAAAGAAAGGACAGACTGTTTTTTCTAATACCAGGAATGCGGCAGCTTGAAGCATTAAGCTTTTAGATTCGGCTGAGGTATGAAAAAGATGATTGGTGGTTGCGATTTATGAACAGCTCTACTGAACTCCTTGTGACTGGGAGAAACTTTGATTACCTGTATTCAATCTTCCTCAAAAATATAGGGTTACGTCCTCTATAGAACAAATTATTGCTTGGTGTTTAGATGCTCAATTAAAACAGTTTTTAGAAGAACAAGATATCGATTTTGATGGGCTTGTTATTAAAGTTCGTGATGATAGAATTAATAAGCCTCAAGCTGTTTCTTGATGATTATTTGATCTTCCTGTAGAGCAAGAAGAATGAATTCGTGAAGTTTTAGGAACTACGGAGCATCATCCTAGATGGGCTATAGCTTATAAGTTTCCTACCCAACAGGCTGCAAGTCAAATTGTCTCTGTTGATTTTCAGGTAGGAAGAACTTGAATTATTACTCCTGTTGCGAATATTAATCCTGTACAGCTCAGTTGAGCTATTATTTCAAGAGTAAGTCTCCACAACTTCGATTTTATAAAAGAGAAACAAATTAAAAAGAATGATTTTGTCCGAGTTCAAAGGAGCTGAGAAGTTATCCCTTATATTGTTTGAACCATAAAAGAGAGAAGAAGTTGAATTGAAGAACCTATTATTCCTCCCCTTTTTTGTCCTGAATGTTGAGGGGCTATTAGTAACATAGATATTCATTATTATTGTACTAATCCTCAATGCCCTGCTCAGATAAAAGAAAAGATTGTCCATTTTGCATCAAGAGATGCTATGGATATCTCTGGACTTTGAGAGACGATTGTTGATGTTCTTGTTGATCAAAAGATTCTTAAAAGTGTTGCTGATTTATACGAGCTTAGTGATTTTAGAAATCAAGTACTGCTTCGTAAGTTCCCTAATTTCTGAGAAAAAATGGTTTCTGAAATCGTAGCAGGAATTGAAGCTTCAAAAAAGAAGCCGTTGTGGAGAATTCTTAATGCTTTATGAATTCCTAATGTTTGAAAGAAAACTGCTCAAGATTTAGCAGCTTATCTTAAAGAAGAAGGAGCTAATAATTTAGATAAAATAATTGAAGTCTTTTCTGATGAAAAGATAAAAAATCTTTTTTGAGTTGGAGATAAGATTATGAGTTGAATATGACTCTATATTAGTAATTCTGATACTTTATGATTACTTCGTTCATTAGAACACTATGGGGTTTGTTTTGATGCTACAGCAGATGAAGAAAATAGTGGTAGTGATTCTGCTGAGAAAATTCATTTTTCATTAACTTGAAGTTTCCCGCTTTCAAGAGGTGGGTTTGTGAAACAGATGGAAAATAAAGGGTATTTTTATGATGAAAATCCTAATAGTTCTACTGCACTTATGTTTATTTGAGAAAAACCATGAAACAAAGCTGATAAAGCTAGGAGTTTATGAATTCAATGTTATGAAAACTGGGATGAAATAAAAAAGACGTTCTGATTAGAAGTCTCTTTTAAAGAAGAACATAAAAAAAAGGTTATTCAATGATGACTTTTTAGCTAAGACGTTTACTAAAAATACTTTCTATATTCATCCAATAACTTTGGAGATTTTTGGGGTCAACAAAAACAGATACTACATCTCATGGTCTTACAACTGATTTAGGGAATTTTAGGAACAATCTTTCACTCTTAAAGATTAGATTCATCCCCTCTAAGAGTCATTCATTAGGGACCGCAAAAATAAAAGTTCCTTTTTGATAAGTACTCCAGGAATCGATATATTCAACATTTACTATTTTTGCCTCTACTTTTATTCCGTTTAATACGAGATGTTCTTTCAATGCCGCTCAAGCAACCATTAAATAAATTCATTTTATTCCGTAATGTAGGGCAAGAAGTCCCATAATTATTGCTAAATATGCATAATAATTCATTTCAAAACCTCATTCATAAAGCACCATACCTCACCAATAACAAATATAAGCTCAGAGAATTGTAAAAAAGAACTGCTTAAACTTTCGCCTAAACTTTGATCTTTTATACTGTTTGAGCAATTTTTTCATCATTTTTTGTTGTTGATTTTCTTTTTTTTGCATGAAGTAGATTCTTTATGTTTAAACACACTTCTATTATATCCTAAAATAAAATTAAGGCAAAAAAAAGGAAGGCATTTGCCTTCCTTATAGTTAAAGAATATCTTATTTCCTTATTCAGCAACTTTATAACTTTCTAAAGCTCCTTTAAGTATATCATAAGCAGCTTTGTAGTTAGCTCTAGCTGATTCTGCAGCTTTAGCAACTTTTTCTCTTAATGATGTAATGAAATCTGATTTAGATTTTAATGTTTTATATTTTGAAGCATTGTCTTCAAAATATTTGTTAATCATTGCATGTAATGTAGCGTTAACATCAACTTCTTCAACAACATCTCCTGTTGTAGCTTCTTCAGCAACTGCTCCAGATTCTGCTACAGCTCCAGTTGAAGCGATTTCTCCTGTTGTTGTAGTGTCTCCAGTTGAAGCAACAGCTCCTGTTGTTTCTTCTACACTAGCTCCTGTTTCTGCAGTAGCTCCTGTTTCTGTAGTGGCTGTTCATGTAGTAGCTTCAGCTCCTGTAGTTGTTGCTCCTGTAGTTGTAAGAGTAGTTTCTTCTGATGTTGCTGTAGCAACGTCTGCTTCTTCAGCGAATACATTTGTCATCACTAGTGCTCAGAAGAGAACAGCACAAAGTGCAATACTTGTCTTTTTCATAATTTTTTAACAATAAAAAAATAAAAGTTTTCTGATTGTATATACGAATAATAATACTGTTTGTGACAAAAAAAGATTTTGCTTAAAATCCTGCTTAAAATTTGAAAAATTTAGGGATTGTTCATATAATTATATAAAGCATTTTATTTTGAAAAATGTCAATATGACAGAAGAAGAAAAAATTGCACATTGAAATATTAAAGATCATGGCTATCTTAAGGCTGATCAAATTGCTGATGATGAATACTTTATGGATATTTGTCGCGTTGTTTGAGAAAAAGGAAGTTGTGATCGCTGAAGAAGTGGATGCATCATTGTAAAAGATTGACAAGTAGTTGCTACTGGATTTGTTGATGCACCAGAAGGTTCAAAAAAGTGTGATGAAGAATGACATCTTATGTGGACCGTTATTAAGAATACCTGAGAAGCAACTCAACATTGTATGAGAAACGCTTGTGCCGAACTTAGTGCTATTGCACATGCAGCACGTCAAGGTGTTAGTTTAGAATGAGCAACACTTTATACAAAAATGACGCCATGTTATGTTAGACATTGTGCCCATCTTATTATCGCTTCATGAATCTCTAAAGTTGTTTGTGAAAAGAAATTTCATGATGCTAAATTAAGTGAAGAGGCTTTTAAAAATGCTTGAGTTGAGTTAGTATATTTAGAAAAAGGGACTGAAGAATATTAGTTTTAGGTTTTTTATTAAATAGCTATGAGCTCACCAGAAAGTGCTAGTAACGGAAGTGAACATGTTGAATCTAGTTCTTCTATAAGGAGTGATATTCTCTGATTAGAAGGAAATGTTTGGGAGTCTTTCTATAAAAAAACTCTTAAATGGCTTGAGGAAAATCTTTGAATAGACCTTTCTAAACTTGGAAGTACATTTTCTGAAAGTACAAACTGAGAGAATAATAGCAGTGATATTATTTGAGCAGCCACAAGACCCTTTGGTAGTTCTGAGATTAAAATTGGACTTGAGACACCTCGTATTGATTATAATTGATTTACGCCTTGAGAGTATCCTTTTGCTCATATTACTACTCCTTATAAATGAATCAGCTCTTATAGAGTAGATAATATTAAGCTTCATCCCCTTCTTGGATTTTCTCAACTTTCATTAAAAGGAACAGAAGGAAATTTAACAACCTTACAAGTAAAAGATCAAGCACTTAAATACACTAATAAAAAAGCTGTTTGAGTAAAGAAGAATAATCCTTGTAATGTTTCCCCTTTTAAAGGAGATGTTTGAAGGTCTTGATCCTCAAGGGTTGCTGATGGGCAAAATCATGGAAAGTATAATAGTATGGAAGATTGATTAGCATCATTTATGAGACTCATGAGACAAGATAGATATCGTAATAAATCTATTCAAGGGATTAATTGTTCTTGAATGCAAGGTATTTATCAACCTAACGAACCTGATTCATTAAAGGCTTTACGTATTACTTGGATTACTCATGCTTGTGAAAGTCTTCATGTCTCACCATTTGATAGACTTAATACTGATGATAAAGAAACTATGATGGCTTTTGCTCAACAGACTGCTATTAATGAGACTGGTTCTTATTTTGATAGAGCAACTCTTGAAAGAGCCTATGATAAAGCGTTTGGATAAAATAGTTCTTTTAAAAAAATCCAGAACTTTGAAATTTATTTTCTGGATTTTTCTTATAACTAAGATTTATAGTATTTTATAGATTAAGGCTTTGTTTCTCAGAATGTCCTATGAGGTGGAATTCGTATTCATCCAACAGCTCCAGCTGCATCGCTTTCTGAAGCTACCTTTCCTTCTTGATTATATTTATCAAGTTCTACTTTCTTATTTTGAGCTTTATCGATTTGTTTTTCTGTATCCTCTAATGTTTCTACAAGTTCTTTAATTCTTTCTCTTTCAGCTCTTGCTCATCTAATATCTCCACTTGCTTCTAAGGCTGCAAGATTTTTTTGGCGACGTTGGATTTCATTATAATAATAATCGTATGCATCAATTAGACTTTTGATTTTTGCGTCATTTTTTGCGATTTGTTCTGTTGTCTCTCCGCTTTCATAATCTTTTTGCGCATTAGAACAACTTGAAGCTCAGAACGTCAAAAGAAGTGTTGCTCATGTTACTGCTACGACATTTCTTACAGCTTTTCGCTTTCTTCCCGTTTCTTTATAATCAATAGATTTTCTCATTGTTATCCTGTATTAATATTTAAAAGAATTATTTTACTGTTTGTGGATCTTCAGCTCGAAGTTTGTTAAGATATTTTACAAAGAATTCCCTATTATTATCTTTTTCAATCGTTGGATGATTCTTTGCCATTTCACTAAAGAATGGTTCAAAGCTCGATAATACTTTTATATTATTTGAATCACCGCTATGTTTCATAAATTCTATATCTCACCAGAACTTCCATCATGATGATACCTTAAATGGTCGTTCTGTTTGTCATCCTTTTGCTATTGGCGTTTCTGACCAAACACTACTTGTTCTTATTCGATTAACAATAAGTGCTGTTCTTAATAGTTCTTCTTCACTTTCTAATTTTAATCTTGTAACACCATCTCATACAACTAAGCCATCTATCGTATTATCATTTGCATATAATTTTATCTCTTTATTGCCATTTCATAATCATGATTTAAGTATAAGATTTCATCCATCTACTTTCAAGTTCATTTGTCAATATCTTGTTCATTCTCCTGCTATTTTGACAAATGCATCATGAAGTTTTATTTTTTTCTCAACACTTACATTTTGTAATTTATCGAGTTCTTGATATGTTGGAGTATTTGGTAAAAAGCATCCTTCCTCTTTCAATTTATCAAATACTTTCTCACTTAAATCTTTTTCTTTAAATAAAGTATCTACAATCTTATCTTTCTTTGCTGGATTAATATTAAGATTCTTAGCTTTAAGATATGCATCTAATTTATTGTACTTTTCACTCGCTTCTGATAAACGATTATCCAACGTTGCGTTAGCTTTATTTGGATCTTTTATATCTGAACCTTTTACATCCAATCTTTCAATATAATTATTTAATGTATTTTGAGAGCCGTCTCTTATAATACTTTCGATTGCAGCTATTTGAGCTCCTAATCTCATTTTTTCTTCTCATGAAGCTGCTTGTTCTCTTGTTTCTAAATAAGTCTTTAATTTCCCTAAATCAATCTTTGTCATCTTATCATTAGTTCCAAAGGTTCAACATTCTGCTAAAACTCCAAAAGGGACTCATAAAAGCACAAATTGTCCCATCACTTGTTGAGCTGAAAGTCTCTCAGAAAGAGAAAGTCCTTCTTGTGCTCAGTTTTCCCATGGGAATTGTCCAGTTCTCCACCATGTATTAAGATTTTCTAAAAATGATTTTCATGTTAGGGCTTCTGAACCATATTTTAATCATAATGGGATTCCTATTGCTGCGGCTAATTTTCATAATCAAGGAAATTTAAATTTTCTCTCTCATCATTCCTTTTCACTAAATAACCACACTCAAACTCCTATTGCTCAAGCAATTAGACCTAAAGAACCAACTGTTCACACCATATTTCTTGCTTGAGATTGTGTCATGTTTGTCTTCTCTGTTAAGAATTTTTCTAAGATATTAGAATATCCTCAACAACCTGCAAGATACTCAGTTGCTCATCTTGCTGCACTTGTTGATGCATTTGAAAAGATATCAATTTGTTGACCTTTATATTGTAGTTTGATGCGATTACCATCTTTTAAACTTTTATAATTCTTTACTAAATCACAAATTAATGGTCAATTTTCTGGTAGGAATGCAAGAGGGGTATTAATATAGACTCATGTATCTAATGCACTATTAATTTGTGAAAGTACTCATATTCTATTTAAATTGTAGTTTGTACTATTTTTCGCATTAATATAATCCATATATTGATCTACTAATTTTCATAGTTCTTTATTATATTTTTTTTCATCTCTTAATCTTTGTTTTAATTCATTCCTCTTATTTTTTATTGATTTTTTATCTTTTAAATCTTCTGCTGTAATTACTCAACTTCATCCTAATGCTTCAGCTAATGCTGTTGGCATAGCAGGAACAAAAGATCTATAACGTAGACTGTTGATACGGTCCAATTTTCACATTTGAGCTGCTGATAATACAATACTTCCTGTTGCATCTGGTTGAACCTCAGAACAAAGTGAAGCTAATATATTTTTTATTTCTTCAGCTGCTTTATCTGGAGTATCTATTTGAGCGTCTGGAGTTTCTGTATATGTGGTTGTTGTTTGTTGGGTTTCTGTTGTCTGCTCAACCGTTTTGGCTGCTGGTTGCTCTGCTTTTGCTACAGTTGTTTGACCAGCTACAGCTGTTGATTGTTCAACTGTTGCAGCGGTTGTATGTGTTGATGTGTTTGAAGAACTTGCAGGTACCGAAGTTGTTGTTCTAACAGTCTCATTTGTATTTGTTGATGATGTCGTACTTGCTGCAGCCTCTTCATCTTCTGCTGACACCTCTCAAGCTTTTGCAACCTGTCATTCTGTAGAAGTTTGTGCTTGATCTCTATTTTCTTCTTTAGGTTTTTCTTCATCGACTTTGGTTCATTCAATAGAAATATTATATACATGATTATTTTGTTCAATTGTTATTGTTCAATGATTATCTTTTACATCTACTTTTACATCTCAAGATAATACTTGATTTTGTAATGCAGTTGTCTCATCTAAAGATTTTTGTTTTTCTTCTAACTCCAAAAGAGCCTTCCATGCTGTAGCTAAGGCTTTTTCCCTTTCACTTTCTGTGAATCCTTGCAAGTCTCTATCGAATTTTTCTTTCATACTCTGCAATTCAACCTTAAGTCCTCATAATTCGACACTTGACTTTTCATTAGATGTTTCTGGCATTTTTTGGAGAAGATATAAAATTCCTTGTTACAATTATAGCGATAAAGCCTAAAAATGTCAAAAAATCAAAGATTTTCATACATAAAGAAAAAACTAGGTACTAGCCTAGTTCTTCTTAATTATTTTATCAATAATTAGTATTCAATTTGAATTCCTGGAGACATTGTTGATGCAATAACTACTTTTTTAATTAATTTTCCTTTAACTCCAGTAGGTTTATTTTCTTCGATTGCTTTTAATAATGCTTCAACATTTTCTACTAATTTAGCATTATCAAATGATAATTTTCCAACTAATGCATGGATATTTCCAGTTTTATCAAGTCTGAATTCGATTTTACCTTTTTTAGTTTCTTCAACTGCTTGAGCGATATTTACAGCAACTGTTCCAGCTTTTGGAGAAGGCATTAATCCTTTAGGTCCAAGTTGTTTAGCAACAGGAGCTAATTCTCTGATAAGATCAGGTGATGTAATCAAAACATCAAAATCCATTTTTCCTTCCTTAATGTTAGCAAGAAGTGTATCATGTCCTGCAACATCAGCACCAGCTTTTTTAGCTTCGTCTACTTTATCATCAGTTGTGAATACAGCAACTTTCTTTGTTTTTCCTGTTCCGTGAGGAAGAATAGTTGTTGCTCTTAACATTTGATCATTGTATTTAGGATTAGCATTTGTTTTAATAGCAATCTCAATACCAGCATCAAATTTAGCATAATTTACTTTTTTAAGAAGTTCTACAGCTTCTGTTAAAGAATACGCTTTTGATTTTTCAACAAGCTTTTTAACTTCTACATACTTTTTTCCGTGTCTCATTGTATTATAAATTTAAGAATAAAAGTGGTTCGAGCGACCGTTAGGTCTCCCACGAGTGATATTATAATTCTACATCAACTCCCATATTTCTTGCAGTTCCTGCGATAATTCTGAATCCTTGTTCAGGAGAATTAGCGTTAAGATCTGATTTTTTCAATTCATAGATAGCTTCAAGATCAGCTTTTGTTAATTTTCCAACCTTCTTTTTATTAGGTTCTCCTGATCCTAAGTTTTGGTTGATTCTCCATTTGATAAGTCCTGATGTTACAGGAGTTCCAATTTCCATATCGAATGTTCTATCAACATATACTGTTAATTTAACCTTAACTTTTACTTCGATTCCACCAAATTGTCTCATTAAATCAGAAGTTTTTTCGTTAAATTCTTTTGTAAATTGACCGATATTTACTCCATTAGCTCCAAGCATAGGTCCAAGAGGAGGTGTAGGAGTTGCTTTTCCAGCAGGTACTTCGATATTCAATACTTTTTGTACTTTTGCCATTTTTCAACGTTTTTAAATAAATAAACTTTTTAAATAGGCTTTTGCATGATGGTATTTCTCATAACTCATTTGAATCAATCGATATTGATTATTTACTGTTAATCCCATCACAACAGTCTTATTTTTATATTCTGGAAGATTTATAAAGCTCACTTTATCACCAAATAATTCGTTTTTTACAAGTTCAGCATCAGAAGTTATCGTATAGATGTTTCCTCCTAATTTCTGGACTACCACCTTAAGATAAGGCTCTTCTTCAAATTTTGCATAATAAAATCCTTTGTAATCCTTCAAAATATATTCAGGTTCTAGTCCAAGTGTTTCAATACTATCTACAGCTCCAAAATATAAATCGGTTCCTGATAGAATGATAGGACCATCACCTTGTAGTGAAGCAAGTACAGATGAAGCGGTCTGACTTCTTCATGAATCAGCTTGTTGTGCATCAGTTCAAGCTGAATTATCTGAGATATTGTCTCATTCTTCATTAAAATGGTTCTCCACAAACTGTCTTCTTTCTCATTCTTGAGTAATCTCTTCTTGAAGATTCTCAGCATTATTAGTTTCTTGTGGAAGAATAACCTGAGTTTCTTCTTGAGTAGATACACTAGGAATTGCACGAAGCGTTGTGATAATTTCATCTCCTTTAACTTGATAGAATAATGAATATACTACTATCAAACTAAAGAAGAGAATAACCATTGATAATGTAACTAGCTTTTTTTCTCTATCCATTAGCATGGTCAAATATAAAGATTAACTTGCTAGCTCGATTTGGTCAATAGCAACAGCTACTGGAGTTAGTCTTCAGAGCATTTCAACCTGTACAACAGCTAAACCTTTCTCTGAATCAACCTCTTTGATATTTCATTTCATTCCTTTGAAATCTCATTGTTTCAAAAGAACTACATCACCAACTTTATAAGGGATATTTAACTCTGATCTTTCTTGAGATTGAGCTATTTGATCCATAATTTGTTGATATTCATGATCTGAAAGTGGAATAGGTTTTGTTTCTGCTCCAACAATAAGTCTCACTCCTGGAGTATTTCTTACCACATACCAGATTTTATCATTCATTCTTGATTTAAAGAACACATACCCTGGGTAAAGTTTCTTTTGTTTTACGATTTTCTCTCATTTTTTAATAGAAGCTTCACTTACCATAGGGCAAAGATAATCAACTACATCATCAGAAAGACCTTGTTTATTTACTCTTTCTTGAAGATTCTCAATAACAAGTGCCTCTTGTCATGAAGTTACGCTTAATACGTACCACTTGTAGTTTCTATCCTCTATTTGTTTTTTTATTTCATTGGTATTGTCTCTTTGCATATTTTATTTTAAAGAAAGAGATAAAATAATTATTCTGATATTGTTTCAGTTTCTTCTACTGTTTCAATTGGAGTCTCCTCTACTTCGACATTATCAAAAACTACTTGATTTTCTCCATTTTCATCTGCTACTACAAGGTCTTCATTTATAGCTGCATCTGCATTTTCTTCATCTTCTGTTAGAACAGCTTCTTCTCCATTTGTCATAGCTGAATAATACATTTTATATCCTTCTGAGAAGATTGTATCTGCTAAGATAAAGTAAAGTCCAGCAACAATAACTAAACCAAAGATAGCTCCTGTAAGTTGAGCAATTTGCTTAACTGTTGGGAATTTTAATTTTTTAACAGTATCTAAACTGTCGTAAATAAAATCTAACATTTTCACGAACAGCGAAAAAATAAAATCAGAAATATAATATGAATTTGATTGATGAATTCAAGTTAAACTCCCTCGTTTTTTTCATTAAATATAATTCCTTTAAATTTTTCATTTTTGAAGTTAAAATATTAGTTATCTATTGGTAAAACGTGTTTTCTGCGTTTTTTTGATTTTGAGATTTTCTTAGTTGAGAAGATAATTTACTCTATTTTTGCTATAGATGTCCTTATTATGAAAAGCACTTACAAGCTCTAAAAGATGCTTGAATTATGACAAAAATCGAAGATCCAAATCAAATGGAAATTAGAGGTTGGGTAATGCTTATGTTGGAAAGAGCTTCAGAAAGCGGAGTAATTTCAGACAGCGAATGTAATGATCCAGCTGTATTATTAGCATGTGCTTTAGGATCAGATGGATGTCCTGCTAAATGTCAAAAAGACGCTAATGAAGATGAAGATACAGCTACTGCTGGATCTATTGAAGGAATGCCTATCGCTGGTGACTTATCTATAGCTGTTGCTGATTACTCTTCTTCTATTAAATCAGCTCCTGCTGTTGGTACTGTTATCTTCAATGCAGTAGACTTCAAAGCTTCTGAAAAAGTTACTATTGAATCTGTTAAATTAGAAAGAACGGGTCTTTCTGACAAATCTAACATCAAAGGTGTATGGTTTGAAAAAGATGGTGTAGCAGTTTCTGCTAAAGCTTCTCTTTCTACAGATGGAACAGCTACTACTAGATTCTATAATAACTATTCAGTTAATGGAACTGATACATTAGATTTAATTGCTGAACTTTCAGGATCTGCTGGTGCTGAAATTGCATTTAAAATTACTGGAGTTACTTCAACTGCAAAAAATGCATCATTCAACACAACAACTACAACTTACAGAACTACTGATTATAAGGTAGCAAATGTTGAGTTTGCTGTTAGTGGAGTTGGAAGTGGTGAAGCAAACAAAGTTTCATATAAAGTTGGTGACAGTGAATCATTTGAAATTGGTAAATTTACTATCACAAATAACAGACCTTCTGGAGTTTCAGAAGATAGAGATATTGTTTTAAAATCTCTTAAACTAAAGAACAACGAAAGCCTTGATCTTGGAGATACATTCAAAAATGTATACGTAACAAGAGATGGTAAAACAGTTTCTAAGAGAGTTGAACTTGATGGTAAAACTATGACTATTTACTTTGATGACGATGAACTAGCTTCTAGTAAGAAAGGTATTTATACGATTTTTGCTGAAGTTGCTCAATTAAATGAAGTAAATAAAGCTGTTGAATTATATCTTAATAAATATTCAGAATTAGTTGCCTATGAAGTAACTTCTAACTTTAGAGTTGCTTATGCAAACAATTCAGATCTTTATTTAAGAAGATATGTATTTGAAGGTGGTAAAGTAACATTCTCTAATGATTCTTCTTTATCTAAGACTGTTAATGGAGCAGCTACATCAACAGATATTGAAATCGCTAGAGGTACATTAACACTTTCTGAACCTGTTAGATTAGGAACTATCACTATCGGAGCTGTTGAAAGTGTTGAAAAGGGTTCTACAGATTCTCACGTTATTAAGAATCTTAAGATAGAAATAGGAGGATCTACTTACAATACAAATGCATCATATAGTGGTACATCAGTTACATTCAAGACAGATGATGATGAAATTTATGTTTCAAAAACATCTTCTATTAGAGTTCTCGTTGATATCAACAATGTTGCTGATGGAAGTACTGTTACTTTCAGTAAGCCATTAAATTGAGCAGCTATTGGAACGTCATATTATGACAACAGTGATGAGAAGTTTACTCCAAGTAGTGATGTTGCATGATCTGTCCAACTTTCTAGCTTAACTGTTAAAGCAGGTAAGTTTAATCTTACAAATAAGAGTTCTTCAAATCAAAAAGTAGTAAGAAATACAACAGATGAAGTAACAATCTTCGATTGAGAAATCTCTGCTAAAGAGGGAACTATCTCTGTTACAGATCTTACTCTTGAATGAATATTTGTAAATTGAGCAGATAATTCAAAAACATGACTTGATGCTTGAGAACAAATCGACCTAACATTATACGTTAATTGAGATGCATTTAGAACTCTTACATTAAGAAGTTCTGAAGCATCTAAGACATTCTCTAATCTTGGTGATGTTACTTCTAGTACATCAATGAAAATCAAGATTACAGCACAACCTAATATGGCTCAAACTTGAGATGTTACATATAGTGTAAGTGCTAAGGGAACAGATAATAACGGTAATGATGTTGTTGCAACATCAGTTAATGCTGCAAAATTATCAATTACAGATGGTGCTGAAGTATCAACATCTACATCAAGTACTTCTAATGCTGTTATTAGAGATGGTTCTAATGCTGAGATTATTTCATTCACAACAACTGTTAAAAATGGATCTTATGATCTTAACAAAGTTGTTGTAGAATTATCATGAAATACAAATGCTTCTTTGGCAAGTCAGTCTGTTACATTAGAAATTGATGGATCATCTGTTGATTCTGAAAAATACGAATCAGGAACAGGAATTACATTTAAATCATTGAATGAAACATTAGATGTTGGTAAACATACATTAACTCTTAAAGCTAACTTGAATGCACAAAGCACAGCTGCTGCAAGTACAATAGAAATTAAGAGTGTTAGCTTATATAGTTCAGATTCTGCAACAACAGCTGATGCTATCCTAAGTTCTAATGTAAAGAAATTAGTTGCTAAAGCATATCCTACAATTTCTGCGACTACAAGTAGTAACGATCTAATCTTAAAGATTACAAATCCAAGTGATAGTGATGAGAATATTACTATTAGAGGATTTGCTCTAAATGGAGGTGTTGAAAATATATCTTTTGATGATAAAGTTGTTGATATTTCTGGATTGACATGAACTACTTATGGAGCAGCATTAAATGAAATCTTATCTGGTATGAACGTTACATTAGCTGCAGGAGATTCTACAGAATTAAGAATACAAGCTACAAATGGTTATACTGTTCAAGTAACATCTATTACTATTGATGCTGGTAGTCAAAAAGATTTAGAAATCTCTAGTGACTATACAAACGTTGGAAAATGGACTTCATTCAAAGTTACAGCTAGTGGAAACAAATCTGACAATACGCCAGTTGTTACATTCTAGTTGACTTATGCTCGAAAAACTTCTTAACCTAGTGTTAGGAAGTTTTTCTTTTTATTTTTAAATCTAAAAATTTATCCCTTAATTTTGAAAAACAAACAATATTATAATTTTTAAGAAATCATAAATTTTAAAACATATCTATTTAACATAAATGCCACTTTTCAAGAAAATATGAAACAAAATTTTATATATTCAAAATCCCCCTTTACCGTTATTAATAATAAATTCTATATTTTTGTAGGTAAAAACGGTCTTTTGATTGTAGTAATATTAAAATGTAGTTCATTTTGTGTCCAGAATGGGTTTAAATATACACCCATTTTGGACACGTTTTATAAAAAACAATTAAATATAGATGGAATGTTTGATGCTAAAATTGTTTAACACAATTAAACAAAATGCGGCAATTTTTATTTTTGTTTAACAACATTAAACAAAATATGTTGATTTATTATTTTTATAAAGAAAAACTTCTTAACACTAGGTTAAGAAGTTTTTCATAAAGAAATAACAACTATTTCTTGTAAGTAATCTTAAGATCAGCCCATTT
Organism: bacterium; assembly: GCA_017453665.1. The sequence goes on along the minus strand of JAFTEM010000018.1, from coordinate 2,897 downwards.
AGCTACATTAGTGTAGTCATCTGATAGTGTATAAGTATTTGAGTCAACAGTTACAATAACACCTGTCAATTGGATTGTTTTATCAGTAGCAGCCTCAAATCTTAATTCTGTAGATTCTCCAGCAGCAAGAGTAATTCTCTTTGCTTCAGGAATATCTGCAGCATCGCTAGGAGTAATAGTCTGATCATTCAATGAAAGTGTTGCTGGAACAGTAGAGAAGATAAATCCTGAAAGAGTTACATCTTCAGTAGAATCAGATGGATTCTCAATCTTAACAACAACTTCATTGGCATCTGTATCTTTCTTTAATAGAGAAAGAATAGGATATGCCTTAACAAACATCTTTTTAACATTTAGAGATGTTGCACTTGTTGCTCCACTTGGTTGTACACTAACAACTTCAATCTTTGTTGTTTTTGTGTCATCAATGCTAACTTTTAATGCAATAGTGTGTTTACCAACATCTAGTGTTTCATTTATGTCTGAGAAGTTTACTCCTGTTGTTGTTCAATTAACAGTAGCTCCTTCTGAGGTAATAGTTTTTCCATCTATAAGAAGTTCAACATCCTTACCATTTAATTCATCAGCATCATCTCAAGAGAATGTGAATTTAAGACTTGTAAGGTTATAAGAACCATCTTTAACTGTAGTACTGAATGATACTAACTCTGCAGAATTACCTGCTCTTTCAACAGTACTTGTAGCATTAGAATTAGCTACAGTCATAGAAGCAGCTTCAGTAACTTGTAATCTTGCAGCAGAAACTTTAGATGCATTTGTAGTATTTCCATTCTCATCAGAACCTTCTGCATAAACTTTGAAATCTACATAACCTGTACAATTAGCAACATTTGGTTGTGCCGTAATTTTAATCTTCATAGATTTGTTTGTTTCAACATCTCCTAGATTACTGAATTTTACAAAGTCATCGTTCTTTAGACTATAAGTAGCATCAGAGAAAGCCTCTCCATCAACATATAATGTAATGGTAATTTGATCGGCAGTAGATGTTATAGTAGTAGAGTCTCCACCTGATAAGAATGCTCAAGTTATATAAAGATCGTTAACTGTAACTTTTCAGTCATTAGAAGTAATTTCTCCATCGAAGATTGTTACTTCATCAGATTCACCTTTTACAACCTTTTGAGTTGTAGAGTTTTTGTTAGTAATGTTGAATTTACCTGGTTTAACAACTAATTTTGCAATTTGAACAGTACCAGCAATTTCTGATAATGAAAGTGGTTCATCACTATTATCAAAAGTTCCAGTTCAAGCAAATGAATTAGAGTTTAAGTTTTGGAATGATATTGTTGCGTTATCTGCAGCATTAGCGTCAACATCAACAAGAACTCTTACATCAGATGTTTTAGATACATAAAGATCATCATCTGTTGTTTTAAATACAACAACTCCTGCTGATGGGTAAGTTTGTTCTGTTTCATATGTTGTTCCACCAATTTCAATTTTTAAGTTTTTAATAGCTCCTGTTTGGGCTGCAGGTGTTGCAGTACCAGTAAGGATGATATTGCTTAACTTAATTGGTTCAGAAATTGTTAAAGTACCTTTAGCAAGAACTACATCTGTAGCAGATTGAGCTCCATTAACAGTCTTAGCCATACTAGAATCATTAGAGAAGGTAACCTTTCCTCCTTTGAATGTATAAGTTTCTAGATTTGTATTGTTTGATATGTTGTTATATGCAACTCTGAAATTTGTAGATTTTTCGTTTGCAACTAATTCTGTAGATTTCTTTAGTTGAAGAGTTACAGATTCATTAACTTCGTTAAGTTGTGCAACTTCAGCAAAAATAGAATATACAGCTTTTTTTCCTGAAGCCAACTCATCACCATCAAAGTAGATAGTCATGTCTTTAGAATCAAGAGTTACATTTTTAGATACAACCTTAGAATCTCTATAAACTTGAACATTTTTGAAAGTCTCAGATAAATTAAGACCATCAGCATTCTTTAATTTAAGAGATTTCAAAACAATAGTTTTATCTTCTGCACCATTTTTATTGTTTGAAAGTTCAAATCTACCGATTTCATAAGAAGTCTTTTCTCCAACTTTATAAGAAGCAGAAGAACCCTTCTTAGCAAAACCAATCTGAGCTACTGTATAGTTTGTAGTTCTATATGTAGTTGTTTCTGTATTAAAAGAAACGTTTTTAGCCGTAGAAGTTACATCAACAACTTTGAATGCGATTTCACTTCCAGCGGCTCCAGAAAGTTCGGCAACCAAATCTAATGTATTAGTTCCATTAACAGTGTAGTTGTTGTAGAATCTTGTTGTTGCAACACCATCTGAATTAAGAGTTGCTTTAGCAGAAACCGCTACACCATCTTTTTCAAACCAAACACCTTTGATAGCTGATTTGTCTGAAAGTCCAATTCTTTCTAATTTAATAGATTCAATAGTAATGCTTTCAGAAGCCTTAAAATCAACAGCGTTAAATACAACAGTACCAACAGCAGGAGCTGATTTAACAGTAGAAGAATAGTCAGCAACAGCTATAGATAAATCACCTGCGATTGGTAATCCTTCGATAGATCATGCAGTAGCTGTATCTTCATCTTCACTAGCGTCTTTTTGACATTTAGCAGGACATCCATCTGATCCTAAAGCACATGCTAATAATACAGCTGGATCATTACATTCGCTGTCTGAAATTACTCCACTTTCTGAAGCTCTTTCCAACAAAGTCGCTTAGAGGAAAGTTTTCCTAGTTTATAATTAATATAATCTTCTAAAACTTTCAAAAAAAAATTAAAAAACAAGGAAATATATCCTCAAAAAATAACAGACAATTTTCAATTTTAAAGCCAGAAATATCCTAAGAAATCTCCTCTTACAAAAATGATCTTGAAAACCTAAACTATGATTTCTAATTTTTAAGC
>JAFTEM010000017.1 GCA_017453665.1 bacterium | reverse complement strand
TTATCCTTTCCTTTTTCTCCTTTGAAGAATCTTAGCAGAATTCCTATCTTGTTTCTCTTGACGAGCATTCTGTTCTTTCCTTAATGATTTAAGAGAAACTCCTGGCATTGGACGATCTTCTTGTCCTTCACCTCTTTCACGGAATCTAATAATTAATGGTACTCAAATAAATCCAAAATTTCTTCTTAATACATTTTCTATCCACTTCTTAAATGCAAAATTAGCTCTAGCCTTATGATTAACAAAAATCATAAACGTTGGAGCATCAATCTCAACTTGAGTAGCATACATAATCTTACATATCTTATTTTTAGGGAAACGTGCTGGTTTCTTAATCTGTTCTTCGCTAAGGACACGATTAAGCTCTGTAGTCCCTATCCTTTTTTGATTCTCTTTATATACAGCATTAACCATTCTTAAAAGATTTCATAATCCTTCTCAATGAAGTGCTGAGAGAGGAACAATAGGAATATGTTTAGCGAAATCTAAATAACTTTGTGCTCATTTAATCATAGCATCAATAGCTTTCTTTTCTACTAAATCAGCTTTATTAAGAGCAAATATCATGGGAAGTCCTAATTGTGTTATTTCATGTAAGAGTGTCATATCTCTGTGAGTAATTCCTTGAGTACAATCTACCATAAAAATAACAACAGGTCTAGTATATTCAAGCATTTTCTCTGTTTTATCATACGCTATTTTCTCTATTCAATGTGTCTTTCCTTTTTTTCTAATTCATGCAGTATCATAAACAGTAAACCATTGTCATTGAGATTTAAATTCTCCAACAATATAATCTCTTGTTGTTCCAAGTTTATCTTCAACCTTTGCTAATTCTTTTCAAACTAAAGTATTTAAAAGTGTAGATTTTCAAGAATTTGGTTTTCAAACAATTGCTAATCCTATTCCTTTATGTTGAGGAATATCTAATTTTTCATCTTCATGATCTGGATGTTCATCAATCCATTTCTTAGCAAATTCAATAATAGTATCTTCAAGTTCTGAGATATTTCTTTCTTTTTTCGCACTAATTCCAATAACATTTTCTATTCAAAGTTCATAATATTCACTTATAGCTAACTCAACTTCATTTACTTTCCATTTTACATCAAGTTTATTGATTACTAAGATAGTTTGTTTTGCTTTATTATTATCCATAATCAAAGATAAGATATGTTGGTCTTTAGCAGTAATTCAAACCGTATCATCAACAACAAATAATAAAAGATCAGACTCTTTAATAATCTTTGTGATAAAAGGAATTTCATCAGAAAAATCTAACAGTCCTGGACTATCAAAAAAAGTTAATTTTCATAAATTATCTACTTCCATTTGATGAACAATAATATCTGTTGTTGTTCAATGAATATCGGTAACAATAGCTCTAAATTGTCCAATCAAACGATTGAAAAGTGTAGATTTTCATGCATTTGTTGCTCATATAAGTCCTATTTTCATATTTTTTGTTAATGATGGTTAAACAATGAATATATAAAGAAAATACTAATTCTTTGCAAGAAAAATTAGGAGAAAAAACATATACAACTAAAGCATCAACAGATAATAAAACAACAAGAAAAACACTTCAATGACGAAAAATCGTCATGAACTAAGAACTATCATAAACGAAAAATATCATTACACTCTAAGCATTACCAGAAAAGAAGTCCTATTATTTTCTATAAGATAGCATATTCACAGTATTTGAGAGCTCACAATCAGCTGAATGGAGATACTTATTTGTAGTATTAATATTTGTATGTCATGCAAGTTTAGAAATAATATAAATATTAGCTCATTGCTTAGCAAGATCTGTAATAAAGGAATGCCTAAATGCATGCGCTGAGAATTTAATATTAATTTCTCTAGAGAATTTTCTAATTTTTGTAGCAAGGCTATTCTTCTTTAATCAAATAACCGTATCTTGTCCATGAACTTTTACTAATTTATTACAAAGACTATAAGCTTTTTTACTAATAAAAAGTGGTCTTTTTATTTTTCTTTTTCAGATGATAGAGATTTGATAATTATCTTGAACTAAAATAGCATTCTTTAATTGTTCTTTTGTAATATTACAAATCTCATGGATTCTTGCTCCTGTTGTAGCGAGTAATAAAATGGCTGTTCTAAGATATAAATCTTTTTTTGTAGATTCTTTTAAAATGGTAAGGATTTCTTGTCTTGTTAAATAACGAGCTTCTTTTATTTCCATTTTTGGAAGGATAATTCCATCACTATGAAGATGTCTTAATTGATTTTGAAGATTACAAAATCTTACAAAGGATTTAATTCCTGCAATAATTGTTACCTTAGAATTAAACTGAACATCAATTCAACTAAGATACCTATCAATCTCTTTGTAGGTTAATGTGTTCCGATTTGTTTCATCTTTTCAAAGCGTATCAAAAAGATGTTGCAATCTGTGCTTACGTTCATCTTTAAGCTTTCTAGCAGAACCTTTTTTATCAAGGTACTTAACATAACGTTTAATGATTTCTGTTTTTTTCATGAGAGAATACAAAAAAATAAAAGTGTCATTATGACCTTTTAATTATATTCCTGTTTTTTAAATCCGATACCCTTGAAAAGTTTTTATAAATAATTACACTCAATTACTGATTTAAACATACAGAATAAATCAATGCTTAACTCTGTTTTCTTATTTACAGGAGAAAATATCTATGCCTTAAGACAAGAATTCCAGAGACGAAAAACTACTTTTATAGAAAAGTTTTGAGTCGATAGTCTTTTTCTTTTTAATAACGAAAATCGGGATGTTTGAGCAATAAAACAAGCACTTTATGCATGAGGACTCTTTGTTGCTAAGAAAATGGTCATTATTGAAGGAGTCCCTAAAGATATGGCTCAAGATTGATGACTCTCTGCTGATAAAATCGATAAATTTTTTGCTGATTTTGAAAGTAATAGTCATCTTATTTCTGGTGATACAACGGTAATCTTCCTTTCCTATAAGCCAGATAAGAGAACAAAAACCTATAAATGGCTTATAGAAAACGCACAATTAAAGAATTTTGATCTTTATAAAGAACCTCAATTAAAAGCATTTATAAAAGACAAAATTCAACCACTTAGTATTTGAGCTGAAGAGCTTGATTATTTCCTAGAAAAGGTAGGAAATGATATGTTTAATATTGCTAATGAAATAGAAAAACTTAAATATTGATTAAAGGAGAATACTCCTGTAACTAAAGAAATTATTGATACTTATTGTTTTTGAATCGTTGAAACGAATGCGTTTGAACTTTTTGATACCCTTTTTAGTTCTCCTAGCTTAGCAGTTCAACAGCTTCAAAAACTACAAAATGAATGAAAAGATTGGAATGCTATTTCTTGACCAATAACATGGAGCTTGAAAGTTTTCCTTACCTTGATAGATTATTGAAATAGAAATATTAAGGATTCAAAACAAATTATTGCAGAAACAAAACTTTCTCCATTTGTTGTTGCAAAAAATATGAAAAAAATGGATATGCTATTAGCTCATCAAGAAGAAATCAAAAATCTTTTTATGGAGCTACTTGATGTTGATTATGCAATAAAAAATGGTAAATATCCTGATACCTACTATTGGATTACTCTTAAAAAGCTATTCTTGAAAATGAAGTTTTAATGCCATCGAGATCGTTTGAATGAAGAAATATATTGTACTACTATTTTGAGTTTTATTAACAATGCCTGTTCTTGCAGCAAAACAAGAACAAAATTTTCAAGAAAGATTATATTGTAAGGTCTCTGAGAACGCTGTAAGAGTATATCTTCTCCCAGACGAAGAAACATTAAGATGTTTGGATTATATTGCTGTCGTTAATTCTTATCTTAAAACAGAATATGATGTTATCATCCAAATTATTGCTAATCGTAACCGTTGAGATGATTTAGAATATCGAGATACCTTATACGAAGAAAAAAAAGTTCAATTCCTTAAACTTTTCTCTCAAAGAACTATGATTAAACAAGCGATGTCGAGCTTTGAGGAAGAACTTTTAGGGAAAGCTAAAATGTTCTTAGAAGAAACCTTAGCATCAAGAATAACAGAGCTAGAACTCCAAATTGGTGCACTAAAAGAAGAAATAGAAAATAATACATCTAATTATAGAGCCAAAAAAACATTAGAAGAACTTCTTCATAAAAAAGATGTTGTTGAAAAGCTTCAAATAGCTAGTGATATGACGAACTTCTTAGAAATATTCTCTGAATATCTTACTTTATTTCCATTCTCTTCAACATGAAAATAGGTCTT
>JAFTEM010000016.1 GCA_017453665.1 bacterium | reverse complement strand
AGTTCACGCTCATCACTCATAAGGGATTTTTCAGCTCTCTGTAGTATCTCAAGTTTTTATTGTTGTTGTATAAATTTCTTCTCAATACGCATAAACATCTATACAATCTCAATAGTTTGATCGTGGTGTTATTTTTCAATCTCTTCATAATGCTCCAACTCAAATAACAATTTTTTTATTTGTTTCATCACAGACAGGAGAAACTTTATTTATGGTAGTATTTACTCCTACTGCATTTTCACTTAGTTCATCTCAGTTTCCTGCGGCAACAACTATTACAATTCCTTTGTCATGTGCGATTTTAAAAACTTCAGAGTAGACATTGGTATAAGAGAATTGGCTTCATCATAGACTAATATTTATGATGTTTGCTCAATTTTTTATTGCATATTCGATAGCTTTTATGATGTTATAAGCTCAAGCATCTCAGTTTGTGTCTCATACGATGAGAGGCATAAGTTTTACATTTGGAACAATTCAGGCAATTCATTCATTATTATTAATGTTTGCTCAGATAATTCATGCAACCATTGTTCCGTGTTTTCATTCTGGTTGAACACTATTTGTATTTTTTACAAAGTTTCGTCAATTATAATCGTCTGTATATCCGTTATTATCATCATCAATATTGTTTCAGGGAATTTCATTTGTGTTGGTTCGGATATTGGATGTTAAGTCGGGATGATTGATATTAATTCAGTCATCAATTACGGCGATGATTACTTGTTGAGAACGAGAGGTGAGTTTTTCTCGAGCAGAATAGATATTTAATCATGAGAGATAGTATTGGAGATAGTTGTATGGGTCATTTGTTTTTTGATGTTTTTTACTTTCTTCAATTTCATTAAGTTTTGTTGCGGAGGTATATACTTCATCGATTTGTGTATTTAAACTAGCGTCCTTTGAATAATTTTTAGCAGAGGAGAGGTATTCAAGAGCTAATGCATAGTTTTCTAGATTATAATATGATACTCAGATATTATATAATGTTCATGCGTCGTTTGTAAGATAAGTTAAACAGTTCTTGTATGAATCAATAGCTCAGGTATAATCTTTTTTGTCAAAGTATTGGTTTCATAGTGAGAAATATGCTCATCAGATAACGTTGTTGAGATTAGAAAGAGTTGATGAATCAGCATATTTTTTTGCGGTTTGGAAGTATTTAATAGCTGATGAGTAGTCATTTGATTTGAGTGCAGAATTTCATTGCTCAATTAGAGTGTTATAGTTTTCAACTCTAATACATTCATTGTAATAATATTCTTGTTGTTCAACGATTTGTTCTAGTTGAGAAAGTGAGATTCAACAAGGCATATTCTTGCAGAATTCTAGATTTTCTTTAGCTGTTTCTAAATTTGAAGTAGAACAAGAAGAAGCGTTTGCTTGGATTGATATGCTTGTTATGTAGATTCATAATATAATAATTAACAGTTTTTTCATTGATTGTATAGTAAGTAAACTTTAAGTTTAAGTATACTTATAAAACTGAAAATCTGCAAATTTTCAATATAAAATCAACAAGAGACCATCTCCTTTTTATGCTTGCTTTTATTCTGTTTTTCTTGCAGAAAGTTTACTTGTATATTCATCCATTAAAACATCAAAATTGACATCATTTTTTACTATATTTAATAATTTTCTGACCTCTTCTTTATCTTTTTCATTTACTTTTCTTTTTCAGTATTCATCATTAACATTATCAATATTTTCAACGATAAAATCGAATAGGTGTTCTTTTTCTCCTTCAAATGTTTTTCTTTCTTTAAATAGAAAAAATCTTTGATAATCTCAAATTTCTATATAGAGTCAGCAAAAAAAGAATTCGTAGTCAAGTCTTGTTAGTTTTCAAGGAATGTAATCAGGTGTGACAAATGAGATTCTTCTTAGGCTAGGATATTTTTTATCATCATCTAAGAAAGGTTCGAGTGAGGAATAATGGGCGATTATAGTATCTTTTTTACGTCATTGATTTATTTCTCGATATTGCTTTTTTAGTCAATCGAATATTCTATTTTTATTTCATCAGATGATTTTTGCACATTCTTTTAAAGAATTGACTGATTGGATTGTGCGGCCTGAAAAAATTTCGTTCATTCAATTGTAATCAATCATGTAATCATTTCAAAAGAAATGGAGAACTAGTCATGCATGTCTTCCACTTGCACATCAACAAATATCATCAGTTAAGTTGTTGAATCTATAGATTGAAATGTCGATATTTAATCATGCTTTTTTCAATGCGTTGAAAAATTCATATAGTGTAATTATTCGATGTGAACAACTTGCTCATTTACAATTATAATCGAAATCTCGCTGTTCTTTATAAATGTTGTTATAGACTTGTCATCAAAGTGAAAGTTTTCTGTATTCTTCAATAGAGATATTGGGAATTGAATTGTGAATATTCCTAATTTGAAAATTTCATTCTAATCCTTCTATGAATGAACAAGTGTCTATGAAAATTTCTTTTTGGAATTCGTTATTTGGTTGGTTTTTTTGTTGGCCTTTTATTAGTCTTTGGAGTTTTAGAAAAATTTTATCAATTCAATTGATAACATCTTTAGCTGATTTAGGAGTTATGATGGCTTCGCATAAATCAGTAAAAAATTTATTTGTAAACTTCTTTCTTTTATCTTCTTTTTCTTGAGCTGCTATTTCTTTTTCATTCATCAAAAAATGATGGTATTGGTAATAAATTGATATGTATACATTATACAACTGATTACGAGATGTCAAGACTTATTGATGTGGAAATTTCTAGTTATTATACGAAAAGTCTTATTAGAAAAATGGTTTGTCATTTATTGAAGATTTGTTTAGAGTTTATGGAGTTATAAAAAATCTGGAACCTTATTAAGATTCCAGATGTAAAAGTTACAATAACCTTAATCCGTTTCGGCGTCAATCCAGAAGTCTTTTTCAGAGATGTTTGATACATCATCTCCTTCATAGACAATCCTGAGTGTTGAAAGTCCGTTTGCATCTTTCTTTTTTTTAAGGAGAGGAATTTCTGACGAACGAATGTATGGTGCTGTAAATTTAAAGCTGAAGTTGAAGACTTTTTTCTCTTGTTGTTCCCTGCACATTTCAGGATTCTTCCAGTAATATAAGCAAGAAAATAGTACAGTTGTTGCAAGAATATGAGGAATCTCTGTTATGGCATTAATTTCGTCAATGCCACTAAAAAGACACACACTGCTTCCATAGAAACTCAATGAAACCTTTCTTCCTTTTTCATAGAAGGAAAAAGTAATATTTTTTGTTTCATTTTTTCCAGCTCCTATAATGTAGCTTGGATTGATTTTCATGTTAAGAGAGATGTCTTTTACAAGAGATTCAATGCTGGAATCTTCAGAGAGGTAACCATGAAGAAATGGTACCTTGTGAAATTTTCCAAATTCGTCAATTCCGATCTCGCTTTCAACAAAATCCTCAACTTTACCTACGATTCTTCGTTCTCCGTTGTGAAGAATGTTCTCAATGAATTTTAAATAGGGGTCCATAATGCTTTTTTTGTTTTTTTGTTTTGTTGGTGTTGATATTACAGATACGAGATCTTAAATTCAATATGAACTTGTATTTTTTAGGAAGAATATTTATCATAACATAAAGCATTTATATGATTATTAAAAATAATGAGTATAACTCAAGAAGAAACACAATTTCATGGTGAGGGGTTAGATAATAAAGAAAACTCACAAAAGGTTAGTGATTGAAAAAAAGAATTAAAGGATGCAATTTATGATAACTTAAGAGCATTTAATAAAGAAGATTCGATTGATGTAACGTTTGATTTATATTCTAGTTTAAAGAAAAATAATCAATATGAGGAGAATCTAAGAAAATATTGCGAAAGTTTTTCCGAAATCTATTATTTAAGATGTTCTCCTTTTTCTATAGAAGATCGAAAAAATGATATTGAGATTTATGAAATTTTAAAAAGATATGAACATACAGCAAATGGACATTTTTTAGAGGTTATGATAGGAAAAATTTGAGAAGAAGCGATGCAACGTGCTTGGAAAGTTACGGAAGAATATAGGAAAAGTAAAGAATTTGAGGGAATAACAATTAAAGATCCTAAGAAGTATCAACATCTTGTAGGGTTCTTTTGATGAACATCATGAAGAATAAGCCAAGAAGTTATTAATGATATTAAACATATTGTACCCGAAAAGATTATAGAACTTAAAAAATAAAAAATCTGATTTGGCTGGAAACAACCAAATCAGGATTCATCTTCAGGTTCCTCATGGATGATTTCATAGAAATAAAATCCGAAAGGAATATTCTGTGCTAGTAGCCTTTGAAATTTTCCAAATCGCTCATCAAAGAATTTTACAGTTAGGGCTGGGTAAAGACTTTTTTCAAGGAAGCTTTTGAATTCATTAGCTGTATTGTAAAGTCCATAGTAGCGTCCTATGTTAAAATGATGAGGGAAAGGACAACAACCAAGTTCATTTTCGTGGACAAAGATGATTTTTGAGGTTGAGAAAAGTCTTTCATTTTCTAATATCATCCATCCATTCTCATGAAGAAATTCTTCAGGATCTGTTTTCTCAAGTTTCTTAGAGATTGAACATCTTCGGAACATTTTGTTTAAATAATTTTTAATTTTTGCCATAGTTTTTATATTTTAGAGTTTTTATTAGTTTGATGAATTTTAGTTTGGTAATTGTTTTTGGAGGAGATAGTTAAAAAAACTAGCTAATTTTAGATTTTTTTCGATTTTAGTTATTTCGTTGTCTTCTCATATCTTTATAAAGTGAATGGGGAGTAATTCGATCCCGAATATTTCATTAAGATATTCACTAAAGCATTTTTCAATATATTGTGTAGTAATTTCTGTTGATGGATTATTTATTCAGGCTTTTTTGGCAGCTTCTTTTGCTTTAGAAGTCCAAAATTTTATTCATCATGCATTATAAAAAATTTGGACGATTTCGTTAATGTATGTTCATAATACTTGGTTGTTTCCCTTTTCTCTTTCTAAAAATTCTTCTAAGAGAATCTTTTCTTCTTCTATAATATCAAGATTTTCTTCAGGTAGAGCAGTAAGGAGTTTGGCATGAAGCTTTGCTCTCATCATTACTTGTCTTGTTACAGTGAGAAAGCATTCGATAATATATTTAAACTCATTGAATACCGATATATTGATACTTGATATTTTATACTTTTTAAACCGATTTTTAAAGTAGTTTATTTTTTCAGCAATGTCTTCATCTATGGATTCTTGGAGATTTGGGTTAGATTCTTGAAGAGCTTCTTCAACTCAAAAATTTAGTATTCTAGATAATATTGTAAAAATTTTAAGTAATTCTCATTCTTTGTCTAAAGTAATAATATTATTTTCTTTCTCTTTTCGAATCTTAGAGAAAATTATAAAAATTTGTTCAATAGTTTTTTGTCATTCAAGAGTTTCAAACAATTCTTTTTTTGCGCTTTCTATTGTTTCATAGGGAATTTCTTGTATTCGTTCATAATAATCGTCTCTATCTTCCATAAAAAAATACTCCAGGAATAAAATTCTTTTGTTTGGTAGTATTTTTGTTTTTTTCATATGTTGATGTTGTTAGTATAGTTTTTTGACTTCTTCATTTCAACTTTTTTGTATAAAAAAACGTGAAGAAAACTTCACGTTTGATGTTTAGGGTTTCATCCATTTGGTTTCCAAAGTTTTTTCTCAATCTCGGTTTCATTTATTTGGATCGTGTTTGTGAATAGGACCTCATATTTAGGCTCTTTTTCCTTTTTGACAAGGATACTCTTTTTTAGAAGTTGAATTTGGAAATTGTTATTTCCTATTCTTTTGATTTCAAGAGTATCGATATCAATGGGTACTCTTCTTGTATTGAATTGTTTGTTATTCGCTCTGTTGATGTAGAGATGGATACCATCTATTCGGAATTCATTGATACAGAAGAACGATCCGTGAATGATGAGTGAGAGTTCCTTACAGAAGTCTTTATAGACTTTTTGGGGAAATGAAAACCAGTGGAGATTTGCTTTTTGGAGGAGTATCTCTAGAAAGATCTGCCTCCTCATCCGTTTCCCGAATAGCCATACGAGTATGTTACGATACAGCCATTTAATTTTTAGTAGTAAATTTTTCATACGCTTTTGTATTTGTTTTTTATTCAATGATTTTATTAAAGCTTTGAAAAGAATTCAAGTATAAAAGTTAAAAAATGATTACTAATAGTTAGCGTAAATTTGTCTTTATTGCTTGATATAGAGGAATGGATTTTTATATATTATTATTGCAACGATAGAGGAGAACGGGAGTTCCTCAAAGCGTTGAATCAGTCAGTAATTCTTGAGTCTGGAATGCTGGTTGAATTCCCAATGAAAATAGTACCGTTTACTTATACGGCATAGAGGATTCGCGACGTTAATGCTTTAGCAAATGGCTATGGCTCTATTTCTATGAGATTTGTTTAGGACAAATTGGACTCCTTGAGTTCAAAGGGAACCCGATGACACCTTCTTGCTATTATTCGATTACAGGCTTAGGAGCAGGTATTCTCCCTGCTCTCTTTTTTTTATTAAAAAAAGACACCCATAAATGAGTATCCTTGAAATATTAATTTATGTGGATTAGTATTGGAATTGATAGTTTCTATTTTCATTACCGTTTTGAACACTTGCAGCAACATATTCTAATGTAACAGGATCGTTAATATATAATATTTCAATTACTGTTCCATCTTGTAATGTTGCATTTGTAAGAGTGTAGATCATTCCATCTTCGATTCCAGAACTTACTACTTCTCTAGAAATCATAGTAGCGTGTTCAGGAATTAAAAGAGAGTGAGAAAGGTCTTCTGGATAAGTATAGTCACCTTCATCTTTGTTTTCTGTATCAAAATTGTATGTTGTATAAGTGTATGATGTAGGGAAATGTTCTTCATCAATGTTTTCTAATTCTTCAATAGTAAGAGATGTTTTTGCACCTTCTGGAAGAGTAGTATCTTCAATTTCTTCGTCTTGATTTGCTTGGTTATTGTAATCAGCATCAACATCAACAACCCACCAACTTCAATCAGTTCCATAGCTACATTCAACGTTATGAACTCAATCATCTGCGATAACTGCTGATTTTACGTAAATTGCATTGTCAATTACTTCTTCATCTTCCCATTCTGCTCAGAAATTGTCTCCTCAGATTTGAGTCTTTGCTTCTTCGAAGCAGTGTAATTGACGTCCTTGTTCTGTTGATAAGTCATAATCTTGAGTTGTTTCAACGCTAACACATCAAGTTAGAACTAGAGTTCCTGCTAATAAAACAGCAGTGAGTGATAAATTTTTTTTCATTATAGAAATGATTTAATATATAAAATGTTGAAATAAACTATAGTTTTTTAGTGCTAATATTCAAGACAAAAGGCGTAAAATTGTTATTTTTCTTTTTTTGTTTAAGTTAGATTTAAGGTTGTTGGTTATATTCCACATCAAGAAAATTAATTTGAAAATTATTTTTGTATTCCTATACATATCAAAAATTTATATTTATGTAACGATTATGAAAACGAAATGTTATTGAATTATGGTTGCTGTGTTAGTGTCTGTTACTTCGCTTTTTTGAACGACATTTGCAATGAATACGTCAGCTCTTAATTATTGAGATTTATTATCTTTATATTTCTGAGCATTAACACCAGATTGGAAAGTCTCTGAGAAACCAGAACTTAAATACACAAATATAGATAAAAATTCATCATTATACAACTTACTTCAAAAGGCTGTTGCAGCTGAGAAATTCCCAAATCTTGCTATAGCACTTCCATTAGATACTCCTGCCTATGAATCAGATTTGGCAGTCCTTATTAATTATGATTTTAAAAAAGAGATTGTTTATACAAAAAATAAACAGCTTTCTTTTGACTATTTACTTACAGAGTTAAAGTCAGTTTATCAAGGAAATAAAAATACATTAGTTGAGAATAAATCTTCGGTTTCTACAATAACTTGAACAAATACTACTATACAAGCGACAGATGAAGAAATTGCTGATTCAATATTATCACTTTTGAAATATAATTATATTAATAAGGATCAACTTTCAGATACAAGTTCTCTAAATTATGATGATCTTTCATCATTTGTTGAATCTTTAGGAGAGGAGTATACTGTCTATTATAATCCAGATGAGGGAAAGCAGTTTATGAATAACTTGAATTGAGAGTTTGCTTGAATATGAGTTTATCTTATTCAGAGAGGAAATGAAAATCCTGCTGTAACTGAAGTAATAACTGGTTCTCCTGCCGAGTCTGCATGAATACAAGCAGAGGATCAACTCATAAGTATTGATTGAAAATTCTTATCTGATTATAGTGATGTTAATGCTTTTATTGATGCTCTTAAATGAGAAGCATGATCAACTGTTGTGGTTCAGATAAAAAGAGGTGGTGTGTTATTGACTAAAACAATTACAAGAGCATTAATTCAAGTTCCTATGATTGAGACAGCTAAGCAGTGAGGTATTTGTTATATTAATCTTTATTCTTTTGATATTTGAGTTAAAGATGCCTTTATTGAAAAATTTAGTGCGTTGGATGGATGTTCTCAATATGTATTTGATGTAAGGACTAATCCTGGTTGAGTTATTGATGAAGTTACTTGAATATTAGATAAATTTCTTCCTCAATGAAAGGTGATTATGACAGAAAAAGGTGTTAATGATGATGAAATAATTGTTTCTAATGAGGCACAAGTTTATTCTTTGGATAAGCCGACTTATATTCTTATTGATTGATACACGGCAAGTGCTGCTGAAATCTTTGCTTGAGTTCTAAAACATTATTATCCAAATACAGTTCAATTAGTGGGTAGTCAAAGTTATGGAAAGTGATCTGTACAGCAGGTTGTTCAGTTTCCGAATGATGCTATTATAAAATATACAATTGCTGTTTGGTATATTGCTGATGAGGATACAACGATTAATAACGTCTGATTAAGTCCTGATATTTATGTCGTTGATAATCCTTATACGATGAAAGATGAGGTACTTGAAAGAGTATGAATTAGACGAAAATAACAGAAAAGCTCAACCAATGAAAAACATTGGCTGAGCTATTTTTTTGAGATATGGGAGAGGAATTACATAATTCTTCCGGCCTTGTCGGCAAGTGGACTCCGCTCACCATGAGTGAGGTGTACATGAACGAATTCTTCTTGTCCAATCCATTTGTCGATTAGGTAGGAAATTCCGTTACTCCGTTCGTTTTGATAAGGAGAATCGATTTGTGTGATATCTCCAAGAATTACAATTTTGGTTCCTTCACCAGCACGAGTTATGATGGTTTTGATTTCGTGTGGTGTAAGATTCTGGGCTTCATCAATAATGATAAATTTGTTGGCTAATGAGCGACCACGAACGTAATTGAGGACTAGCACCTCGATATTGTTCGCTTTAGCCCAATCTTTTGTTGTTTGTTCGTTTTCTTGAGGTTTCTTTCCTTTTTTCTCTTTTTTCTCAAGTCTCTCACGTAGTACTGCCAAATTGTCATAAATTGGCATCATGTAGGGATCGATTTTTTCATCTTTGTTTCCAGGGAGGAATCCTAATGTCTTATCACTCATTTCAATTGCGGGTCGAGCAACGAGGATCTCTTCATAATGTTCTTTCTTGCGTAATGCAGCAGCAAGTGCAAGAAGTGTTTTCCCGGTCCCAGCTTTTCCTGTTAGTGCAACAAGTGAGATATCATCGTTTAGTAGCGCATCAAATGCAAAGTATTGTTCAGTGTTCCTCGGGAATAATTCTTTGCATTTTAATGGATTTGTTTCAATGATTTGTAACTGGGTTTTCAATTTACGAGCGAGAATACTGTAATTAGGGTCATCTCCTTTAAGGATAAACAGATGATTAATCGGTGCTTTTTTTGTAGCAGTACAGAAGGGAAGGAATCCATCGTCTTTGGATTTGGAAATTATTTTATCCCAATTTTTCTCAGAGAGTTTGACTATGGAGATTGATTTGTAAATCTTATCCATGTCTTCAACACTCTCGTTTTTGTAGTCTTCGGAATTAATTTCGAGTGCGATGGCTTTCATCCGGAGATTGATGTCGTTTGTTACGAGTACGACATGTCTTCTTTTTTCGGCATTCTTTAGGAAAGCTACTGTTAAGATTCGGTGGTCAGGAGTATCTTCCATAAAGGCGTTTGATATTGCTTCAGGATACTTCTTTCCGGGGAACCCAATACTCAGCATTCCATATCCTTTTCCAAGGCTTGCACCTTCAAGGCTTTTGTTTGTTTGCATGAGTGTAGAGATGCTACGTAGAAAAGCACGTGCATTGAGATTCTTCGATGCGTTTCCTTTTTTAAACTTGTCGAGTTCTTCAATGACTGTAATAGGGATACATACATCATTATCCTTGAATCCGTGTAAACAGTTTGGATCTTGGAGTGGAATGTTTGTATCAAGTACAAAAAGTTTTTTACCGTCCTTTGGGAGAACGGATGGAGACGTGTTACTTTTCTTCGCGGTCTCCTTTGTTTTAGATGTTTTGTTCTGCATATAATTAAGGCTTTTTTGTTTGTTGAATAAAATATATGATTAGTTTATATTTTGTCAAGTAAAAATTCTAAGCTTGATTTTTTGATTTAGATTGATAGAGTAGTGGAAGTTGATTTATATAATTATATGTTTTGTTATGAAAAAATTTCTTACTGTATTATGATTTTTCGTGTTTTCTTTAAACTTTACGATAGCACAGGATACTCCTGATTTAATTCTTTTTTATTGAGAGACCTGTCCTCATTGTAAAAATGAAGAAAAATATCTTGAAGAATTTAAAGAAATATATGATTTTAATGTCATTTGATATGAAGTATATTATAATTCAGATAATCAACAGCTTATGCAGGAATATGGTGAACGTTTTTGAGAATCGTTTAATGGGGTTCCTGTTGTAATTATGGGTGATGATTATTTTTTATGAGAAAGTTATGAAAAAACAGAAGAACTTCTACTTAAGTATGCTAAAAAGAAAAATACAGAAGAAGAAATTTCGAATACCAATTCTTTTGGATGAGAATGAGAAGGAACTTCTGAAACAGTATGAAAAACAGTTGTTGAAAATCCTAGTAAAGATGAGCCTTCATTAGAAGTAACAGAAACTTGAAATGAAGTTGAGAATTTAACTGCTGAAGATGAAAATACTAATGAAACAAATAGCACAGGTGATATTGATCAAACAGTAAGTGTTTTTTGAAAAGAAATTTCATTGAGTAATGTTTGACCTATTGTTTTCTGAATCCTGTTATGATTTGTTGATGGTATTAATCCATGTATGTTTTGAGTGCTTATTTTCCTTTTAACTTATCTTGTTTCAATTGGTTCTAAGAAAAAGGTGCTTTATTCGTGACTTATTTTTGTTCTTACCACCTTTGTGCTCTATTTTGCTATCATGTATTTGATGCATAAAGTTATTTTTTCAACTATGGCATTGTTACCATATATAGCTTATATCAAATATGCTATATGAATTATTGCTATCATTCTTTGAATTATTGAAATTAAAGATTTCTTTTTCTATGGGAAAGGAGTATCGCTTAAAATTCCATCATCAGTAAAACCAATGCTTGAATATATTACAAAAAAGTGAACTTATATGAGTGCTTTTGTTCTAGCTGTACTTTCTACTTTTGTAGAACTTCCTTGTACTATTTGAATTCCTTTGGCGTATGTTTGAGCAGTAGGAGAAAGTATTAATATTTTTTCAGCATTAGCGATATATAATTTTTTCTTTATTGTCCCTCTTCTTATTATTGTATTTGGAATTTATTATTGATTATCAGCATTTAAGTCTGATGAGAATTGAAATATGGCAATTAATGATCTTAGTTCGAAAAAAGTTATGAGACTTGTTGCTTGATTAATTCTAATTATTCTTTGAGTACTTTTTATAACAAAGGTATTGTAATTTAAAAAAAAGCTAGTAGCATACTAATTTATATACTACCAGCGAGAGTTCTTTGTAGAATTTTTTCTTACGTTGTCCACTGTATTATTGAAAGATCATTTTTTTCTCCCAATATGAGATTAATCTTTTCTTCCATTTTTTTGAACCGAGCAAGGCCAACTGTTCTGAAAAGGCTTGTTTCATCTATAGCTTGTATTATAGATGCAATTTCCCTTTCGAACGAAGTCCGAATTTTCATTTTTCTACACAGGATGATTAGGAATGAGATTTTCGTTACTAGCGATTCGAGGTCAAGAGATAACTCCTGATATCTTTTACAACATTCCTCGACGGCATCCGAATCTTCATTGAAGGTGGAATCGTCTCTGTTTCGTTTAGCCATTTCCTTGATTGAAAATAGGATTTTGGTTAAACTTGAATCTAAATTTAAAACTTTTTTTTCAAACATATTCTTTTGATTTTTTGTGTTTAGTAATACTATAGTAAATTGATAAACCGATTTCAAGTTTTTTGATTATTTGAAAAAACTCAAGCATGAAAACTCTAAGCTTGAGTATTTTTTTGTTAGAATTTAATCTCTAAGGAGAAATAACCCTTATTGTTAAATCCAAAGGAGAATTCATAATTTTTGTTGTGCTTGTTTACAAATTCTATAATTCCCATGAATCCAAGGAGTGTTTTGAAACGGAAGTTTAATTTCTTAGCTAAGATATCTTCTTTGATTTCTTTGAATTCCTTTTTCCTACGAATCCTATCTTGCTCATTTAAGAATTCAATAATAGGCTCGTCAGTAATCCGGATCAGATGATTCTCAATTTCTATTGAGATGTTTTTTACTTCGGTTCCTGCTCTATGTCCAGATACAGATATATGATCCAGTGAATTCTTGATGAAAAGAGTAAGATAAGAATGTAACCATACTTTTTTGATGGAGATGAAACAATCATCCAGATGTGGATTAAAAAGGTTTCCATTAATGTTATTGATGTCTTTGCCATTAATGGTAATCTTATTTTGTACTGCATCGTATTCAGAATACCATTGAGTGTTTAAGAGTCCCCTTAACATACTGATAAAGCCATCATTAAAGATTTCGCTTTCAACACTTGTTCTTTCCTGAATGACAATACTATCGAAGTAGCCTAAAAATCCATTCCCCTGTACTAAAGATTCATAGTTGAAAAGAGAAATTTTTTCGCATAACACCAGCCATAAATAGCCAAAATTCCCCATTGATTCTTTTGGAAGAGAGAGCATTGTATCGCAGCAATCAAAGAGTAGACGATGCTCATGAGATTGTTCAACGTGTTGGCGCTCAAAAAAATCTCCCAAGCCGATCTCTTGTTCTTTTGTTAATTCAAATTCTTTCATTTTGTTTGTGTTCAGGATATCTGTCCCCAGTTTTTAGTATTTTATTTATTGAAAGTGTTATAATGATTTTTTTGTTTGAAATCAAAAGATTTTTATATCCTATATTTTTAAAAGTGTTGTGATTTTACTATCTTTGAATAAATCTCTTCAATGTAATCATTCATCGGTAATTTCGATAAGAAAATTTATGTATATTTTTTTAGGATTAAATTTTTTCACTAAGTTTTCTGCGGCTTTCATAGTCCCTCATGTTGCTAGTAAATCGTCATGAAGTAGAACGATATCGTTTTCATTTATTGCATCTTTATGAATTTGGATTTCATCGCTTCCATATTCTTTTCCATAGCTTTCACTAATTACTTCAGCAGGTAATTTTCATGGTTTACGGGCTAGAATAACTCATGCTCATAATCTAAGGGCTAGTGCAGATGCTAGAATAAATCCACGACTTTCTATTCATACAATTTTTGTGATGTTTTTATCTTTATAGAGTTTATAGAGCTCATCGACAATTATTTTGAAACATTCAGCGTTTTTGTAGAGTGTTGTTACATCACGAAAATTAATTCCTTTTTTGGGAAAGTCTGGAATACAGCGAAGATTTTCAAGGAGAAGTGGATTATTCATTACCTTATTGTGAAGGGGGATAAATTTATTGTTTTTTATAGATTTTCATTTGATATAATCAAGAATTTTTCTATATATTAAGCGATAATTTATATAGTGTTTAGTTTTTTATGTCTTTTTTAAAATCAGTTTTAGATAAAATACTTGGTTCTAATACACTCTATTATCCTTGATGTTTAACTAAGATTATGCTTCCGGATATAGAGAAAAATTATGAAACTATTCTTCATGAATTAGGAATAGATTTTATTAAGTTATCAGATAAAGAGTATTGTTGTTGATCTCCTGTCCTTAGGGCTTGAATGAGGTCTGCATATGAAAATATAAAAGCTAAAAATATAGAAATTTTTAAACAGCATGCTGTTTGACTGATTATTACAAATTGTCCTGCTTGTTATAATATGTTGAAATATGAGTATAAATTAGAAGAAGATCATGGAATAAAAGTGGAGCATATTACGCAAACAATTAAGAGAAATGAAAAAAAATTGAAGAATAAAGAATTGTTAAAAGAGATAACATATCATGATCCTTGTCATCTTTGAAGACTTTCTGGAATTTATGAGGAACCTAGAGAACTCCTTAAGAGGATGGGATATAAAGTTAATGAATTGAAAGAGAATAGAGAACATTCTTTATGTTGTTGAGGTTGATGAGGGCTTGTAAATAATAATCCTGAGCTTTCAGAAAAAATAGCGCATCAGGTTTTAGAACAAGTGGAAAACTGAAAAACGATGACTTCTCCTTGTCCTATGTGTTATTTTCAATTTAAAAAGCATGCAAATGATAAGATTTATGTCAAAGAATTTTCAGAAATTATTTTAGAAGAAAATAATCATTAATATGGCAGAAAGAATTAATAGAAACCCTAATGCAAAATGTAGTCATTGTTGATTATGTAGGAATGTGTGTCCTGCATATAGAATTCTTAAAGATGAAATTACTTCTCCAAGAGCAAAAAATATTAGTATTGATGCGTTTATGGATAATAAAATTAAAATTGATGGAAAGTATTTTTTTGAATATTGTAATGGATGTAATGCTTGTGTTGCTGTATGTCCTGTTAAATGTTGATTTGATGTTATTAAAGCTAGAGAATTTGTAATACATAATTGATTTGTTTTGAAAGAAAATGAAGAGATGTTAGCTAATATTGAGAAACGAAGAAATCCTTTTTGAGAAGTAAAACAGTGATCAACTCCTGATAAACTCTATTGTTGTTAATTTATATTTTTCGCTATTTTTAATGAAAGTGTTTAATGATGAACTTCATAACTTAGTTTATAATGCTGATGCTTCTCATCTTTTACAGCATTATCCTGTGGAGGTTTTTTTAGTTGATAGTAAAGAAGAGATTATTGAATGCGTAAAAAATGCAGTTAAGGAGGGAAAGAAGATTGTTTGTAGGTGAGGAGGAACAAATTTAGTAGGAAATTGTTTGCCAGAAGAATGATTTATTGTCATCGATGTTTCTAAATTAAATGAAGTTTTGGAAATTAGAGATGAATATGTTGTAGTTCAACCTTGAATTACTAATGATCAACTTAATGAGAAACTTTTATTATATCGTCGTTTTTTCCCTGTTGTGTTGTGATCTCATGCTTCAGCAGAAATTTGATGAATGATAGCTACAAATGGAGCATGAATGAGAGCTATAAAGTATTGAAAAATGCAAGAGTGGGTTGAGGAGCTAGAAGTATTAATCGTATCTGAAAATAAACAAGTGGAAATTAGGCATTTGTTATATGATGAAGCTAAAGATTTTTTTTGAGCTGAAGGATTCCTTTGAATAATTTTAGAGGTTAAACTCAAAGTCATTGAAAAAAATGAATGAAGGAGCATCGATTTTAAATGTTTTGAAAATCTTACAGATTGTCTTAATTATGTAAAAGAAATTAGAGCATGCAAGAATCCAGACCTCTCTGCACTTGAAATTATTAATCCGAAAGTTGCTGGATATCTTAATCTAGAAAAGAAATATTATATATTAGTTGAATATGAAAATAGTATCGACTGATCTATAAAGGATCAAGAAGAAATCAAAAATATCCGAGGGAAAAGAGATGCTTGTTATGCTGTAACTGTTAATGCGTGATTTGACCAAATAGAAGATCCTGAGATTAATGAATGAGAAGAAGAATTTTTTAATCGATTTGAGCAGCATGATATCCCGATTTTTGGTCATATTGGAATTTGAGTTCTTCATCCTCATTTTAGATCAGAGCAAAAAAATCTTGAGAAAGAAATGTATGAATTAGTTCAAAAGCTTTGAGGAAATGTTTCTTGAGAACATGGAATAGGAAAGAAAAAAAGAGTATACCTTTCGAAAGAAAACCAAGAAAAAATGGAGAATCTCAAGAGAAAACGAGACCCTACAAATATCTTTTGATTTTAGATAAATGGGTGTTATCAGCTCCTCAATTAAGAGGAGTTTTTTGCGAAATTAATAAAAATTGTTAAACTTAAAGAAATTTTATAAAAATAGACTCCATGAAAGTCGATAGGGTACTTCAGCTTAACAAACAATTTGAACTTAATAATTGAAATGGTTTTTGAAAATCAGAATCTAATTTTTCTTTATTGAAGATTAAATCCTGAAAATATCCTGTTATGATTTCAGCACCTCATGCTGTAAATCATATAAGAGAGGGACAGATGTTGTGAGCAGATCTTTTGACCTGATGACTTGCAGTTTATCTTCAAGAACAATGTTTTGTTCATTGCATAACATCGCAGTCGTTTTTAATATGAGATCCTAATTATGATAAGACTTCAGAATATAAAGAGAATCTTTTAACTTATACTAAGGAGCACAATATTAGATTCCTTATTGATTTGCATGGATGTTGGTCTCATAGGAATTTTTCGATAGAATTTTGAACTTGAGGTAAAGATCATCCTAATCTGCATGGTAATAAGAAACTTTTAAATCTTATTAGAAATTCAATCAATAAAGATCTTAAATCTTATTTTGAGCATGTTTGAAAAGGCTTAACAATTAATAATATGTTTCCTGCTTCTAGTGAAAGAACTGTTTCGTGTTTTATAGCAAATCATGCGAAGATTCCAACGCTTCAACTTGAAATTAATAAAAATCTTAGAGATGTAAATCAAAAAGAACAGTTATGAAAGCTCATAACTGCTCTAGAGAATCTTATTAATCAACTTATAATGTTTCTTAGTTATTAGAAAGTAAGCTTCTATTACTTACTACCTCGAAAAGTTCTGAGGAGAAATTTAGAGATTTTAGGGGGTCTTGTTGTTCTTTTTGAAATTTTACTTTTTTTCAAAGTTTTTTAACTTCTTTTCTTAAGAAGAAAATTGCAAGTATGAATGCTAAGAAATCAGCTAGTGCTCATGAATAAAGAATTCATATAATTCCAAAGGTATATCAGAGAATGATGAATGCTGGAATAAGAATTATTACTTGTCTTGAAAGAGATAATATTGCACTTATTCTGCTTTTTCAAATTGATTGGAAAAAGAATCATGCTGGAATTTGAACTCAATATGAGATACAGAAAAGTAAATAGATTCTGAATGCTAATGTTGAAAATTCTATGTAGAGTTCATTTCATTCTCCAAATATTCATATTAAGGTTTCTGGAATTGATTGGAATAATACAAATGCAATTAAACTTATTGAAGTACAAGATAGTAATATTAGATTTAAAGCTTCTTTTACTCTTCAATAGAACTTTGCTCAATAATTATATCCGATAATTGGTTGAGAACCTGCAGAAATACCGATGATGATACTATTTAATATCATAGATACTTTCATAACGATACCGAGTACTGTAATTGGAATTTCTGAACCAAATTTTGATTGGGCTCCGTATTTTGCCATCATGTTATTTGAGACAGCAATTACTGCTACGATACTGATTTGATTGATAAAACTACTTACTCAAAGTGCTACGATTTTTGCAATGTAGGGAAGCTCTAATTTAAATAATTTTATATTGAGGGAGATTGTATTGAGTTTTGTAGCATATCGTGTGTTTAAACCGAATGTTATGAATTGAGAAATGATTGTTGCATATGCAGCTCATGCAATTCATAAGTCGAATACGAAGATGAATAATGGATCTAATAAAATATTGATGATTGCTCAAACAACCATAGATAGCATTGAGAATTTTGGATTTCAATCAGCTCTTATTATTGAGTTTAGGGTTGCTCCAATCATAAAGAAAGGAATTCAAATAGCGATAATTGATCAGTATTGTGTAGCATAATCTCTTAATGCATCAGTACATCCAAATAAGTTAAGAAGTTCTGGGAGAAAAATGATAGTAATTAAACAAAAGAGGAGTGCTGTGATTACAGCCATAGCGATACCTGTTGCAACTCATTTTGCACCTTCTTTTCTTTTTCATTCTCATAGTCTAAGACTTAGGAAACTTGCAGCTCAATCTCAAAATAAAAATGCGAATCAAAGACAAATCATAGTTAATGGAAATACTACATTTGTAGCTCCATTTGCTAGATAATTCACTCATCGTCCAATAAAGATTTGATCTACGATATTATAAAGTGCATTTACAATAAATGAAATCACGCATGGAACAGCAAATGTTAATAGTAGTTTTGAGATTTTTTCTTTTCATAAATAAGTTTCGCTTCCTTTCATAGAGTATTTTAGTTTGTAAAATTTCCCTCAAAAAAAATTTCTCAGATGAGAATTCTTTGTCTAATATTGCTAAAAAAGAGCAACGAAAGACTTTATAATGATTGAGGAAGCTAATGCAATAGAAGTTTTTTTTAAAAAACGTTGGCGAAGATATTCGACGCCAACGCGTGTTGCTTTGTTTATTGTCATGGTATGTGTCGTCCTATAACCTGTAATACGGTCGCGCTGTGATAGAATGACGATAGGAAGAGGAGAACAGAAAATACCATGCCAATGAGATGCCAATTCAATAATTCAGATTCTTTTTCTACATTGTAGTAAGAAATGCAGAAAAGAATTAAACTGAAAATGAACGTTAGAGTAAACAGCCAGAATATTCCCGACTGCTGATGAGCTTCCATAGCCTTAATGGCTTTATTTAGTGCCTTTGAATTGGGAAGAAATATTCCAATCATTAGCACGAAAGCCAGCAAGGCATACCAAGATTTTAAGGCTACTATAAGCGATATTGCTGTAGCAAGCCCGAGAAGGATGAGGAGCATGGCTCCCCAGTGTAATAAAACTTTACCCATAGCTATGTTTTTTCTGTTTAGCAATTTATTTATAAGAATATGCATCAGTATTGCAAATCATTTATTGACTTTTTTCTAAAAGAATATTTTAGAAAAGGGACAAGTGATAGATAATCATTGTCCCTAGAGTTGTTGTGAGTAATTAGTGATAGGTTCCTTAGTCTTGAAGCTCAGGCCAGACAGTCTTGACGGCCTTCGTGTAGCAGGAGTGGAGCTTCAATTGGCGACGAGCAACGAGGTTGATAAACTTTGTCTTGCAGCCATGGACTTTTATGATAAGTCCAGCACCTTCAACTTGAGGAAGTTTGTGGTACTTCTCATAATCTGGGGACATGTTTTCCCATTGATTACCATCAGAAACTCCCTTAGGAAGGGATTCTGCACTAACAATCACATACTTCTGATTAGGTCCAGGAAGATTCTCAGATTTAAGAATGTCCTGAAATTTTACTAAAGTATAACTCATAAAAAAACCAATTATGTAGCTGAAAACCGCTACCGTTATCCTCCTCACTATAAGAAAGATACTATCTCTTTTAACGATTCGATTAGTTAATATCAAGTTGAAAAATGTCACTGTTTAAAGCATTAAGATTTTCTATTTTATTTCTTTAGCAATTCTATAAGATATTTTTTGTATTTATCTTTTTAGGCTCTATAATGCGATTTATGAAAAAAAAGGTTCTTACTATTATAACTCTTTTTGTTGTTATTGTTTGATTATTTATTTTAGCAAAAACATCAAATAATTCAGCTAGGATATTACCTATTGAACAAGATGAAATAAAGGTGGCATATACGTGGGCTTTTAAAAATCTTATTACTTCAAAATCGAGTATAGAAGATGCAAATGTGAATTGAGATATTACGAGAGTAGAAATGGCAAAAATGATCAGTAATTTTTCAAAAACGATACTATATCATATGCCTGATACTTCAAAAGAATGTAAATTTGAAGATGTAGGTGGGGTTGAACCAGTATTACAACTTAGTATTATCCAGGCTTGCCAATTTTGATTAATGGGACAGAATGTTTCTCAATTTAGACCACTTGATACTATTACAAGAGCTGAATTTTGAACCATTCTTTCAAGGGCTTTATTCTGAGAAACTTATCAGCATTGAACTCCTTATTATGAGGCTTCATTGAAGGTTTTAAATAAGTTATGAATAATCAAAGATATTTCGGACCCCACTATTTTAGAAAAGAGGGGTTGGGTTATGATTATGTTAAAAAGAAGTGCGGATCTTGTCCAACTTGGTGGAGAGGAAATTGAAAATATGATTGAAAGAGATCATGATATTTTGCCTTTAACTCTTAATGATTGAAATAGTATGCCTGTTATTTGATTATGAACATGGACACAAAATAATGAGACGGCTGAAATCTCTGTTTATGAAGCAATTAAGGCGTGATATCGTTTGTTTGATACAGCAAGGTATTATGCTAATGAGGAAGGAGTCTGAAAATGAATTAAAAGGGCGATAGAGGAGTGATTAGTTACAAGAGATGAACTTTTTATAACATCTAAAATCATTCCAGATAGTTATTATGATTCGGATGTTGCTATTGATGAATCATTAAGAGCGCTTTGATTGAATTATATTGATTTAATGCTTATTCATCAGCCATGAGAAAATGATAAGGAACTGTATAAAGCATTAGAAGGAGGAGTGAAATCTTGAAAAATTCGTTCTCTTTGAATTTCTAATTATTATACAAAAGAAGCGTTTGATGAGATTACTGAAGGTGTAGAAATTATGCCAGCCGTCTTACAGAATGAAAATCATATTTATCATCAGAATACGAAACTTAAGGAATATATTCAACAGTATTGAACGATATTAGAATCATGGTATCCTTTTTGAGGACGTTGAAATACAGAAGAATCGTTTACTAATCCAACAATTCTTAAACTTTCTGAAAAGTACTGAAAGACTCCAGCTCAGATTATCTTGAGGTGGCAAGTTCAAGATGGATATGTTGTAATTCCAGGATCTTCAAATGTTGAACATATTAAAGAAAATATTGATATTTTCGATTTTGAGCTTACTCCTAATGAAATGAAACTTGTGAATATGATTAATGAAAATAGAAGATATGAAAATTGGTAATGATTGAGAATTTGTTCTTTAGAAAAATGAATTGAAAATACCTTGCAATTTGGTTGTTTTTCTAGTATAAGTTGAACTCACAAATATTCAAAACAAATATGAAAAGATTTAAGTCAAAAAAAGATGAACTTGTATTTCAAGTTGAATCAAGAGATGAGTTCTTTAATGAGTTCCTTCGAGATCACAAATTCCCTTATCTTGGGCAAGCAGATCTTATTCTGATTAACAATGTATCCTGTACAACGATGCGTCGTGGTTATCAATACTTAAAGGAGGATTTTGATGACGCATTCCCTCAGCTTGCTGGAATAGGGTATACATTAGTAATCATTGTTGGTGTAAATAGACTTCATGTCTTTAATAAGGAGAGAGAACTTATTATTTCTGTTGAGAAAGATAGGGAAGCTCTTGAGGATTTGCTTCAGTGTCTCTAAAAGACTTCTTGAAAACTTTAATTTAGCATCCTTTTTAGGATGCTTTTTCTGTGATAAAAATTGACAAATTCTTTTTAAAAAATTATAATTTTCAAAATGGATTTTTATTATATTTATGGGAATGTGAGAGACGATTAGAAATAATCCAGAGGCACAAGAACAAATGTCTTTCTTAGAAAGAAAACGTTTTGATTTTATTAAAAATCGTTTAGAATCTCATATTTCTGAACTTCCTAAAAAACAATGGGAAACGGAAATTAAGCCTGTATTTATGGAAATTTCTAAAAATTTTAAAAGTTATTCGAAATTCTTAAGTTTTTCGAAATATATGGTTAAACAACTTATTTGAAGTGAACATACTCTTGCTATTATTCAAAAAAAATGGAAAAAAAGCTCAGTTGTTGAGTCATTATATAATGAGTTCATGGAACAACATCGCTTTTCACTTCTTTCTACGATTCATGATAAGACGGTATTGCCTGCTATTATCGATAAAGTAGTTCATCTTTGAGTTGACGAGGATGAGGATTTAGAAAATGAAGCAACTGCTGTATTTAGTGTCACTTCGAAAAGAGTTGAACGTGTCGTTTTAAGCGATTCTAGTTCTTCTTGAGAGGGAATTCAGGATTTTATTAAACCTGAGGCAGAGGTTCATGATAGAGAAGTTTTAGCAGAGAATTCTGTTCAACTTGATGAGGAGGTTCGTGAATATGAAGAAATGGTAAAAGAAGAATGAGATAAGATTGTTGGAGTTGTTAATGAAAAAAAGGAACATACTATTAGTACTGAAAATTTAAGAGCGTTAATTGCTAACTTTAAATTTGATTTTAAAGTAGATCAAGAAAGAAAAGATGCTTTAAAAGAGTGGTTTGGTCAACGACAACAGGAAATAAGTTTGAAGTATGGAGAGACAACGGCTTCTGGACTCTATTTGACACAATGTTTTTGACTTGCGAAAAAAAAAGAAATCGAAGATATTGTTAATGATCCGACAAGAAATTTTGATGAAATTAGATGAGTATTTGAAGAATGGAATGAAAAAAAATTGGATGCGATTCCTGCTGCTTTTTTTGATGATAAAAATCTTCAAGTTTTTTCAATAGCCTATCAGATGCTAAAGCTTAGATGAAAGGTTGAAAAAGATGAAACATTAAAAATTCAATTAAATGAGAGATTAAAATCGTTACTTTGAGAATCGGTAGTTACGGAAGAATCTTTAAGAACAGCGTTTGATACGTATTGAAATTATACGATTTCTGAAATCGTGGGAGAGTTAATTAATAATTATGCAAAAAATCCAAATTCAGAGTCGTTAAGGAAATTACAGTTAATTGCTTGATGTTTTACGAATGAAAAGTACGCGTTTAATATTGATTCAAACTGAAAGTTTTGAAGTGAGACATATTCATTTTTTGTTATGCTTAGCAAATCCGAATGGATAAAGACATCTCAAAATGCTGCTTTATATGAAGCAAATATTGCTAAGATATTGGAGAGTCAAAAATGAATGCAATGGACTGATAAATCAGATACATTATATGATGATTTTGATAATTTTGTTGCAGAACATAATAGTATGTGGAAGAATCCTAGACAATATTTGCAGATACAGAATCGTTCTTCTGGGGATTATGAAGCGAGAAATGAAGGTTTTGCTTCTGCATCGTTATTTGGAGCTTTTTCTGAAACGGAATCTGCTTTTATTGGTGAGGTTGCTAATTCTCCTATTATTAATTCTCAACTTTCTGAACTTTTTAATTTTAAAGAGGCGCAGAATCCAAAAGAGATGAACGAGAGAATGCAAAGGATTTTGAAGTTACTTCCTATTGATACAATTCATGGAATTTGTGTCAAACTTTTAAGCAACCAAGAATTTCTTAGAATGCTAAAAGTTCCTAAAGAAAAACTCTTTATGTTGTTATCAAATATTGTAAATTGAGAGTTTCCTGATGATGAATTTAAGTGAGATAGAAATATGTTAGCTGCTCAGGTATGGAAATTCTGTTGAAGGGATATTGGAAAAAGTATTATGGAAATTGCTTGATATTTGAGAATGCAGGCTTGAGTAAATGCAATTTGAACAAGGAATGAATTCTTAAAAGAGGTACTTTGATTTGAGATTATGCAAACAGAGGAAGATAAGTCTAAGGATGATACTAAAAAATGAATATTTCATTTTAGAGATTCTAATAATCCGGAAACGAGTTATTTGTTTAATAGTAGTACTTGAGAAATTTTTATTGAGAATAAGATTGCTAGAAGTGAGGGCGTGATTTCTTTTTCATGAGGTAATAATCTTATTCGTTTGTATCAGATTCCTGATTTAGGAAACTTATTAAGAAATGTTGATGTTGCTGATGCTTTATGATTAAGCTGAAAAAGGGCTGAATCTATGACAGAAATTAAGGAGCATATTTCTGGTACTCTTAAAAATGGAATGCAACATTGAATTTATCCTTGAGCTGTTGATTTCTTGAATATTATTAAAAGTAATGAAAGACTAAAAGAAAAGAATTGATGCATCTTAAAACTTGCTCAGATTTTAGAAATTGATAGTGATTTAATAGAGAAGAAAGCGATAACTAAAGAAAAATATGGTCCAGTTTATGAAATTATGAATGCCCTACTTACGACCTTTGATACTTCGTGAATTGGGAATGAGGATTTCTTTGAATTGAACCAATTTTTGTGACATTTGTTGGAGATGAAGCGTGAAATTAGTTCATCTAGTGTTGTTGATGAGTGAGATGTTACGAATTCGTTACATAAATTTATAATCCGTGGAAATGTTATTTGAGAAGAAATAAAAGATAAGAACTTTATCGATAATAAATTATGAGGGTATCGGAAATGAAAAAATTTAATGTATGGTGCTATTTTGTGATCTCTTATTGTTTATAATGAAAAAGGAAACCCTGTTTTTGATTTGAATAAGATTTATGAATTAAATACTCTTGAGGACTCTAATCCTAAAGGTGATGAACTTGTAATTATGATGGAAGGAAATTATAAAAGACTTATATGATTGCGTGATGAAATGGCACAGTCAGCACACGATAAAAATGATCTTAATAATTTATTATATGCAATTGAATTGACTTAATTTGTGCTTGAAAATATTCTCTATAATCCTAAAAGAGAAAAAAACAAATACAAAAGGTTATGAAGATAAAAACATTTCTAAAAAAATTATTCTCAAAAAGGGTACGACTTATTGGGAAAAAACAATTGCGTCAGAACAAGAACTGTCTTGTTTTAAAAGGGTACAATGGGTATGATTTTATTTCACAGAAAGAGAACTGGTCTGCGTTTTATCGTTTGCCGTATTTTTCTGAGTGTAAGGTTGAGCCCAAAGTAGTCTTTGAGGAGCTTCTTGTAAGTTTAAAACAACTCTCTGAAAATGAACTTGAGAAACTTCTTTCGGGACAATCTTCTGAATCAATTAATTCTTTTTTTATCACACCTCGAGAGGGAATTTTGTATGAGATTGTAGTATATGCTGGAATTTTAAAAGATGAAATTCTTGTGCATAAGCAGTTTCAAAGTTTCCCGAGGTTAAGAATTAATTTTAAGAAGGATTTATTTTCAATAGATGAGTTGTTGTATGTTGTTCAGCAGTTACATATGCTCCAGGCGATTTGTTCGGTCTATTGGAAAAGAAATGCTGCTATGGAGGGAGCAAAAACGCTTTTTGAAACGATGAATGAGATATTCGTTGATGCTAAAACGTTTAAAGAGATTCGACGGTTAGATAATACATTGGTTTCAAAAGTGCAGTATGAATTAAGAATTGATTCAGGGGTCTCGTTTGAAGATTTGAGTTGGAGTCATGTTAATTTAAACAAACTCGAAGAAGCTTAAAATGGAGAAAGGAGTAGAGTATTGGTTTTCGATACTCTATTTTTTGAAAATGTGTTTTATGTATTCTCTTGTTTTAACAAATTGATGGCTAAGAGAACTTGATCTCTATCTTTTTGCTTTTCATCTTCAGTAAGTTCGTCATAGGGTTTTATTTGTGTTTCTCTTCATTTTTTTGCATTCTTTTTTTCTTTTCTTTTTATTCGTTCTTGGTGGATGATTTCTGCATATTTTTCTATTTTTTCTTTAGAAAATGTAATTTCATCTTTGCTTGTGTTGTTAAAAAAATCATCATAAACTAAATCGAGGGCGAGTTTCGCTGCTATAATATTTTCATTTTTTCGTTCTTTAGGCAGTTGTTCGTAGGAAAGAGAATCGACTTCATTATAGTTGTGAACAGTTGTTTTTGTGTGATATTCGTGGAGCTGTTTTGCTAGTATTTCTGTGAGATTTGTTATAAGGTTTTTTTTATTGTTAATATTCTTTGAAATTTTCATGGTAAGGAGTTGCTGGTAAATAATATTCTAGTTAGTAATTTGGCTTTCTAATTCAAGAGATAAACTATGAAAAAATTTGCAAAATAAAAAAATTGGGAGTATAATAATATCGTCATCAAGAAATATAAGAATTTCTTGTTGG
Source organism: bacterium (assembly GCA_017453665.1). Next base: position 39,414 of record JAFTEM010000016.1, on the reverse strand, counting down.
AACATGTGAGATCTTTAATAAGTTATGTATAGGAATTATTCTTCATTTGCTTTAACTGTCTTTGCTGGATGTGAAAATCATTCTTTACGTTATAGTTTGAATTTAACAATCTATAATAATTTCTTTATCTATTTAAAATAGAGTTGAGGAGCGGCAGTTGAGGTTGAAATTATCATTGATTGTCCTTTCTGATTTAAGGCTTTCTGGATTATAATTTAAATGGTTATAATCTTAACTGATAATCGATTCTAGATATCTCTTAAAGCGTTCTTAATTTAGTTACTTTCGCTTTAAAATAGAAATGAGCATGATAGTAACCTACTATTGTCACCTTATTTGCTATTATGAAGTTACTATTCGTTTTATGGGCAAGGTTTAGAAAATAATGCATAGGTAATTCGATTCTATTAGTGTTGGATATAGCTCAATCTTCATACAAGAGAGGTTCTTGCCATTGATAATGTATCCTGCTCGTTTAAGTTTATTCTTTTTCGATAAAAACTTTTAGGATTTGTTCTCTCATGGAAATCGTATTCTTTAGGTTTGCCTAAAGCATGAGATACTATACATGTTAATAGCATGTATAGCTTTCATAAGGCACTTACATAACTTTACTTCTCATTTAATGAGAGGAAGTGGATTTAATTATCTGCTTCTTTTTTTATTCTTCGTTTTGTTCTATTTTTTTTATTTCTGAGTCTGTTTTTCTTTCATATTTTGTTCAAGGTCGTGGAATCTGATCGTAAAATGAATGAGGGTCTCATGCAATAACTTGCGATATATCTATATTTGTTTTCTTTTTTATGGTTTTAATTTGGTTGTGCATTTCATTTTGAAATTGAAGAGAGAGTTGTTCTGGAGCATACATTGTTTGATAATTTAATTATAAATTAACTCCTATACTACTGAAGAATGTTTTTAAATTCAAGGGCTTAATTAATAAAAATACTTAGAATTAAGAAAATCTCAAAAAGGCCACTATTATTGTTTTATAATAATAGAGGTCTTTTAAGGAGTATGTGCGTTATTAATTGATATAAGATTGTGGAAATTTTTTATTTTACTGAATATGTATGGTGAACGATAGCCATTCTTTCTATCATCATGTCATCAGGTAATGTAGAAAAATAATCACCATATTGATATCAGTCTGAGTCTTCAGAGAATATAATAAGTTTTCAAAGCTCTGCTCATAAAGCTTTAGCTGTTTTTTCTGCCCTTTCTTTAGCATCTTTATTTGCTTTATCTAATAATTCCATTATTTCTGATGTATTTTGGTCCTTAATTCATAAAGTCCATCAATTAATTATAGCTCCTTCTATTCATTCAGTGATAGTTTGGAGTTCCTTAGCATCATTTTTGGGATCTTCTCAATAAAAATTTAAATTTATTGTAAGTTGAGAGCAAGATTCAGGTTTGCTATATCATTGATTAGGACGATAACAATTTCATTCCATATCGTAAATTTCAGAATTATTATTTATTTCAATGTTGAGTCATGTGATTGCTTCTTTAAAAGTTGCCAACATATCTTCAACTTTTTTATGTCTCATTTCTTGGGTTTCTCAATATCATGCGAAATTAACATTAGCTTTTATTGAGTCGGCGGCGACTTTCCCTACGGCTTTTCATGTAACATTTATTCAATTAAAGTTTCTAGATTTTCAGTATTGTCTTAATCAGTAAATTCCTGAAAAACATAGAATTAATACCATACATGCAATAAATACTTTGTCTCATCGTTTCATTTTATTGGAGATTTAGAATATAAATTAACAGAGATAGTATGCTTTAAAATTAAAAAATCAATAGGACGTTTTTGATACATCTTTAAGAAAAAGCTCTGCGTTAATACAACGAAGAGCTTTAATCAGAATTAACTAGATGATTGCTGCCTTACGGCATAATCCCTTACTATTCATGTAAGGATTTTCAGTATAATAATTAGCTTGTTTGTTTGCAAGAATATTTTATACGTTTTTTGCTATTTTAATGTTAAATTTTGTTTTGCTGTTGATAAGGTGCTTTAAAAAGTTATATTTGTATTCCTTTATTATTAGTGATTGATATGCGTTATACTGTGCTTGGTGTTTTGTTGGCTTTAAACTTTATATTTGGGCGGTTGTTGTGGAGAGATTACGCATGTGTTTATGATGAGAACGTCTGTGAATCTAGTGATGTTTTTGTTGAGGGGGAAGGGGATGATTATCATCATGAGAAATGTGAACAAAAAAGGAAAGTTTGTAGTCCATTGATTTTGTTTGAGAATATTTAATGGAAATTTAAAGTTAGAAAATTTTTATGATAGTTTTGATGATAAGTAATAATAATTTTTAAACCATTTAAGTTTATAGCGTTTTTTTTGATTGTACTTTCGATTTTTTTAATTATTAGTCACTAAAATCTGTATCAATGATGATATAGAATTTATATTTGGGATATAATTTAGATACTTTTTTATATATTTCATCTACAATTTTTTGAGGTTCTTTTTCGTTAAAATTAAATATAATATCAAATGAAATATTATTAGTATCTTCATCAACATAGAATCAATGAATTTGGATGATATTTTTATATTCTTTACAAATTCTAGTTATTTCTGGATACATTTCTTTACCTATTCAGCTATCATTGGCGGCGTAAATTCAGATAGTTAATGCTATTCAATAGTTATTATATATTTCACTCTGGATTTGTTTTGTTAATATGTGAATCTGCTTAGCTGTAGTTCCATCACTTATCTGTATATGAGCAGTAGACATGACTTTATTGGGTCAATAATTATGGATTGTTAAATCGTATACTCACTGAACTTCTTTGTATTTTAGTATGTCTTTTTTGATTGAATTAGTTAATTCTGTATCTGCTCTTGCTCAAATCATATCTTTAACAGTATCTTGTAAGATTTCCCATGCAGCTTTTAAGATAAAGATTGAAATGATAACTCATAAATATCCCTCTAATGAAATTCACCGGAAATAAGAAATGATTGCTCATATAAAAGTAGCAAGAGAAAGGAATGAATCAGAAATTGCATCAGTTCAGCTTGCCACGAGACTTCAAGAATTAAGTTTTTTTCATTGGGCTTTTACCCATTTTCAGAAAAAGAATTTAACAAATACAGCAATGATAATAACTATTAAACTAACAATTGAATAATCAGCTTTTTCTGGGGTTATTATTTTCATGATAGATTCTTTGAAAGAGGTTAGTCATGCGATTAAGACAATAACGGCAATAATAACAGATGAAAAATATTCAACTCTTCAATATCAGAATGGATGCTCTTTATCTGGGGCCTTTGAGGCTAACTTAGTTCAAATAATTGTAATTATTGATGATAGAGCATCACTTAAGTTATTGACAGCATCTAATATAATAGCGATAGAATTAGCAACAAATCAAACGGCTGCTTTAAATCAAACTAAAATTAGATTAGTAATGATTCAGTAGATACTAACTTTGATGATTTGTTTATCTCTATTCATTTTACTATTTATGGATATATAAAATATTATCATGATGACTTATATTAAATTATTTTTTTTATTCAATGGTATATGAAAATTTATTAAATTATAATATTTAGTGGTGTACTTTGTATTATAATTTTTATTGTAACACTTGATTTTCCTACTTGATTTAATATACCAATACTTGCGAGAAAAATTTATAAATATTTTTTCATAGAATGAAGATTGCTATTCAGTGAATAAAATGAGCTTTTCATGAAATTGCGGCTAAAACCTATTTCCCAAAAGAAACTCAAATAGATATCATAGAAAAAAACGATTTTGAATCTCTTTTAGATTCTGTTGTTTCTTCTGAGACAGATTATTGAGTAATAGCGATTGAAAATACAATAGCTGGAACGATATATCCCAATCTTAATCTTCTTAAAGATAAAAATGTGATGATTCTTTGAGAAGTTTATATTAGAATAAAACAAAATTTAGCTGCGCTTCCGTGAGTAAAAATAGAAGATATAAAAGAGGTACATTCTCATTATATGGCTATTTCTCAGACTCGTAAGTTTTTTGAAAATTATCCTGGAATAAAACTGATTGAATGTTCTGATACAGCATTTGCATTTCGTGAAATTACGCAACAACATTTGACAACAGTTTGAGCAATTGGATCTGATTTAGCGGCTGAAGTGTATGGACTTAATATCTTAGCAGAGGGAATAGAAACAAATAAAAAGAATTATACAAGATTCTTTATCGTTCAAAAGAATTCTAAATTGGCAAATTCAACTTATAATAAAGCTTCTCTTCATCTTGTTTTGCCACACCAGGTTTGAAGCTTGGTTCAAATTCTTTCAATTATGTCGGCTTATTGAATTAATCTTACAAAAATAGAGTCACTTCCAATTCTTTGAGAACCATTTCATTATAGATTCTATGTTGATGTGAAAATTAATGATATCGAACGTTATCATCAGATGCTTGCGGCAATTAGACCTCTCTTAAAAGAATTAGATATCCTTTGAGAATATAAGGCACGAGAGGAAGATGAAAATGATGATTAGTGAATGTAATTATTATCTTATTTTTATAACAAATTATCATCATGATAGTAGAAAAAAACTCTAAAACTTCTCTAGCTATATTAATAGGAGTAATTGTTATAATATGATTGCTTTCTTGGATATTAGTATTGATGTATAGTATGAAAACAGAAATTAATAATATCAGATCTGATGCATGGAATGCCTATGACACTGCTGATGCAACATATCAAAAATTGAGAATTGTAGGGAATGATGTAGAAAATATATTACATCAAATGTCTGAATAAAAAAGCCTTAAGTATTGAATTTATAACAATGTTTCAATATGCCCCTAATTATAAACAAAATAGGGGGTAATGGACAAAATGAATTGGTGCTGAAATAAAAAATATAGGAGTTGGAAATTTCTCTTATTCCTTGTTACTTTTTGATAGCTAATACTGTTTCTCAATCAATAACTTTATCTCAAACATGGGTTTGAATTTCAAAGTTGTCATCAAATATAATACTAACTTGTGATCAAAATTTTATGTGTCAAATACCTTGTCCTTGAAATACTTCATCTTGGAGATTAAGATAAGGAACGATTCTTCTTGCAAAAAATCAAGCAATCTGGATAACACGAAAACGATATCACTCTGGTGTTTGGAATAACATATTATTATATTCGTTTTGGAATGTTGATTTCATTCCTTCTTTTGTTTTCATTGCATTAAAGAAGTGTCATGGTTGATAATTCTGAGCAATGAGAGTTGCATGTAAAGGCGCTTTTTGAAAATGAACATCAAAAGGAGTCATCATAATAGATACAAGATGTGCTCAAGAAAAACCTTCGGTCCAATCATTTATAACAACAAAGTTCTTTTTGTAGAGCTCTGTTTTTTTGTTTGTTAAGTCGTCCTGATGGATTATAGCAATGACTCTTCAATTAGCAGGACTAACGAATAAATTATCATCATCAGGAATATTACGTACAGGATTGCGTAAAAAATAGAATTCATAAAAAAGAAGAAATGCAATAGAAAGTAGTACAAGGCTACCGATAAGAATGATTCATCATCTTTTTATTGCGTGTTTCATTTTAGTACGTTTCATAATTATTTGTTTATTAAATAACCGAGAGTAACTATAAGTAAATAAAATAGAAATGCAATACATACGCTAGTAAAAAATTGACAGAAATATGTTTATCAATTATAATTAATTTATGATTTTATATGATATATTTTTCTGATGAACCCTGAATGTCAAGAAAGAGAAGGATTAAATGAAGAAAAAAGTGCTGATAATCTTTTAAAGGAACTTGAAAATATAGAAGCAAGTGATTTGCAGAATACACTTGATAAAGAAATTTGAAAAAAAATCATGCAAGATATTGATTCAGCATGAAAATGCCTCTATATTCCAAAGGACATAATAAATGAATTTAAAGAAAAAGTAAGGGAGTTTTCACTAAAAGAACTTGTTGAAAATAATAATCAAGCTAGTGATGCTTTTATAAAAACATTATTTTGAGATGGTTGGTTAGAAGTAAAAAACCAAATGTATAGTCAAGAATTTGCAAGCTATCTTTTCCCTTATTATATAAAATCACTATGATTATCTAATTATGTATCAATAATTAAGAATTTAGATCCATTTTTTATTTGAATTGATTATTGAGCATATCAGGATATGTTATTTGATATTTCAATTAAAGATTGGATGGATAAAATTTATTGATTTATAAAAAAATATGGAGAAAAATCGGAAAGTTATTTAAAATATTTATCAAATCGTGAGTGAAATTATATCCAAAGATGAGTTTTATTACTTAAAGCGTGAGAAAAAACAGAAGGTCTTGAAAGTATGGCTTCAATTGTAAATTTTTTGGAGGTGTTTGATGAGGAACCGGAGTCTATTAATTTGTTTGAATTTTTAGAATCAAATCCACAAAAATTAAGCAACTTATGAGGAAAAGTTATAAAAGAAATTGATTTAAATATAGATAATTGAATTAACTTCTGTTTTAGGTGAATCATTACAATGGTTAAAAGTAGAAATGATTTACAATTTCCTCATTTAAGCGGAAATCCAACGCCTCAGGAAAGGGAATTACGAAAATCGGCTTGGACAAAAATTATTCATGAATATGAAAATATATTAAGAAAATATATCGAAAAAGATTTTTCTTTTAATAATCAATGAGAAAAAAAAGAAAAACCAAGAGAACAAACCTTTGATAAAATATTTTATGCAAGAGGAATATGAGATTTTACTTTAGATAATTTTCACATAAACAAGGAAGTCCTTGAAGCATTTTCCTCGAATAGTATTGCTGATTATTCTTATATAACGGAAATTACCGATGAAAATACTTCCAATAAAAAACAAGAACAAATCCTAAAAGATGTTGAAAAGTATGTTAAATCTCATCCTAATGAACAAGTTCTTGTATGTATTGATGAGCACTGAGGCAAAGATGGCTCATCTTTGAATTGATGGAGTAAGGAAGACCGGTTAAAACTTGCTAATCTCTCTCCAAATTTAAAAATATGGTCATTTAGATGTTATTTTTGAACAGCTTTTGAAAATGAAACAATAACAAAAAATCTTTCATCTGTATCTTGATATTCAAATAAAACTCCAACACAATGACAAGTTGCCAATATTATTAATGAATCGTCGAAATATTGATTATGATACCATGAAATGGAGATTTATATAAGGTTGCATTATTTGCAAAGCATTTCACCTTTAACCGAAACTTTACCATATACTAATTTAGAGACACATCAAGCTGAGACTAGAAAAATTGAATTAGCAGATAATAGGAAAATTTGAGATAGTGTTGAGTATTCTCTATGATAATAGAATTAATCAAAGTGTGTAAAAAAACTAGTGAAGCTTACTTCACTAGTTTTCAACAAGGGTGTTTCTTATCGCTCTTTTTTCAAGAAAGATAACAATAATACTGCAGATGCCAACTGTAGCAAAAGAAATAATTCCCGATAAGTTATCGCTAATGAGGTGTAATGCGTTCAGAATCAGAGCGCTGATAGCAGTAATTAACATGATTGAGACAAAGAATCCAGAGAATAAATGAAAGAAGACTCGCTTAAAGAAACTATCTACTTTTTTATTCTTTAGACGCTTGTTTTTTGGAGCTTTCCCATAGAATTCTGGATTGTTAGGACATTCCCATTCTTTTATCGCAAAGTCTTTGCAAACAGCTGGACGTAATGGATAAATAGAACAAGAATATTTTCCATCAGCATCAACATCCAAAAATTCACAAGGCTTATAGGCTACTGCACCTCCAGCAACAGTGTAATTAAATAGTCCATTCTCTGTAAAATAACAGAACTCTATGCCAATAGCCTTTCTTTTGCTTAATGGCGCAGTCTTTGTACCGAAAATGTACTTTTTGAATTTTACATTCCTTGCTATTGCTTGCGGGGTCTTCTTTATTCTCTTGCATTCTTCTTTCTCAAAAGAAGGAGAAGAATGAATACAGCAGAAACCGCATCTTTTGCATTTAAATTCTTTTTTTTCTTTTTCCATATCTAAAACTCCTATTTTTTTGTTTTTCTCTACTATAAAAATTCGATAAGTCAAATGCAAGTTCTAAAAAAAGAAAATTATAACAATCCAGAAGAATCTAAATCATCAACATTATCTAATTGGATATTTGTTTTGTAATCAATCTTCTGCTTTTTATTATCAGCCTTCTGTTTTTTTATTAAAATTTCAGTTTTACTTGGTTTCTCGTTCATTGTCTGAAATTTCTCAGTAATATCAAAGAAATGATTTTGTATAAATTTAGCAAAGAAAGCTACGATATTTAATTCAGAAATATTAAAGAAAGCAATAACAAGAAAGATAAGAAAAATAATGATAGCAAAACAAGTTCAAACTACTTTAGAAGTCTCTTGAAATTGAGAGAATACAACGAGTGCTAACGCTATTCAAATAGCAAGAATAAAAAGTTGAATAATAGAAATCGTGATTGGGCCAATAGGGAAAGTCAATCATGCTAATAATCCTTTCTTAATATTCTTTGGAAATACCGCTTTCATACTGCTTTATATATTATAAACTTTATTTAATTATATTTAAATAGTTTCAATTTTGCAAAAAAGAGGCGAAAAAAAAGAGTTGAATGTCCAGATATTCTGTACTCAACTCCCTTAAAAAATTAGAATGTTCGATTCCTCATACATCTTCCTTATAGACGCATACAATCGGGGGATTCTTCTGTGGGAAAGCTCCGATGGTGATGTAGGCCCTCAGTTCTTCAAGTCCGACATTTTCACGTGTAGATTCAAATGTCAAATCAACGTGGTTGTGGATGAAATGCTGAAGTTTCTTTTCAAGCTTCTGCTTTGAGTAGCGACATTTGAGATGATCCAAGAACGCAGGCTTACGACAATGTCCTTCAAGCTCAATAGTGTAAGTTCTAAGACCATCAGGCTCAAGAACCTTGTCTTCTCTGTTCTTAAAAACAAATTTCCTTCGTTCAAGAAGATAAATTACAGTCCCAACATCTCGTTTCCCGGAGTTGTTGAACTCAATACTTACATGATACGTTGTCATACAAAATCTTTGTTTAGTTATTACTTTTGTTAATTACAGTATTAACTGTATAATCAAGCATAATTAAATATCAAGGAAAATATTCTTTCATTTCAAATTGAATATGAACTTCCTTTTGATATGATATACTAAATATGAAAGCTTTTATACTTTCTAAGATAAAAATGCCAGAAACAGCACTTGTTATCATTAATATGCAAAACGCTCGAATAGAAAAAACTTCAGAATATTATCTTTGAAATCTCGATACGATGATTGAAAAGATGAATTATCTTATAGCATATGCAAGAGAGATGAATTATAAAATAATATTTATTAATCATCATGAGGCAGAATGAGCATTTGCATTAGATAATCCACTCTCAGAATTTATTCCAGAACTCGCTGTTGATAAAGATGATGTTGTTATCAATAAGTTCAAGGTAAGTAGTTTTTACAGCACAAAATTAGAGTCAGAATTAGCATGAATAAGAAATTTAGTAGTATGTTGAGCGTTAACAAATCTTTGTGTGAGAATGTTTGTAGAAGAGGCTTATGATAGAGAATTTAGAATAGCATTAATAGATGATTTAACGGTAGCTTATTCCGATGATTTACATGATATGACGTTACAAGACCTCGCTGATACAAGAACTGATTTATCAATTCTCCCACTAGAACAATTTGTTGATTAATTTTATATATTATCTTATTTAGTAAATGGAAGGAGCAAGACTCGTAAGTGAATTAATAGAAAAATATCATCCAAAAACAATTTTGGATCTCTGAGCGTGAAAATGATATTTTAGCATCTTAGCTGCTAGTTATTGAGCTCAAGTTGATGCAGTAGAAGATCCAACAATAAGAAATATTTATCCTGATTATCTTAAAGCACATCCAAGTGTTTCCTTCCATGAGAGTAAGTTAGAAGAATATCAGATTACAAAAAATTATGACTTTGTAATCGCCAAACATATCGTAATGTATATGGATAAAGAATATGTACTTTGAACTTTTCTAAATTCAATTTATCAACATCTTAATAGGGGAGGATTATTATTCTTAACTTATCATCATTCAGATTCAGAATTACTTAAAGAAAAAGAAGGAATTGTTCGTTATTCGTTAAGTGATTTTAAATCATTTAGAGGAAATTTTTCAGTAAAAGATTTCTGAGATTATACAAATCCAGCACCATGAATAAATAAGGAATATAAAATTTGATATGTGATTCTTCAAAAGAACTAAGAATCTTCTTAATAGCTAATACTATATTTACCTCTTTTTTTACCAAAACTTAAAATATGGCAGACGTGCTTATCGATACAACAGCAGAATATAATGAAGAAAAAAAGAAATATCTTTTAGATCTTCGAGAAAAACTTGTTTTATCAATAGCAAATCAATACGATCATAAAAAAATTCTCATCTTTTTGCAAAAGGTGTGAATTATCGATATTGATGAAAATAAAAAAGAGGTAGTAATAGGAGTGGCAAATGATTTTGTATTTTCACAAGTAAAAAAGAATCTTTTTAAATCATTAAAAGAAGCAGTGGAACAGTGCTATAATTCTCAGTTTTGAATAAAAATTGTGGTTTATCCTCCTTTTACAGAAGAAAAACATCCCTTATTACCAGATTTGAAAAAATTATTAAATATTGTTGACGATAAAAAGTGAAAATCGCCATTAGAGAAATCAATAAAAACAGAATTAACAAATTATTTTTGAATTCTTTTTGATCCAAGATTTCGTTTTGATACCTTTATCCCTTGAGGGACAAATCAATTTGCATTTGCTGCGGCAAAAGCAGTAGCTCAAAATCCGTGAGAGCAAAACAATCCATTGTTTTTATATGGAAATGTGGGGCTTTGAAAAACACATCTTATGCAAGCTGTTGGAAACGAAATAATGGAAAATTTCCCTGATAAGGTTGTGGTATATTTACCAGCAACAAAACTTATTGATGAAATTATCCAAGCCTTAAGGTTTAATAAACTTTCAACATTAAATAAAAAATTTGAATCAGTTGATGTATTGTTAGTTGATGATATCCAATTTTTAGCGGATAAGGATAAGACACAAGAAGTATTCTATGATTTATTTAATGAATTTTATTCAAAACATAAGCAAGTAATTATTTCTTCTGATCGTCCTCCTAAAGAGCTTATTCATATTGCACCAAGACTTCAAAGCAGATTCGCTTATTGATTAGTTGCTGATATTCAGGCTCCAGATTTTGAAACAAGGATAGCAATCTTAGAATCAAAACTTCAAGCAAAAGGAGTACGTCTAGATTTTGAGTTTTTATCAATCATAGCACAGTACATAAAAAGTAACGTAAGAGAACTTGAAGGAGCGTTAAATACTTTAATCACAAGAAAACAAATCCTTTGAAGGGATGTAACAGAAGAAGATGTATATAGCTGTTTAAAGACCTTAGGATATTATGTCGATGAGACTTCACCTTCAGCACAAATGATGAAGGGGAATGTGAAGAGTTCAAAGAATTTTGATACTTTAGTTGAAATGGTTGCTCAATATTATGATATCTCAGTTGCTGAAATAAAATCAGAAAGCAGAAAAAAGCAAATAACGCAAGCAAGACAAATGCTTATGTTCTTAGCAAAAAAGTATTTTTCATGGACTTATGAAAGAATAGGGGATTATTTTTGAGGAATGAATCATGCAACTGCGATTTATGCAATTTGAAAAGTTGAGAAAGCTCTAAAAGAAGATGCTAGTATTCAACACGATTATAGAACTTTTTCAGATTGGATACAACAATAAAAACACCATAAATATGAAAAAAGTTATTTTTATAACAGGAGGCGCGATTTCTCAAAGAGTACTTGCAACCGTGCTATCATTGGGTCTTGAGCGATTTGCTCATATTGAGACTATAGATGAGAAAAAAGAAAATTTACAAAAGCTTGCAGAACTTATAGCAGCTTCTGGAGAACCAGTATTGGGAGCAAAGAAAGCGGTGGAATCTTTGACATTTGAGCTCAAAAAAGTTGAATTAAAAGAAAATCCTGTGCTTTTAGATTTAACACCATGGTATCGACGGTTTGATAAAACTGCTAAAAAAGGCCAGTATTATAAGTCTTATAAGCTTCAAGCTTTCACAAAACGGACTAGGAAGAAATGACTTCCTAGTTTTTAAAAAAGGCGTCATTATGACGCCTTTTTTAGAATAAAATACATCATATTATTTTCTTTTCTTATCTGCATTAAGATATTTGAATGTGTAAGCAGAAAGAGCTCAACCAACTAGTGGAGCAACAATAAATACCCATACAACTTTAAGACTAGCTAATCCCTCAAATAAAGCAGGACCAAAACTTCTTGCAGGATTAACAGAAGTTCAAGTAAATCCAAGTCCAAGCAAATGAACAAGAATTAATGCTCCTCCTATAACAAGTCCAGCAATATTACTATATTCTTCTTTAGCAGTAACTCAAAGTACAGCATATACAAAGACAAAACTGAGAATAATTTCGACGAGAAGCCCAATCCGAACATTTCAATAAACTCCATCAAGGCTATTTGCCCCTAATGAAGAGAAACTCCAACCAAAAATAATTCCTAAAATGAATGCTCAGAGAATTCCTCCAAGAAATTGAGCTGCAAGATACCACCAAAAATCTTTCATTGTCATTTTTCAGCTAAGCCATACTCAAAGACTTACAGCAGGATTTACATGACATCAAGAAATAGGTCAAATAGCATAAGCAAGTGCAACAATTACAAGTCCAAATGCTAATGCTGTTGCAACTACATCAACACCTGTTCGTACGGCAACTCAACAACCAAAGATTACAAGAATCATGGTTCAAAGACATTCAGCGATGTATTTTTTCATGTGTGAAAAGAATAAAAAATAAAAAGATAGATACTTTCTAAATACGAACTTTCTTAAAAAAATCAAATGATAATTCTTCCGAATGTATTTGCAATTGCTACCTAATTTTTTACACTATAGGTGTTAATATCTTTTTTTAGATAGAAGAAATTGAGATGCAAATAGAACAACAACCAGAACTACGTGTTTTTTTGGCAGATATTGTTGATAAACAAACTCCTAAAGAGCTCCTAGAAGATAGAATGAAAGAATTAGAGAATTTGGTGAATACTTATTGATGAGTTGTCGTTCTCCAAAAATATCAGAAAAAAGATTTCCCTGACCATAAAACTTATGTTTGAAAGGGGAAATTAGAAGAAATAGTGAATGATATGCTTCGTATGAATGCTAATCTTTTAGTTATTGGAAATGCATTAAAACCTTCTCAAATTTATCAAATAAATGAAAAACTTCGTATTGTAAGTGAGGAAAACAATCTAAAAGACAAGATGCAAGCATGGGATAGGATAGATCTTATTCTAAAAATCTTTGAAAGGCATGCGACCTGATGAGAAGCAAGACTTCAAATAGAACTTGCTGCTATTAAGCATATGGGACCTAGAATTTATGGTATGTGAATGGAACTTTCAAGACAATGAGGATCTTCATGAAGTTGATGAGGAGCAACGAGATGATTGGGGGAGACAAATACTGAAATAATGAAAAGGCATCTAAAAGAAAAAGTAATGAAAATTGAAAAAAAGCTTGTTGAATATACACAAATGAGGAAGCTTCATCGTGATGCAAGAAGAAAAAAATGAATGCCTACGGTAGGAATTGTTGGATATACGAATGCATGAAAATCATCTCTCTTAAATGCGATGACTAAAAAATGAGTCTTAGCAGAAAATAAGTTATTCGCAACTTTATGAACGAATGTAGGAAAGTGCTATCTTATTACAGATTCAACAACCTGATTATGAAAAGAAATTCTACTTAATGATACTATAGGATTTATAAGAGATTTGCCTCCTAAATTGATAAAATCGTTTTCATCTACATTAGAGGATAGTATCGAGTCAGACCTTCTTCTTCATGTTATTGATGCAAGTGATCCTTTTGTAGAAGAAAGGATTCAAGTTGTTCATCAGGTTTTAGATGATATATGAGCCAATCAAGATAAAATATTAGTATTTAATAAAATAGATCTAATTTATGAGGAAAAACTTAAGGAATTAAAAAAACAATATAGAGAATCAAATGCAGTCTTTCTTTCTGTTAAACAAGGGAAATGATTCGAAGAATTAAAAGAAAAATTAGCGAAGCAGTTGAAAGATAAATAAATGATTAGCAACTATTCATAAAAAGAAAATAGTTCAGATCGAAAGGAAAAGATAGCTAGTAGGTTTTTATAAAAAAATTACTAAATATATTGAAAAACTATTATCAAAAAATACAAGTAATTAACTTTTATATTCTTAACATAGTTATGGAAGTTCATAATCTCATTATCATCGGTTCATGACCAGCATGATACACGGCATCAATTTATGCTTCAAGAGCACTTTTAAAGCCAATACTTTTTGAAGGATTTATGGCATGAGGAATCCCAGCAGGAGGACAGCTAACAACGACGACAACTGTATATAATTTTCCATGATTTCCTGATGGAATTGAATGAGCAGAGCTTATGTTAAAAATAAGAAAACAAGCTCAAAATCAATGAGTAGAAATCATAACAAAGACAATAGATGCTGTAGATTTTACACAAAGACCATTCAAAATCTATGCCTGAAAAGAATGTTATCTTGCAAAATCAGTAATTATTGCTACTTGAGCAACGGCCAAGAGACTTTGAATTCCATGAGAGGAAAAGTTTTGGCAGAGAGGAATTTCTGCGTGTGCAATTTGTGATTGATGATTACCACTTTATAGGAATAAAAGACTTTTAGTAGTATGATGATGAGATGCGGCACTTGAAGAAGCTCTTTATTTAACAAAATTCTGAAGTGAGGTAAATCTTCTTGTTAGAAGAGATGTATTAAGAGCATCACAGGCAATGCAACAACAAATCTTCTTAAATGAAAAGATAAAAATTTTATGGAATACAGAAGTACTTGAGGCAATATGAAGTAAATCATTAGAAAAAGTAAAGGCTGTTAATAATAAAACGAAAGTGACATTTGATATCGAATGTGCATGACTTTTCTATGCTGTAGGTCATACTCCTAATACCGACTTTTTGAAAGGACAAATAGAACTTGATGAATATGGATATATTAATACAATTCCATGAACAAAACAAACTAATGTAAAAGGAGTCTTTGCTGCATGAGATGTACAAGATAAAAAATATAGGCAAGCAATTAGTGCTGCATGAACAGGTTGTATGGCAGCTTTAGAGGCAGAACATTTCCTAAGAAAAGGACAATAATTCTACAAGACGATTATCTAATGAAAAAACAAACATATTTAGAATTTATTCAGACACTTCTTCCTAAAGAAGAGTTTCTTGCATTTAAAGAATGTTATCAATCTAGGATTCCTAAAAGTATAAAGATAATCCAATCAAGAATTGATAAAGATTATTTTTTTAAAATAGCTTCAGAATTAAATCGAACTTTGGTGGCTCCTCAGCTTTCAAATGGAGAAGAAAAATATGATGATGTACTTTTTCTAAAAAAAGAAGATAAAACAACGCTTTGATCTTCTTTTCTTCATACATCATGACTTTTTTATTCTCAAGAAGTTGCAGCATGACTCTCAGCTCAAGTTCTTTCAATAGAGGAATGAGATATTGTTTTAGATCTTTGTGCGGCTCCTTGAGGAAAAACAATTCAACTGGCAGATAAATTATTACAAAGTTGATGAGGTTTCCTATTGGCAAATGAGCCATCAGATCCGAGAAGAAAGGCGCTAGTCTTTAATATCAATCGTTGTTGAACTTATAATACTGCTATTTCAGGGTATGATGGAACATGTATTTGAGATTTAGCACCAGAAACCTTTGATAAAGTATTGGTTGATGCTCCTTGTTCAGGAGAGGGAATGCAATACAAGGCAGATAAAACAGTGACATATCGAGATCCTAAATCTGCAGAAAAGCTTTCAAAATTACAAAAACAATTACTTATTTCATGATTAAAAGCCCTTAAAGTCGGTGGAGAATTAGTTTACTCAACCTGTACCCTTAATCCATTGGAGAACGAAGAAGTTATTCGTTCAGTAATGGATGACTATCCGGATGCACTTGAACTAGTAGAAGTTTCAATAGATCAAAAAAGCATCTGAAATTCTGAAATATTATGAGGAGGTGCTAAAAAGATTGCAAGATTCTGGCCACATATCCAAAAGACGTGAGGCTTCTTTATTGCTAAGTTGAAAAAAATAGCTAAAATTCCATATTCGATTAAAGTGGATAAAAGAGTAAAGGTCAGCAACCGAGATGCTTCAAACGAGTTACAAACAAAGATTCGAAATTATTTGAAAGAGGAGTGGTGAATTGAAAAGAAAATTCAATATTCTTTTTTTGCATCATCTCAGGCTATATACTGTTCAACAGCTATTCCAGAACTATGAAATATCTTCATAGAAAAAATCTGAATTCCGATAATAAAACTCTGACATAATCAAGAATATATTCCGCAACAGTGATTAGTAACCGTTTTTTGAAACCAAGCGAAAAAAAATATCTTTGAATTAACTTCAAAGATACTTCAATCACTTTCTGAAAGGGGTCAATACCAAGGGGTGTTTTGACCATCAGGATCCTTCCTTATCACTCAACTTGATGGAAAATGAATATTCCTCGTTAAGCAAGTTGGAGAATATATTAAAGCCAAAAATTAATGCTTATGACAATGTCAGCAACAATGTTCGTGGTCACATTCCTCTTTATCTTCTTCATCACCTAACTCAACAGAGCTTAAAATCGCTCTAATCATAAAATCAAGAACTTCATCATCGGTAACTTTTTCTCATGAATTTTCTTCAACTGCGTTCTTAAATTTTATAAAATTAGCATAGGTTTGTTCGCTAACTTCTAATTGTTTCATCTCAAAAAATACTATTTTCTAAAAAGTGCATAAAGAGTAATAAAAGGGAATACCAATATTTTTTTTCGTGTTGGCTTAATCCAAAGAAAAGCAGGATACTCCTTAAAAACAGTAGTTAAAAACCTTCAAAATTTATTATTTTGATCTTTTGCATTAAAGGGATAGATACAAAAATCTTTTATAAAATTCCACATTTACTAAGGAGTAATAAAACCCCTTGAAATGTTTTTCAAGGGGAAGAAAATAGTAATTATTTTTCTTCTTTTTTAGTTGTCTTTTTACTAGTTGTAGCTTTCTTAGGAGATTTTTCTTCTCAAAGTGTCTTCCCAACAAGTTTAGAATATAGCTGCTTTTCAACAAATAATGGTTCTTGATGTTCATCATTCCAATTAATTTTCAGACCAAGTTTTTCAGTAATTTGATTAAGAACAAAGAATTTTTCCAAGCTTTCAGTAGCAGCAGTTTTTACTTCTTCTACGAATGCTTTTGCTTTCTCTTCTCAAAGTTGTTGGAAGTATTCCTTAACTTTCTCCTCACTTCCAAATCTTTGTTGAAGGTTTTCCATTCTTACTTTAAATTCTTGATTAATAATCGTTTCAGGGATAATAACGTTAACTCATGCTTTTCTGATTTCAGCAAGATAATCTTCAACTGTATGAACTAGTGAATGTTCTTCTTTTTGTTTAATGATCTCTTTTTTGATATAGTTTTTTAATTCATTGAGATTTTTAACTTCAGCATTATCTCCAAACAGTTTTTTAATCATTTCATCATTTAATTCAGGAAGAACGATTTCTTTTACATCTTGAATAGTTACTTTTAATGTTTTTCCTCCTTGTTTTTTAGCATGAAGTACGTGTGGTAATTTTTTCTCATCATAAGAGAGTTCAACAACTTCTCATTTTGCTTTTCAATTAAATGTTTTAGTCCAGAATTTATCTTCATTAAATTCTGTTTCTCCAAGATAGGTTGTTCATTTATCAATAATATTTCAGTCTTTATCAACGAATTCTAATCATAGTTTAGAAAGGGTTTTTTTATCATCAATTTTATCAGTATCTTTATAATCAGCGTAATTCTTTTTAATATTGTTAAGAGAATCTTCAACTTCTTGGTCGGTTGCGTCTTCTTTAACTTCTTTCATTTTTACACTTTCCCATTTTTTTCAATCAATACTTACTTCCGGATAAACATCTAAATGGAAACTTACAGAAGTTATTCATTTTTCAGTCTTAGTATCGTATCAATAAGGTTCTCCAATAAATTTAATATCTTTATTTTCATTTAATACTTCTTGGATAGCATCATTTACTAAATGCTCAGTAATTGCCATTTCAATATATGCAGGTTGAATATTTCTTTCAACAATATGCATTGGAATATTACCTGGTCTAAATCCAGGGACTTTCATATCTTTTGCAAAATGATTAAGAACGTGTGTTCTTACTTTTTGTTTATCTTCATCTGAAAAACTTACTGTTATAACATAATTGCTTTTTGTTCATAAAGTTAATTTTTTATCCATGTGTTTAATATAAGAATAAAAATAATTCTGAAAAGAATAGTAGTTATTCTTATTGCTATTTCAATGGAAAATTAAGAAAAACAGAGTGTTAATCAAAATATCTAAGCGAAATTTTGCATAATTTCAAAAAAATTTGTATAATTAGCATTGAGGAAATTTTAAATTCTACGTATTTATCATGCCACCACGCAGTGAAGCCCGTGAATATTCACAGGATAATACAAAAGAAAATTTTGAGACACAAGAAGTTCAAAAAATTATTAGTGAGACAAGAGAACATATGGCTGCTCTTGAACTGAGTGTTCTTAATGCAAAGAAAAATGAAAAGAAAACTCCTGAAAGTAAATGATGGAGCGATGAAGCATTACATGAAGCAAAAGATCTTTTATGAAATTTTTATGAAATAAAAGAGGTAGAAGAATTTGAAGGTACAAAATATGTAAAAAAAGAAAAGGTTGTTTTTAATATGGATGTTATCGAAGCATATTTGGAGGAATTATATAAAAGGCTTTCAGCTAAATGAGCACCTTGATATAAAGAAATGTCTAATGAAAAAATATTTTGAGCAACAGTCTTGGCTATACAAATTGCATTAGAATCTATTTGGCGTCCTGTACCTCAGATATGAAAATATGATATATGAGTAATAAGCGGAAAATTAGATGAACAAACAAGAAAAGTCATTGGAGAGTTTCAGTCTGCTCATAAATGATTAACAGTTGATGGTAAGCCATGAAAAGCAACAATAAAGGCAATATTGGATGAATTAAAAAATCCTATAGCTGTTCCAGTATCCCCAATACCAAATGAACGTATTAATATACCGAAAGTTGAAGAACTGGGAGCACCAGCTCTTAAACGAGCATTTGAATGATATACTATGTGAGAAAATCTGACATGATCACAAAAAGAATTAATTAAAAATAGATTAGAATCTCAATTCAAATCACCTGTAACTGTAGAAATGGTACAAGATTCATGTAAAGCTACATGAGTTCCAGTAGAATATTTATTAGCATTTATGCAAAATGATAGTCAGTTCTGAACGAGTGGAAGAAGATCGATTAATAACCATAATCCTTGAAATGTTTGAAATTATGACAATTGAAGAAATAAATATTATGCTTCATGGTCTGATTGAGTGCTTTGATGTGCACAGAATATAAAAGAAAGAATAGATAAATATATGGAGAAAAAACAAAAAAATCCATGAAAATTCTGAGCATTTCCTACTGTTAGAGAACTTGCAACATGAAAGAGTAATTGATGAGTAAAATTCCATGGGATCTATATGTCTAGCACATATGGTCAAAATTTGGTTGTCTCAATCGCAAATACATGGAAGAAACGTTTATGATGAGTCAGATAATAACCACTTCTTCTATGATATATTTTCAATAATTAATCATGAGTACTGAAATATCAGTACTCTTTTCTTTTGTAAATAAAGATGTAGAGGCTAGTTCCTATATATTTAAGTTTTATTTAAGGTTGATGATTATACTGCCCAACGTTTCCAAAGAAAACCTATTTAATTGTTTAGATATTAATTATGAAAACAACAAAAAAGATAGCAGTAGCTTTAGTTGGATTTACAGGAATTGCGTTAGCTAGTATGTGAACATTTGCAGCTAATACAAAAACCTTTATTGTACATCAAGCTCATAAACATAATGAAGCATTAACGGGAAATTTTACTTGAAATCATCTCAACCTCCTTCCATTTCATTTTGAGAAGATAACAGCACAAGTTGATTTAAACACAGCAGATTGAAAAGTTATTAAAGGGGAAAAGAAATGAAATAAAAGTCATGATGAAATTGATGAAGATGATATGAATACCTTTCATGGAGGAGCGTTATGATTTTTATGGAACTTCTTAGATGATTCTCAACTTACGCAAGACCAAAAAGATGAAATACAGGTACTACAAATTAAAAAACAGCAAGATATGGCCGAATTATTAAATAAAATGATTTCAGCACAGACTGATGAAGAAAAGGAAAATATCTCAAATACAATGAAAGAAGTAAATACAAACTTCTTAACAAACTTAAAAAACTACATTCCAGAAGAAAAATTTACAGAATTTGAAAGCTTCCTTAACGAATTACCTGAACGAGATATGAAAGCAGAAAAAAAGAAAGGAAGAACTATTAAAGAAGAGAGTGTAGTACAGAACTAAGTTCTATTATATCTAATAATAGAAATACTACTAGAATAGGTGACCTAGTAGTATAAAATGAGTGGGTAAATATATTAAAAAAGGTAAGAGTTATGAGGTTCTCTTATCTTTTTTATGTTGTGGCACTAAAAATTAAAAAAATTTTGGATAAACATTGAAAAGTGTATTATTTTAAACCACTTAATTTGCAATATTTATCATTTTAAGCTATAATTGAATAAACAAAAAGTGGCGACAAGTAAGAAAATGCAAAGATAATATTAACCTTTTTTAAATATAATTAATCTTACAATTTAATTTAGCAAACTAAAATATGATATTGAAAACAAAACAACTAATAAAAAATATTTTTAAAAAGAATATGAAATTACTTTTCAAGGTTTTGATTATTTTATCTTTTTGATTTGTTTCATTTTCGCAACAATCATTTTTGTTTGATAATATTGCTTTAGCTCAAGAGACTTCAAATGCAACAGCATGAAAATCAGATGCAGAAGCTAGAAGAGAATCTATTATTTCAACAAGTAATATTCTGGAAACTGTATCAAAATTAGGATATTTATTATTGTGGCCATTGGTTGCATTAGCTTGATTAGCTATGGATAATTCTTTAGTATATGGTTCATTTATATGACTTGATGTTCCTTTATGGAAAATATGGCAAATCGTGAGAAATTTTGCGAACTATACATTATGATTCTTGTTCCTTGTTGGTATCTTAATATTTAATTTTACACCGTCAAGAAAAGTTTTTTGAAATGCAGTAAAAACTCCATGAGAATTAATAAAAAAAACACTTATAGCTAGTGTTTTGATACAAGCGAGTCGGTTTCTTATGATGGCGTTGGTTGATATTTCTACAATTTTAACATATAGCATATGATGATTGCCATCTACTGTATTAACAGAGGTGAATTCATGATCGGATACAAAAGTTTTGCAGGAGAGTATATCATTAAATTTAACAGAATCAAATGTTGAAACTTTATCAGATGCAAAAAATCTTATAATAAATTATTGGACTATAACTTGACAAAGAGCAATATCTCCTTGTGAAGTTGTTTCTCTTCAGCAATGAACGACTACGCAGTCATTCGTAATTTGAAGAAAATATTCGTCGTTAACAGGAACAGATGGTAAAACTACAATGATAATGGAAAAGGGATATTGTATCTATTTGTGATCATTAATTTCTTTTAATGATGCTATTGTTGATATTCCTTCTGGTTCAACATATTCAAATGAATTAACAAAATTTTCTTCCAATATAAAACAGGCAAGTGAAGGGAATATTAATGACCTTATAAAAAATTGAATAATTTTCCCAGTGTCTGACGGAATATATAAGCGTCGTGATCCAGTGTTTGATTGAGGGTCTTCTGTTACACTAACCGCAGGAAAGACGGAGGTAACATATGAATGAAAGGGAATCTGATGTAATAATGATAATCTTATATGAGAAATTTCTTCATCAAAAACTTGAGAAGAGACGAAGAATTTTCTTTGTCTTTATAAACAAGAGTCTGATATCCCGACGTTAAATACTCTTATTAAAAAGGCCTGATCAATGACAGGACCATTTGCGGCTTTATATGCAAATATGGCATTATTTTCTAGTTTTTCTTCTTTAGATCCATGAATTTGAATTCGGCAAAAATTTGTTGTAATGTTTATTAATTCAGGATTTGCAATACTTTTAATATTACCACTAGTAGCATTAGTAGTTGTTCTTTTTGCAAGAATTTGAATATTGCGGATGTTAATTGCGTTATCACCATTTATCATTCTAATAAAAGTATTTTCTTGATTGTTTGATATAAAACTTCCAATTAGTTTAAAAACAGAAGATTTAGTAAAATTATTATTAGCTCCGGTTTTAATTTCATTTGCAGTGAGCTTATCTCTAGTGTTTATGGCAACTTTGAAAAATTCTGTTTGAAATTGACTTTCAGATGATGAGGCAATGAAACAAAATTTATCAACAATTACATGAATTGAAGAGGTTGAAGGTGGTTATAATATATTATGATTTATAAAATTAAAAATGGATACGGCACTTCACAATTTATCATGGATTTTAACTATGCTTTTTGGATTATGAGTTACTTGGTTCCTTCTCTTTCGAGCAATTAAAAGTACATGACAAGTGTGAGAAAAAATATGATGAAAGCTCCAAAAATTGTGAGAAACAACTTTATGAAGTATGCCATTGGTTCCATTTAAGTGATGAGCTTTGACATTTAATTCATTAACACAACTTCCAACAAATATATCGAATGAAATTAGTAATAAAATGCGTACGAAGAATCAAGATGTTGTAGATGATTTGTTGGGTGTGTGATCACCATCAATTGAGAGATTCTATAGAAGGAATAGTGGTACATCATTTATTTCATATTTTAAATTGAAAGATGATGCAAGTATCGTTCGTAAATATAATGAATTATCAGCTCATGAGCAGTTTAATACTGGTGGTTGGAGTAATAGTATTAAAAAGGAACTAGATACTCATTTCGGAGGAAAAGATACGAAAATAAAAGTTGATAATAACGAATATCAATGGAAACACGATACTATGGAATTAGAAAGAGTTACGGCTACTCAATCTCAGGATCAATCAGAAAATTGAGATCAAGGAGATGACCAATAGATTTTTATTGATTTAATAGAATATGAAAAACAGAAAACAAGTATATTTAAAATTTTGAATCTTATCTGTAATAGTGCTTGTTTTTTTTATTCATACGACTTATGCAGCAGATACCTCTGTTTGTAAAGAAAATAATCAATTAATGTTCTCAATTACAAATATTCTAATTTTTATTTCGAAAATTGTATCTCGGGTATGGATTGTCCTTTGAAATATAGCATGAACGCTAATGACAAATAAATTAGTGTATTGAGAGGCTATATGACTAGATATTTATCTTTGGAAATTGTGGCAAATATCTAGAAATTTTTGTAATTACGCAATTGGAGTAGTTTTTCTTTATAATATTATTAAATATGTCCTATTTCCGAGTGAGGAAATGAAAACAATAAAAACAAGTATTGTTAATTTATTAATATCATCTGTTTTGATACAAGCGAGTTGGTTCTTGATGATGGCTGTAGTGGATATTTCAACAGTTGCTTTAGCAACAGTTACATCATTCCCCTCGCAGGTGGTATCTGCAAGTACAGAAATTAAACAAGATTTTCAGACATTAATATGAAAGAATGAAATCTTAAAATATTATTCAAAAGATAAAATGATAGTGATAAATGCATTCTCGGATGATTATTTAATGTGATGAAATAATAAAGAATTCATTGAAGAAGTAGATCGTGACTGAGCAGCAATAGATGAGAAGAAAATGATTGATATGTTATTACCAAAAGGTGATAACTTGTGAGGACCTCTTATGTTCTTATGATTTTCGGCGATAAATGCCAGTGATTATTCTGCACCAAATAATTTCCAAGCAAATGATTGCCCTGATTTATTTACGAAAATACTAACTTATATAGTTCTGAATTCGGCAGTAACAACTATGTATGCGATTGCATTATTAATATTAATAATCATACTTGTTTCTAGGTTATTTTATTTATGGATATTTATAGCAATAAGCCCAGTTATTATATTGTTGAATTTTTGAAAAGTATTTGATGCATGAAAAGCTAAAGATTTATTCTGATTAAAAAATGTATTGCGTTTAATTTTTCAGCCTGTGATATTTTGAATGTTTATAAGTATAATGTTGTTGTTTGTAGTAGTTGCAAAGGATTTCTTTAATACAAAATCATATAATTATTCGTTGTGAAGTATTTCAATAATAGATCGTACTTCTGATTCTGAAATGAAAATCGGTGATATGGTGAAAATACAGATTAAAGAATTGTGAAAACCGGTTTGAGATCTTTTTGTTGCATTGATGACAGTAATTTTTATGCGATTTTTGATAAAATTAGCAATATGACAGTCAACAAAATGAACAAAAATATGAAATTTTGTGACTTGAATTGCTGAGAAAGCTGAGGAGGTTGCATTAAATACTGGTTTTGTTCCAACTCCAAAGTGAAATATCTGATTTAAACAATTAAAATCATTGCCGTATGAGTACTTGTCAAAGAAAACATATCCATCACTTGAAAATAATACAAGGAAAGCAAATAAATTATTGAACAGAGCACTATGATTGAATACGATGATAGAAAGTATGGATACAAAGCAACAACAGGAATTGCTTAATGTTGCTACTTATA
This sequence comes from bacterium, assembly GCA_017453665.1. Next base: position 14,488 of record JAFTEM010000016.1, on the reverse strand, counting down.
GTAAGAATCGAAGTGATTTTTCAAAGAAAATTAGAGATATAAAAGCAGAAAATGGATGAATTAAATTTTCTGAATTTATGGATTATTTCTGAATATGGGCGTCTAACAATCAAGAAAATACTGATATGAATAATGTAATTAAGTGATGGACGGAAATAATAGCAAAACAATTTGCTAATTATAATGTTAAAGATACTCTAGAGAATAAAAGAAGCAAATTTAAAGAGGCATTTTCATGACCTAATCAAAAAAATAAAGAGGCATTTAACGACTTTTATTGAAAAGTATTATGAGGGAAAAATACGAATGTACAAGAATACCAAGATCTTTTTAGAAATAATAATTGAAATATCCCTGTTTAACATAAAAACCTCATCCCAAACTTCTTAACTTCATCTCTTAATTTCCCCAATTCTTCACCATCCTCTCTACCTTTAATCCCTCTATCAATAAATTCAACAATTTTCCTAATATCCTCTTCCTTACATCCTCTAGTAGTCATAGCAGGAGTCCCTATTCTAATTCCTGATGGTCTAAACGGAGGACGTTTATCGTTTGGTATTAAAGATTTAGACACAGAAATTCCTATACGATCTAATATCTTTTCTACATCATTTCAATCATATTCTTCATTACTTAAATCCAATATTACCATATGATTATCCGTACCTCAAGTAACTAATTTATATCCTAATCTTAAAAATTCCTCAGCCATAACTTGAGCGTTAATTAAGCTTTGTTTAGCATAAGCGATAAAGTCTTCTCACTCAACCTCTTTTAGAGCGACAGTAATTCAAGCAATAGTATTCATATGAGGTCCTCCTTGCATTCAAGGGAATACAGCACGATCTATTCTCGTAGGTAAATTTTCAATACTTTCTTCAACTACTTTTAGAGGATTTCCAACAATACCTTTACTTAAGATAATAGCACCCCTAGGTCAGCGTAACGACTTATGAGTTGTTGTCATCATAGCATGGAATCCATAATCTAATGGATTTTTGAGCAATCCAGCAGCAATAAATCCTCCAATGTGAGAAACATCAGCATAAGCAATAGCTCATACCTCATTAGCAATCTCAACAAATTTTTCATATTCTAATTCTCTAGGATATGCACTAAACCCAGCTAAAATAACTTTAGGACGATGCTTTAAAGCCAAATTCCTAAGTCTTTCAAAATCTATTTTTCAGTCTTCTTTTGTGGTATATCCATAGAAATGAAATACTTTAGAAATGAAGGTAACAGGAGATCAATGAGTTAAATGTCCTCAATGCCCCATTTCTAATCAAAGAATACTATCTCAAGGTTTCATAACAGCAGTATAAAAACAAAGATTCGCTGCTGCTCAAGAAAGCGCTTGTACATTCGCATGATCCGCATGAAAAATCTTCTTAGCTCTTTCAATTGCTAAACTTTCTAATTGATCGGTAAATTCTTGTCCTCAATAATATCTTTTTCCAGGGAATCATTCTGCATATTTGTTAGCAAAGACAGATGCCTGAACAGCTAAAACATCACGAGATTGATAATTCTCACTAGCAATAAGTTCAATTCATTCTTGTTGTCTTTTTTCTTCTCAAGCAATAAGTTTTATTACTTCTTTATCATGTATCTCCATGTGCACTATTTTTAATTATATGAAAATAGAGGGCATCAGTCCTTTTTTTAATCTGTAATAAGTTCTCATCGATCTCATTGTCTTAATGCAGCTGCATTAGCTTCTTCAATATCAATATGAGTATCCAATGCAAAAGAATCGCTTACTCTAATAACAACATTATCAAATATTAATCATCTTTCTCCATTTGTTTTTACTTTTACAATTTGTCAATTTTCTACTCAAAAATTTTGAGCATCAGCAACAGTCATGTGAATATGCCTTTTTGCAATAATCAATCCTTCTTGTAATTCTAGTGTTCAATTTGGTCCAATAACGGTAATACTACCAGAGCCTTTTAAATCTCAAGATTCTCTAATTGGAGCAGTAACTCATAATTTAACAGCATCTCATGCCATAATTTCAACTTGTGTTTGCTTTCTATAAGGTCCAAGAACTCTAACCTTACCGATTTCAGACTTTGGTCCTTTAATAATTACACATTCTTCAGCTGCGTATTGTCCAGGTTGAGAAAGATCCTTTATTTTTACTAATTCATGATTAGATCAAAACAAAGTATTAGCATCGGCTTGTGTTAAATGGATGTGTCTGTTTGATACTCAAATTGGTACTCTCATAATTTTATCTATATACTAAAAGATAAAATCTAAGATATGGAAATGAAAGACGTTTGCAACAAAAGGCACTAAAAAATTTAAATAATGATAAAAATTTTTAAATATATAATGTAAATTTCTTGTTTTTAATAATCTACTTTTGTATACTATGATTACTTCATTAAAAGGTTGTAGGACCTAGACCTCGTTAGTGGTAGCAAAACTAGAACAAAGAAAACAGACTCCCTTAGAGAAAGGGTTAAAGTTGGTGCGAGGTATAAAACATCCCCTTAAAACTGTCTCTAGAAAGGAAGAAGGTTACAAAACGTTCGAAAGTACATTATTCTAGTTGTGTATCTATGGATTGTTGTAATCTTGAGACCGCTGCCTTGTAGAAAAGGAGAATATGCTGATGCTTTAAGCAAGAGAAATTTACATTTAATAACGTTGTTAGATGTAGGATTTCCCCTTACTGTTTTCGTTAGGTCTGAGAGCTAGTGGTTTTACTAGCTCTCATTTTTTATATTACAAGAATATTAATAAAAAAGTAAGATAAAAAAACGATTCTCTATAACCAGAGAATCATTTTTTAGTCCGTGCGAAGAATGCGGAAATAGAGAAAAACAAACTGAATATAGCAACAAAAATTCCTATAACTTTTATTGTTCCAATAGGAATCCTCAGTAGAATTGCGGCATCCTCAGGGAAAAGTACTAAAAATAGAAAAATCGCTGCTAGGAAGAACTGGATTTTATTATAATGTTCTTCATACAAAAATGTTTTTAATCTTTGAATATCCATATATTTAACGTTTTTTTATACTTAATTCATAATGAAACCTGTTCTTATTTTCAAGGAAATCTTATTTAGTTTGCAAGATGGTGTCAAATCTTTTTTTCATTAATTTTAATTGCATTTTCTAAACGAATTCATACTTATAAGATAATTTTATTATTATTAAATTCAAATGATTCAAGCAATATCATCTAAAGAAGAATTCGATAATGTACTTAGCGAAACAAGTTGAGTAATTATTGCCGATTTTTATGCAACGTGGTGCTGACCTTGTAAAGTTCTTTGACCTGTAATGGAAGAACTTTCAGAAGAACATCCAGAAGTAAAATTCCTAAAAGTTGATGTTGATGAAGTTTCTGAACTTGCTGAGGAATATTCTATAAGTTCTATTCCGACAATTTTCGTATGATATAATCATGAAATTCAAGAAGGATTCATAGGGGCCTATCCTAAAGATTTCTACGAAGAAAAAATTGAAAAAGTATTGTCAGAAAAAAAAGAATAATTTCTATTATCTAATACCGTACTATGCTTATATATCTTGAAAAAAGAGTAGAGGAGTATCCTATCGCTCAAAATGTTCTTAAATTCTATTCTAATGCTCAAGTTTTAAGAATAGATCATTATAAAAATATTTTTGATAAAAAAATAGAAAGGCAACATCTAACACAAGCTCTTATTATTGCAAAGGAAGAACATCCTAATCTTTTGGATGTCCCAAAGAATTACGGATATCCATGAAAATCCTTCTTTTTTAGGACATCATTAAATTGTGTTTTTGATTGTGAGTATTGTTATCTAAAAGGGAATTTTAAGACCAAATATCCTGTGATTTTTGTTAATTATGAAGATATTTCAAATGCTATAAAAAACAAAATCCAGCAATTAAGAACTACATGATATAAGGGGCAAATAACTTTCTATGCAAGTAATTATTCTGATATCCAATGACTAGATTCACTTAGTTGATTTAATGCTTATTTTATTCCATTTTTTGAACAGTTTGAGAATGTTTTAATGGAGACAAGAACAAAATCAGCAAATATCGATTCTCTTCTTTTATGTAATAATTTAAGACCATTTAAAAATACAGAAATTGCATTTTCTTTAAATCCAGAAGAAATCATTGGTCGTTTTGAAAAAGCTACAGCCCCATTAGCAGCAAGATATAATGCAATAACAACTCTTTTAGAAAAAAATTACAAGGTAGGGTTAAGATTTTTGCCCCTTCTTCCTGTTAAAAACTATCAAACGATTTATAAAACATTCTTAGAAGAGGTGAAAAGTGCTATTGATGTAGGGAAAATCAATTCGATATTTATTGCATCCTTGATTTATAATCAAGGAGACTTTAAAACAATGCAGAAAAAAAATCCATATTCTGAACTTCGAAGATTCGTCAAACTCCATGATAACGGTTTGGTAAAACTTCCAGACGAAGTATTCGAAAATTTTGTAACGCTCTTTAAAGAAGCGTTTCCCGAAAAAACCATCTATTTTGATTTTATTTAAGTAATGATTTAACCATATAACTTCACTCTAAACAATATCCTTGTTTACGGTAATATTCCCTTACTCCAACTCAAGAAATAACAGATAGACGTTCAAATCCCTTTTTTACAGAAAGTTCCTCGGCAGTTTCTAAAAGTTTTTTTCCTAATCCAGTATGTTGTACTTTGTTGTTTTCCTCGTTTTCTTTTCCTAGTCATTGTAAAGCTCAATATACATGGAGTTCTCTAATGAGAGAAGTTGTTGATCATAATCCTTCAAAATTAATTCTTTCCTCTTGTTTAGGAAGTAATAAACGAGTAAATCCATATAAATATCCAAGCTCATCTTCATAAGAAATAAAATATTCTTCACCAACAGATGAAAGATATTTTCTGATAACTAAATTAAGGATATGTGTTTCTTCTTTTTTATTTCTTACTTCTCTACTTCTAGTGTCTAGGCTGACAAAGCAGCGATATTTTTCTAAATCAGGCTTTGTTCATAAGATGAAGGTATAAAATCCGTCCTTTACTTTGTTTTCTAAAGCTACTTTTAAAAGCTCTTCCCTATCTTCAAATACTTCCAAATGTTCATAAATTCTAGCGTAGAATTTTTTTGCTATTACTGAATCTTCCTTATATTCTTTAAGTAATTTTTCATGCATCAATTGTGAAAGATTTGTTACATTTGATCAGGCAGCAATCTCAGTAGCAGGGATATCACGAATAAGTCTTTTTATCCTTGTATATGGAGGGATAATCTCTCTAAAGGTTTTAGCAATGATTTCTGAAATATCAGCTGTGGTTAGAGGAGTGTATTTCTTTTCTTGATAGAGAGTATAAAGAACAGTTCAAGGTATAACAGAGGTAGGATAGAATTTTATCTCATCGGGTTTGAGATAGGGATCTGAAAAAATATCTCTAAAGGTTTGGATATCTTTTTCTAAATCAGAGCCATATAGTCATGGCATAATATGAATAGAAAATTTGAAGGCATATTGCCTCATTTTATGTAAAGCTAATCTTACTTCTTCAATATGGTGTCCTCTTTGATTTAAATCTAAAATTTCATTATTTGTAGATTGTACTCCCATCTCAATTCTAGTAACTCCCATTTTTCTCCATTGTTGGCAATTCTCATCCGTCACAAATTCGGGTCTTGTTTCTATTGTTAATCCAATAATTCTATGTGCTGCGGTTTCATTAACTTTAATAGCTTCTTCCAAGCTCTTACTATATTGAAGTTCTTTTTCGTTAAGGATTTTAAATGTGTATTTCCAATCAGAAGTTCAAGAGGTGTTTTCAATATGAAGTTTCTCAAAATTATTACAAGCGTCATAGAGTTGCTTAATAAAATTAATCTTATATTCTTCAGGATAGAAATCCCAGGTCCCTCAAAGTACAATCATTTCTATTTTATCAGTTTTATGTCCGGTTTGAGAAAGTGAATATAATCTATTATATACCTGTTTTAAAGGATCAAACTGATTAAGGTAAGCCCTCATAGCACCAGGTTCAGATTTGATATAACTTTTTGGCATCTCTGGATCATTAGGACAAAAGATACAGTGAGAAGGGCAGGGGAATGGTTTTGTTAATACTTGAACAGGCACAATTCAAGAAAGAGAACGGATTGCTCTTTTACGAAGTAAAAACTCAAATGATTCATTTTTTTGTATCTTTCATTCCTGAACTAAGCTAAAATACGTCTGTAATATCTGAGATTTACTAGGTAAAGTATTTAAATTATTAGTTTTAGCAAAAAGTCTTTGAGCATCTTTAAGTTCTTCAACGCTCAAATCTTTTTTTTCTAATAACATCATTACTAATTCAGAATATTCCATTTTATTTTTCTAATAAATATCACCAAAGATAAGTAAAACTAATCTTGTTATCAAATGTTCTTTCTCATGAGACAGAGGTAATAATAAATTTCTTATTTCAATCAATAACTTCAAAGATTATAGGAATCTGATCTGCATCATCCATTAACGACATTTCATAAACATTATTATAATATGGTGTTAAATCATATTTTGCTCCATCATATTCAAAAGAGTTGTTTGGGAAATTATAAATTCTAAATGTACTTAATTTAGAGTATCAATTAATATCAAGAGAAGCTGAATCATCCCAAGATCATACATGAAAATAAGTACTAGAATAATTTACGGCATAATCATAATTGCCATCTAAGCCAAGAAGTTCATGAGCTTTGCTGCGCAAGCTCCACTTGCTAATTCAATTATTCAAATTAAGAGCAAGAATATTTCAATCCCAATCTTTTTTCTCATTTGTTTCAATGATTTCATCAATAAGTCATACTATAATGCGGGCATTATCTCAAGTTAATCAAATAAGTGAATTTTCTTTCAATGGTAGGTGAATATTTTCAACAGCTAACAAAGAAGATAATCTTTTGTATTGCAAACCTAAAGAAAGGTTTTTTGCACTAAATGGTCAATAAAGACTTATAGCAGTAAATAGAAAAAAGATGCTAACAAAAGAAAGAAGTCTATGGTTTTTAAAACAAAGAGCGAGAAGAGAAAAAATTCAAATAGCAGCAATTAATGCACAAATAAAATATCTATTAATAGTGATTCCATATTGAGCAATTCTTTGACTAATAGCGCAAATCATTAACACAACAATGAATAAGAAGCTAATAAATAATATCTTATGAAGGATTTCATAGAGCTTTGTTTTTTCTGGATAGGTTAGAAGATAACTTAGTATTCATAACGAAAAGTATCAATATCAAAGCCATACAATGATTCACTTTGGCCAATTTCAGGTAATAAGAATCTTAATTCAATAGGCTAAAAAGATAGCTAAATAGATTAGTGCAAGGGGAAGTATGATATAGCTTCAAAAAATCGTTCTTACACGAGATTTTCAGATTAATGCAACGCTTTCTTTTTCTATTAAATAATAATTGAGAATAAAAGATCCGCTTAGGAAAACCATACTAAAGGCTCAAAAATATCTGTACCAATGATAAGAAAGATTAATATCAAAAAGCGCTTCAATTGATGCTAATGCTCAAGAAAGTCCTCAATAAACGATAAGTCATGCAAGTATTCAGAAACAAACTGCTTTTATAATATTTATCCAAGAAAGCCGAATACCATCACTAGATTTCCTAGATAACCATCAAATGAGAAGAAAAATTCAAGCAATTGCTAAAGGGAAAACTCAAAAATAGAGGAGGGCAGTTCAATAGAGCATATTGCTAAGAACAATTCCCTGTAAAAAATAAAAATACAGTGCTCATAAAACAAATGCAAGGCCTTGTAAACAGTAATTACTAATCCTCATAGCTTGAGATTTTCATTTGGTATGATGAAGAGAAAGGAGTGGTCAATAAAGGCTAAGGAAAAACATTAACGCTAATGCAATATCAAGTTGATGAATTGACCGATGCGACCATCACCAAGCAGTCTCTCAAATAATAAGAACAGTTAAGACCAAAAGTACAAGATGCGCTAAAGGGAAAGCTTGTAAAGTATTCATCCAATTAGAACAAAAATGCGTTCGTTTCATAGCAGGAGGTAAAGACTAAAGATTGAAATTACTATAGTTATTAGAAAAACAAAATCAACAATCAATAAAATCCCAGGTTACAACCAACCTGGGAGCTTAAAAAGGTACTGTTCTGGAATGCTTTAGAATGCTTTATAAAGGCGCTTGGTCTCCTCTCGAATCTCTTCTAAGACACTAAGTTCATGCTTGTTATCAGAAAGCTTACTTTTGAGATATTCTCGTAATCCAACAAGGGTGTCTGGCATTTTGAAGGTTGTTAAGAATGGTCGATTGAAAACAACGCCAAGAGATCTTGCATATTCCAATCCTTCATTGATGCTAGAAGTGAAGATAGAAAGAAATCGCTTATGAAGGTAATCAATAGCATTTTCTTTTTTCTCTATCTCATCAAACTCTTGTTCAAGAACAATGAGTCCATGTTGTTCTTTACTTATCGTTGTGATGAGTGTCGTAAGCGTTTCAATAAAGTTATAAGCTTTTATGCGTACATCACTTTTTTCCTTGTGGAGCCTGAAGAGGAAAATGTAAATGATATAAAACGTTACTGCAAGATTAAACCAGAACAAGATGAGTGTTTTATCGTATCGATAATACAAGTAGCTTATAAGAATAAGCACGAGCAGCAATACGCAGTAGATGAGATAACTGTGTCGATAAAATAACAAATCTCTTTTGATTTTTTTGAAATCTTTTTTTACTGAATTTTCCATAATACTTTTTTATAATGTTTTTGTTTTGTTAGCATCACTATACTGATAAAGCCTTTTGATTTCAAGAACTTAATTAAAAAAAGAGAACAAGTATTTCTTGTCCTCCATTTTACTAATCTTCCTCTTTTTCCTTTTTTAAGAGCTAAGGATAATTTTCGCGCTTTTTTGAGAAAATTTTCTTTTTGTTCCATAAATTAAAGTTTTTGTTTGTTGTTCTTCATTTATATGTATTTCTCGGCTCAATAACAAGGAATTTTTTTAACTTTTGAGAATTGAAAAACATGTCTTATGTTTTGCTTTATTCTTGCAGTTAAGGCTATTTTAATGTTATTTTTTATGCGAAAATATGTTATTGAAAAAGAATAGATAAATTTCTATTCTTTTTTAGGATCAAGGAGTAAGCCAAATACCATTGCTACAATAAGTGTTATACACATGATTACTAACCGAGAAGTAGAAAAGAGTGAACTTAACTCTTCTGAATGCGTAACATTATAGATTAATGGATATGGCTTAAAAAACGCTTCTTCAATACACGAAAGAAATGAATACACAAGGATTCCACAAATAATAAATGCTCCCAATATAGAAATATTTCGTTTTCTTTTTTGTACAGCATGAATTGCTGTTTTTATTTCCTCAAGAGGAGAATCTTCTTTGCTTTTCTCTTCATTGATTGTGGTGATATATACATCTCCTTCTTTCCATAACCGTTTCTTATCTGTTTCTTCTCTTTTTCCTTCTTGGAGCTTTTCAATACCTGAATGGAGATATTTAAGAATGAAATCTATATCTAATCCACACATTATAACATAGGAAAAGACTAGTATTATTCCGAATAAAGTAGTTAAATGTTCTGCAAGTTTAACTATTTTCCAGAGTAGAGGAGTTTGGTGAGTACAATCATACGATTGTCCTCCAAAACGTACAAACTGGAGAATGTAGATTAGAATCAAGAAAAGAAATAGTCTAAGAATAAGTGGAATTGCTTTTTGTCTAATATTGATTTTCATATTTGTTTTGATTTTTTGTTTATGTTATTATGCTAATGAAGGGAGAAACGAAAATCAAGTGAAAAGATACTTATTATTTATCTTGCTTTTCAACCAAAATATTATTATATTATTACCAACAAAACAAATAACAAAATTATGGTTACATTTACTATTTCTTTCTTGGCAATCATAGCGGTTATACTTGTATCGTTTGGGATTGTATTATTGTGTTGTGGATCTTATGATAAGGATTTAACCTGTATCATTAGTGGAGTTGTTGTTATCTTAGTTACGATCGGGTTCGTGTTCTGCTATTTTCAGGGGTGGAAGCTTCCTATTGTGATTGCACTCTGGTTGCTTTCAATAGTGATTCTCTTAGTAGGAAATCATTTTGAGAATGAGGAGCGACATTTTAAGTTTGGAGTCTTGTCTTCAATTGTCGGATATGTTCTATTGATATCTCCGTTCTCTTTAGCGTACTTAGAAGGGTATCACACATTAATGGGAGTTACTGCATATGCAATTTGTATAGCAGGAGGAATAAATATATGTACCTGTAAGAAGGAGATGTTTCCTATTCTCTCATTAATTACTTTCATCTTATTTGGACTCATAACATTCTATTTATGGTCTCTCCTGGAAATTGATGGAAGTATTATTCTTTCTGCTGGAACAATTATCCCATTCACGATCTACTTTATAACAGAAGAGTTTTCGAAAAAACCAATTGGAAGAGGTTCGGATTGAACAAATAGAGCTGTTAGTATATCTAGTAGCTCTTCTCTTTTTTTTATTTGCAATTTTTTAGAAAACCACTTGCATTCGAGTCAACGAATAACTATATATAGGTATTCGATGTGCTGATTCGATGGAGTTGAACATGAGGTATCGCGGGTTGGCTTGGAAGCAGCCATTCCCCTTATTCTCGAGTAACAGAGAACGGTATATTCATGTTCTCTTCTGAGGAGTTCTATGGTTTATAGAACTCCTCTTCTTTTAATAATAAAATTTATACAATCATTTTTATCTTGCAACACTTAGTGTTTTTAATATAAGTCATAGTGTAAATTTCAGTTTAGAAAAAAATCGATTTTAATGAAAAATTCACGTAAGATAGTTATTCTTGAAAATATTCGTTCGGCTTATAATGTAGGGAATGTTATTAGGACAGCTGATGCTTTATGACGAGAAGTCCGAATCACAGGATATACACCATCACCATTGGATAATCCAAAAGTAAAAAAAACTTCACTTTGAGCTGAGGAAAACGTATGATTAAAACAATTTGATTATACAGAAAATGCAATAGAGGAGGCAACTACTCTGAATATCCCTTGTATTGCAGCTGAGGTTATGAAGGATGCAACATCGCTTTCAGATTTTTCATTAAATTTCTCGTGAGATATTGCTATTGTCTTTTGAAATGAAGTAGAATGAGTTTTACCTCAAACATTAAAGGAGGTACAAGATGTTGTTTTTATACCAATGCAATGAGTAAAAGAAAGTATGAATATTGGACAATCTACAGCGATATTTATGCGAGAATTAAGAAAATAAAACTTTAAATTCTATAAAAAATTCCATGTCAGCAATAAAAGCACTTATAGATTTTATTTTACATATTGATACCCATCTTTCTCAGCTTTTTATTCAATATGGTCTTCGAATTTATTGAATCCTTTTTCTCCTAATTTTTATAGAAACAGGATTAGTAATAATGCCATTTCTTCCATGAGATTCATTATTGTTTGCAGCATGAGCCTTAGCATGAAATCCTGCTAATGGAGTAAGTGTCCATATTCTTTGGATTATTGCGTTTTCGGCAGCAATTTTATGAGATACTGCTAATTATGAAATTGGAAAATTTTTAGGACCAAAAGTATTTAGTTGAAAATATAAACGAATAAAAAAAGAATATCTCGAAAGAACACATCAATTCTATGAGAAGCATTGAGGAAAAACAATTATCTATGCAAGATTTATTCCTATCATTAGAACTTTTGCACCTTTTGTTGCAGGTGTTGGATCAATGACTTACAAAAAATTTATTTCATACAACATTCTTTGAGGATTCGCATGGTCATTGCTTTTTGTATATTGAGGATATTTCTTTTGAACAATCCCTACAGTACAAAAAAACTTTAGTTTGGTGATTATCTTAATTATCGTTATTTCGCTTTGTCCTATGTTATATGAATGGCTAAAAACAAAAATGAAGAAGAAATAGTAATTTAAATACTTCTAATTTATAATGATTTCTTTAACTAATAATCGTTTGATTCTAAATGGACATAGGATATTTACTAAAAATGAACTCTTCAGTTATTTAACGAAAAAGTTTAAAACAGAGAAAATGGATGAAAAGGATATGGGAGAAATTTTATCATGATATCCGAATCTTAAAATAGCAATTTGGCATGCAGATACATTCTTAAGCAAAGAATCAAAAACTGTTCATGATGAAATGATAGTGTACTTATCAAAGTTTTGAGAACTTAAACAAACTTGAAAACTATAATTTATTGTCTTACCTTCAACTGATGACATCAAAAAGAACTACACGATTATGGACCCTTGCAGCAGTGCTCATAGCTGTTATCCTCCTTTGTGTTATTAATAATGTTTATAATACAAGGTCTTCAGATATTGTCGATAATGAAATTTTATCAACTATCGAAAGTGATAGAGCTCTCTGTGAACAGAAAATTATAATAGATTTTCAACTTGTTGAACCGGAATTTATATGGAGTGAAAATAGGGGAGGAGATAAGCTTTATTGAACAGTAAAATTTTTTGAATGAAACGATGTATATGATTCGGCAGATTTCTCTTGTACAGTAACAGCTAATCAAACTGACGCACGAATCGAACGAAATATTGACCAGGCATGATATGAAGAAGATGTTATCTATGATAATCGAGAAGAGGGGGTTGAAACAACTCGGGGATAAAAATTGAACATTTAAAAATACTATAACTCAACAATGACTGCAACTAAAGAAGATATCAGTGCATTAAAAACGATAATAGAGGAGTCTAAGAATATTGTCTTTTTTTGATGAGCTTGAGTTTCTACTGAGAGTTGAGTTCCTGATTTTAGAAGTAAAGACGGACTTTATAACCAACATGATATTCAATTTGATAAATATCAACCAGAATATTTATTAAGTAGTGCTTGTTTATATCAAGAACCCGAAGTTTTCTTTGAATATTATAGGCAAAAATTGGATTGTAGGGAAGTAAAGCCAAATATCACGCATTCAGTACTGGCTCAATGGGAAAGAATTTGAAAACTCTTGGCAATAATCACTCAAAATATTGACGGACTTCATCAAAAGGCTTGAAGTAAAAAAGTGATAGAAATCCATGGGACAACACAAAGAGTTTATTGTGATAGTTGTTGAAAATATGTAGATTCTGATATTCTTTTTACAGATAAAAGACCAATTCCTTATTGTGAATGCTGATGAATACTAAGACCAGATGTTACCTTATATTGAGAAGCTCTTCCGTCAGAAGCTCGAAATGCTGCATTATTGACATTACAAAGAGCAGATCTTCTTATTGTATGATGAACTTCATTGATGGTGTATCCGGCAAATACCTTAATAAGATATTTTAAGGGAAAGTATTTGGTGATTATCAATAAGGATATAACACCTCAGGATCAATTTGCATGATTGGTGTTTCACGAGAACTTATGAAAAGTGTTTGAACAACTCCAATAATATTTTAGTTTCCCTTTAAAGAAATGGAGAAAAAGATTAATGTGGTATTAGTCGATGAAAATGATAAAGAAATTTGAGAAGAGGAGAAGATGCTGGTGCATGAGAATTGATATCTTCATAGAGCGATTTCTGTTATTATAATGAATAATAATTGAGAAATGCTTCTTCAACAGAGGGCTCTAGATAAATATCATTGTTGAGGGTTATGGAGTAATGCAACATGCACACATCCTTATAAAAATGAAGAAAATGCTGATGCTGCCCATAGGAGACTTCAAGAGGAATTGGGGTTTGATACCGAGCTTAAAGAGATATTTCAATTTACCTATATGGCAGAGTTTCAGAATTGATTGATTGAGCATGAATTTGATCATGTATTTTTAGGATATTATGATTGAAAAGTAAATTTTAATAAAAGCGAAGTAAATGATTATAAATGGATTGTGTATGAAGAATTGTTACAAGATTTAGTGAAAGATGGAAAGAACTATACGGAGTGGTTTAAAATAATGATGAATATTTTGATAAAAGGTAATGTGTTATAAGTCTTTTGGGGGTAATCTTATAAAACAGAAGGGGTTGAATAGGGTAGTACGCGGACTTAAAATTTTTATTTTAGCACTCCCCTGTTTTTGCGACGAAATTTTTTGGTTTTTTATTGAAAAATTTGGATCAAAAAATTTAAAAAAAATCAAAAAATCTGATCCATGATGGATGAGAAAAATGAAAATATTTTTAATAGAGTATAAAAAAATTATAAGAATAAAAAATGGAGAGAATTCTTTATAGATGCTAAAAATAGCGTTTCAAATTTGAAGAATTTTTATAAAAAACGGACAAAGTTTACCACCTTGAATAAAAAACGCTCAGATTTTCATCGCGTCCGCATTCCTTGATAACTTCCTAATTAAGACCTAGTATTGCTCAATCGTATTTTGCTTATTTTAGCCATATTTGACTATCTAGAGAAAAATAGAGCAGATTTGAAGGGGAGTTTAATCCTCCAAATT
>JAFTEM010000015.1 GCA_017453665.1 bacterium | reverse complement strand
GATATCCAAGATTGAGTCCTTCGTTGAATAGAAAAAGAAATTAACCAATATAAGAAAAAATGAGTTGATGGATTCGATATTATCCAAAAACTCATGAGAAAAGGGTATCGTCTATGAGATATTAAAAAAGTAATAAAAGGAAATGCAGAAGATTAATCAGCTACTTCTGCATTTTCCATCATAACACAACTTTTTATTGAATCAAATCGATAGAATCCCTCAGGACAAACAGGAGACTCTTCTGGGAGTTCTTCTTTTGGTAATCAATTTTCGTTCTCTCAGCACCCACAGAGGAAAAGACTAAGCATAAGAACTCCACTCATTAAAAATATTTTTTTCATTACGTTATTTTTTTAAGATAAAATTATTCCTCACTTTTCATTTCCTGATTTAAAAGCATTGTTTGATTTTCAAGAACAAGTTTATCGATAATATCGTCAATATTTCCCATCATAATATTTGGAAGATTAGACCAAGATTCATGAATACGATGATCTGTTACTCTATCTTGTGGGAAATTGTAGGTTCTAATTTTTTCTGATCTATCTCCAGTTCCTATTTGGTTTCCTCTTAAGCTTTTTTCTTCTGCTTGTTTTTTCTCTAATTCGATTTGATAAAGTCTTGATTTAAGAACAGCAAACGCTTTTTCTTTATTCATCATCTGAGATTTATTATCTCAAATATTTACAATTAATCCTGATGGAATATGATGTAATCTTACTCAAGTTTGGTTTTTATTAGCGTTCTGTCCTCAAGAAGAAGAGGCTGCATAGGTATCAAGGATAATATCTTTTGGATCAATCTGGATATCTACATCTTCTGCCTCAGGCATAATAGCAACTGTAACAGTTGAGGTATGCACTCTTCCGTTTGATTCAGTATCAGGAATTCTTTGTACTCTATGTACTCAAGACTCAAATTTCATAAGAGAATAGACAGCGTTTCATGCAATTTTTACCATCACAAATTTCACTCCTCAGATTTCAGAAAGCTGTTCTTCAACAATTTCAGGTTTTCGTCCTTTTCTTTGTGCATAGTTAAGATACATTTTAAGAAGTTCTGCTCAAAATAGCCCCGCTTCATCTCCTCCTGCAGCTGGCCTAATCTCAAGAAAAATATTCTTATCATCATTTGGATCTTTAGGAAGTAATGCTATCTTTAATTTATGATCATATTCTTCTATTTGTGCTTTAGCCTCATTTAATTCTTCTTGTGCCATCTCGATAAGTTCTTGATCGGTTTCAGTATCAATAATTTCTTGAGAATCTTGAGCAGTTTCTAATGCTTTTTTATATGCTAATGCTAATTCATATGTTTTTTCTAATCAAGCTAATTCTTTATTTATTTTTTTAGCTTTCTCCATATCTTCAAAGATTTCTGGTTTTAGAGATTCTTCTCTTAATTGTTCATATTTATTAATAATAGCTTGTAATTTTTCTAACATGATAATAACTGGTAATTAATATAAATGCTTTAGATAATAGTTTATTAAAAAATATTACAGCTAATAGAATACTTGAAGTAAAGGAAATGAAAAAAATCTAAATAATCAATAAGATACTGTACTAATAAAAGAAGAAATATAGGTTGATAATGGTCCAAATACAAAGATTAATAAAAAGAAAAGAGAAATATATCCAACATATTTTTCCATTCGTTCTCATGCCTTATGTGAAAAGATTTTAACTAATCTATATCCATCTAATGGTGCAATAGGGATAAGATTAAAAACAGCTAATCAAAAATTAAGAATAGAAAACGTAATCCAAAAATCTCCTACCAAGTCTTGAGTAAGAAGCGTAGTTAACTCTATTCAAAATAACGCTCAATACAGATAAAGAATAACAAGCGCGATAACTCATAAAAGGATATTACTTGCTGGTCATGCTAGTGCTGAAATAAGTTCATCTCTATACGGATGCTTGTAATAACTAGGATCTATTTGGACGGGTTTTCACCATCAAAAATGAATAAGAAAAACCATGATAAATCCGATAGGATCTATATGCTTTAAGGGATTAGGAGTTAATCTTCATTGGATTTTAGGAGTTGGATCTCCTAATTTATAAGAAGAATAGGCATGAGCAAATTCATGAATTCCTATAGAAACAAGAAGGATTACCCCTAATTCAATGTATGGCCATATAGTTGCAAACATGGGTTTTCTTCTTTAATAAAGCACAAGAAAAGATAGTGTTTTCCCCTTTATTTTCAAGAAGACTTGAAAAAGAAAAGGATTTTATTATATTCTCTTTTGCTAAAAAGAAATGGATATGGCGGGCTTAGCTCAGTTGGTTAGAGCATCTGATTGTGGTCCAGAGGGTCATGGGTTCGAATCCCATAGCCCGCCCCAT
>JAFTEM010000014.1 GCA_017453665.1 bacterium | reverse complement strand
TTCCTCAACATCAAAATTTCTCCTTTTACTTCAGCACTTACATTAGGATTTTTTAAACATAATTGTAATATTGTTTGTATATAAGGCAAAACTGTTTTAATAATATGTTGATATCTTATTTCTATATCAGAGAATTCTTCTAGTTGTTTATCTCGCCACAAACTTAGTTCTTCTAATTTTTCTATTTCTTCTGTTGTGGCTGTATTGTTTAATACCTTAGCATACATATTGTCCTTATCATTTTTTGAGAGTAATTCTACAAATTTAATGAAATTTTGCTTTTTAGCAGAATCTCATAAATATTTATCAATCAAGTTTTGATAAAATAGCGCCGCGAAAAGCCGCTCTCTTTCGAGCTGAAATTTTTCTAGCTGCTGTTGTTCTTGTCTACGAGTATTTTGTATTATTTGAAATTTTCAATCCGTTTTTTTAAATTTTTTAAATTGAGTATCTAGGATTTCGTAAGCTAGTCATAATTTTTCTGATAATAGTCATTTGTAGTGTTCTTGAATAGTAACAGAATCAACAGCAATAATTGTCTCAAACATGGTGTTGATTAATTTTTGTTTATCTATTGGAGAACTCATATCTAAACTTGCTCTAATGCGTTCATATAATACTAGGAATCCATCTTTAGCTTTTGTTAAACACTCTTCAAATATTGTTTTTCCATTCTCTTCATTTGAGATTTCATCAATATCTTTTCGTGGTTGTGGGATATTGATGATTTTAGGGAAAAGATTCTGTTGATAGAATAATTTTAAGGCTCTTTGTGTAGCTTGTTGTCAGGCACTATCGTTATCAAACATAAGATAGATATTTTCTGTATATCTTTTTAGGATTTTAACATGATCATCAGTAAGAGAGGTTCATGAGGTTGCTACTCATACAGGGATTCCTAATTTGGCAAGTCATAAAACATCCATTTGTCATTCAACAATAATGATTTTATCATGTTCTCTTATTCAATTTTTAGCAAAGTTTAATCCGTATAAAATTTTGGATTTTTCGAATGCTTTATGTTCTGCACTATTAATGTATTTTGGTTTTTCTTCTGGATTAAGAACTCTTGCAGAGAATCAAACAACATTTCCCATGATATCGAAGATAGGAAAAGTTATTCTGTTTCTAAAAAAAGCGTAGATTTCTCATGTTGCATTTTTTTTGGCAAGAGATGCTTCTAAAATATCTGCATCAGTAAATCCTTTATTTCTTAAAAGTTGGATAAGTTCAAAATGTTTATCAGGAGCATATCCTATTCAAAATTGTTCTATTAGTTGAGGAGATAATTTCCTTTTTTCTTTTACATAGTTTTGAGCCTCAGGACTGTTTTCAAATTGAGATTTGAAGAATTGTTGAGCTAATATATGAATTCTTTTTAGTTTTCATTTTTCATCGCTATCAGCAGCGAATTTTTTAACGGTTACATCGTATTTAGAAAGATCAATATTTTCGGTTTTAGCTAATTCTTTAACAGCATCTCGGAAGTCTATTTTTTCATATTCTTGGATGAAAGTAAGAACATTTCCTCCTTTTCAACATCAAAAACATTTGAAGATTTGTTTTGTTGGAGAGACAATAAATGATGGTGTTTTTTCGTTATGAAAAGGACAGCATCAAGAAAAATTACTACCAGCTTTTTTAAGGGGTATTTTAGAGCTGATAATATCTACAATATCTGCTGAACTTAAAACATCATCAATTAATGGATTTGCCACTTGGATATCTATTTGATACTAAAAATTGCCATATTTTTTTGTATTTTTTATGAACTTCCTCATTTCGCCAGAAATTGAACGAGTCTTATAATTACTAAAGAGAGGGAGACTACTACAAATCAATAAAGAGAGTATTTTAAACCAGTCATGGCTTTAGTTTTCATAGAAGGATTTGCTCATGAGAATACAAGAAGGAGTCAAGAAACGATAATTCATGCGGTAACAACAGTTCCTATAAAGAAAGTTGCTCAGTAAATGATATCTTGTACAAAGGTCATTACTGAAGTTTCTTCTCAGTCTGCTCTTGAATCTTTTCTGATTTGTGTTGCATCATATACTGAGAAATGACAGGTTCCTTTAAGAAGACAATCGGTATTCATGTCTATTCAAAAGTTTGATTCTGATCCAGCATAAGAAAAGTTTATTCATGAGAGAAGATATAGTCATAAGAAAACTCATCCTATACATTGTATTAGTCTTTTCATACAATAATGAACTTTAGTATTTAAAATTATTCTAGTATTTCAACTTCAAGATTTGAATCATCAAGTACGATTTCTCATTCGTTAGATGGTTCTTGTATCTCTGCCTCATTATTTTCGGTTTCCTTAGTTGCTTCTCATTCAATAGTTACGATATTATCATCGGCGTTAATAGTGATTGTTTCTTCTCCGTTAATTGTGTTTTCTTCAGTAGTAGGAGATAAAATCATGATAAAACTACCAAATACTAAAGAAAATGCTGCGATAGCAAGAATGATAATTGTAATAATTTTTGTGAAAGAATTTTTTTTCATTATTTAAAAATAAGGTGAAATAAACATTACTTTCAGACTATCATTTTCTCTATAAAAATCAAGTCTTAGTAGGAGTTTTTTTTATTTTCAAAGGATTTCTTGTGCTGTGTTTGCTAGGGCATCTTGAGAAAGAGCATCTCACATTTGAGTTGTTAAATATCCAGGGTAGGTATCAAAATAGCAGTGTTTTTCGTCTTCCATTTGTTTTCGTTCTTTGTCTAGTCCATGCATAGGATAGAGTTTTATGTGAAGATGATTTACTCCCATACCTTCCATAATTATTCATACTCTTACTACTTGTAATCAATTTTTTAGGAGTTCTACAACTTCTTGGATTGCTGATAAATAGCGTCCATAGAACGCTTGGTCTTTTATTAAGAAAAGGTCTGAATCATAATGCTGTTTAGGGATAACAAGGGTTTGTCACTTACAGTTTGGTGAGAGGTCTAGAAATGCGTAGAATTCTTCGTTTTCTCGAATCTTTTGAGATGGGATTTCTCCTTTACTGATTTTACAAAAAATACAATCGTCTTTATACATGTGGGCAACAAAAAAAAAGGATAAAACTTTAATTACACTAGTCAAAGGATTGGATTTTTCAAGATAAAAAAGCAGGATGGAAGTATTCCTTCAATCCTGCGTTCTTTGGAAGGGTGTAGTTAGTTAAGCGAGCCATTTCAATGCAGCCCATTCTTTGTTGAGTTCAACTTTCTGGGTGAGCAGGTAGTTGTACACGCTTTTGCGGTACAGAGATGTGGTGTAGGAATCACTAAACACCTCCGCGAAGTTTCCGATGCAAGCCATGCGGGAGTTGCCTGGAATTGCGAAGTAGAGATCACCCAAGTTCGTAGGTTTCTCTCCTGTGTTGCGGTTGTGTCCCTTGGGGTTGCTGGTATTCGCCTTGAGAAATGCGAACGCGGCACTTCGTTCCTCTTTTGCAGTAGGACGTTCCTCGTTGAGAGGAAGTTCTGCAATCTCTCTTATTTGAGGGATGATTACTTCTATCTTGCGATAAAAATCTACTGCTGTGTTGAACGAACCGTTCACGCCACCGTTCACATCGAGCTTGTCCAAGAGCTCTTTGAGCTCGCTCACTAATACTACTAATTCTTTTTTTCCCATAATTTTAAGTTTTGTATTTGTTTTGTGCCATATGGCGTTGTTTATCTTAATAATTTGTGGTGAAAATGTCAAGTTGAAATGCCTAAAAATAAATTAAACATTTTTTTAAATTCGTGTGAGAGGTAATATTTCTGCGGATTTCTTTAAAAATGAAACGAAATGACCTATTGTTTTACCATCAGCCTAAGGTGGAGAAATTGGTGATATGTTACATGGTATGGTGAAAATCTTTTTGTTGTTCTTGGAGGGGTAGTTCCTTTTAAAAAAATGAAATTCGTTTATTGTATAAATAGCGGATAAAACATTTATCAGAAGCTTGAAAATTCAAAAGTTGTGCAAATCCGGTCATTAATGACCAGATTTGCACAAAAATTAAATTATTGTAGATGACAAAATACTTTTCTTGCAATGAAAATTGAAGAGTTATTAAATAATGTCTTTAAAGAAATGTGATATATGCTTATATAAAAGATAATTCATTGTTCTGACATTTCTATTTTTGTTTTCTTACTGACATTTCTATTTTGCCACAACAAATTTTTCTTCAAGGTGTTGAAATTCTTTCTCTTTTTCATATAGTCTACCTAATAGATAAGAACTTTTACTTCTCAAACATATAGAAGTGCTTGAACAAATAAAAACACAACTTTCGCAATCTATAAATCTTCAATCGAAGACAGGAGTGTTTTTTTCTGCGTTTGATGCTAATGGTATGCTTCTTGCTTCGAATTGAGTAATAAAGACAGATAGACCCTTAGAAACGATATTACAAAGTTTCTATAACTGAATTATAAAGAAAATAGAAGAACAAGTAAAAAGTATTATTTTTGATATTGTTGAGGAAGTAAGGCTTCAACAAGATCCAAATGTGATTAAAAAAGTTCCGTTAGATCAGTATGGGTTGTTTTTAGTTGAGTGAAACGGACAGAATAGCTGAGTATTACTTCCTAATACAAAATGAGCTACACAAATTCAAGATGCGCTTTGAGCAATAAGAAAAAAATATAATCTTAACAATCAAGTTTCAGTGTTTGTATTTAAAACGAAAAAAATTCCTATTTCATTATAGCAAAAAGCTACCGATTGGTAGCTTTTTATCTTTTATATACTTTTACTTTTCGGGTTCCTTCTGGTAATGCATTTTTTCTTATCCAAGGATTGAGGTATCTAATTTCTGCGTAGGTGTATCCTTTTCATGCAGCTCGGACGGCTAGATTATCGGTTTGTCCAACTTCGACTTCCATGGTATCTGGAGCTGAATATTGACTTCATCGCTTGCTGGTATCGAAATAACGAGAAGGGTTTTTATAGACTTCTTTGAGAGCAGCAATTCTGAAAATATATCTCGCTGTTTCGTTATTCAATCGAAGATCATAATAAGAACTTTGATATTGAGAAGACATGTCGTTAGCGATTCCGTTTACTCATCTATTGAATGCTGCCATAGCTAATGTTCGGTTTCAAAATTTGTTATATGCTTTTTGAAGGTATTGGATAGCTGCATCGGTTTCTTTTTCTACATCATATCTTTCATCGATATAGTCATCTACTCTTAATCCATAGGTTTTTGCTGTTTCTGGCATGAATTGCCAGATACCTGCAGCTCATGCACTGCTTACAGCGGTTTCTCTAAGATAAGATTCTGCTATGGCAAGATAAAAGATATCTAATGGAACTCATGCTTCATTGAGTTTTTTTTCAATAAGTGGTTTATAAATTCATGCTCTTTTCCGGTTCATTTGTACTTGAGCTTCGTCTAATCTTACGACAGCTAATTCTCTATCAAATCTTTCGATATTGAATTGGTGGGTTTTATCAAAAGGGATTGCTTCTCATGCAAGTGTTTGATTGTATAAATCGTTTGAAAAGAGGCTCCATCAAAATGCATATTGTGCTATTCAAAATCCTAGAATGACAATAGCGACGATTGTTGGAAGAAGAATTGTCTTTTTCTTTAATACTTTGGTCATCTTCTTAGATTAAGGAATTAAAAATTATGAGTTGGATAAATTATATCGAGCTGTTGTTGTTTTGCTTTCTTTTATTATTAGAGTTTTGTCGGAGAATCTGATGGTTCCTTGGATAACGTTCCCATTTGAGACGATAAAATTTACAGTTCCTACTTTGCTATCTTCCATAATGTCGATGAGGTCTCAGTATCGAACAAAACTTTCATCTCAGATATCGTATACAGTCATTGCTGTCTTTTTTAAACTATATCTTGTTCATAAAATTTCTACATATCCTTCTTGGAAGAATTGATTTTTTAGTAGATTACTATCTAAACTTACAGCATAAGAGTCTTCTGTATCTCAGATAGCAAAGCTACCATCAGCATTTTTAACGGTAGAAAGAAGTTCGTTTTTTAGTGTTTCAGTGTTTAATCAAGAACTAATAGTTTGTTTTAGTTGGAATCTGTAGAAAAGAAGTGCTGCTTCATATCTTGTGAGTAATCCTTCAAAAGAGGAAATATCTCATGCGTTTAGGATTCCTAATTCTCATGCTTTAAGGAAATAGTTTGCCCATCGAGGATTTCAACTTTCATCTAAACGTTTTCCTTCGTAGAGCCTGATTAACATTGTGATAAATTGAGATTTTGTGATGGTTGTTTTTGGAGAGAATACTCCATTACTTCCTTGCATTAATCAGAGGTTGCAAACTTCTTGGATGCTTGATTTTAATGTTGGATCTGCATCTTTTAAATCTGAGAATTCACAAGCATTTGTGTTTTCTCATGTAAGGGCTGTGTAATTTAGTGCTTTAGCAAATTGGGCGAACATTTTAGCTGCTTGTTCTCTGGTTAGATAATCAAATGGATTATAATCAGTTGTGTTGTTTGCACTTGTTAATCAGTTTTCTTTCATCCATTGGATTGCCTCTACGACTTCTGGGCTGTTGAGAATACTTAGAGAGGTTGTTGAATTGAATTCAACTCATGAAAGTACTCATAAGAATTCATTGTTTGTGATTTCTGTGTTAGCATTTCATGTGTTTTCAGTGGTGGTATTAGATTCTGTTGTTTCTTCATTCTTTGTCGCGTATTGACTTGGATTTTGATTGATAAGGGCGATTTGGCTTTTTGCTGCTTGATTAAGTTGATCATTTAAGACAATATTTTTGAATCTATAGATAAGTAAGGCTATCTCTCTTCTTGTTATAGGTCTATCTAGGCTATTAACATCAGTTTCGTTACTAAGGGCAACGTTTTTAGCTTTTACGAAATAAAGAGTTCGTCGTGGTGTAAAATCTTCGCTGCTAAGCTCTCATTCGAGAATTCTGATAAGAACAGTTAAAGCTTCGGCTTTAGTTAATGATTTTTGTGCTAAAAAGTTTCAGTTACTTCATCTGAAGATTCAATATGAGCAAGTTTCTGAAATGTATGACGAAAGTGTTGGATCAAAGGTAGCACTATCAGAAAATGAACATTCGGTATTCTTTACCTCTTTAGAGTATCCAAGAATATTGTAGGCTTGTCCTATGATTTTTGCGGCTTCTTCTCTAAGTAATGGGTCGTCTGGTCTATAATTATTTAGATTATTGTATTTCGTAAGTCAATTTTCATACATTCGGTAGAGTGCTTTATCGATTTCTTCTCAGCTTTCTAGTTCTTTGTAGAGATTTGAATTTTTATTTTTGCTTTCGGTGGTTGTTTCTGATGTGTTCTCTGTATTTTTTGTTTCTTCAGAAGCCGTTTGTTCTTGTGCTTTTTCGCTTTCTTCTACTCCTCATGAAAGTTGTCCTGTTGTATTTTCTGAAGACGAGCGGAGGCTTTCTAAATCAAGATTTTGGTCTCAAGATTGGATGATTATTTTTTTAGTTTCTGGATCGATAATAACTTTTTCTCCTTCAGCAAAAACTCCTATTTGAGCTATTCAAAATAGGACTAAAAGGGGAAGATATATTTTTAACGATGTTTTCATTTTTATGTTTTGTAGATAAAAAATCTTTCTGTTGTTAAGATTAATAATATATATAGCCTTTTCAAGCTTAAATCCTTCGTTGTTTTTTTGAAATATTGCAATTAAGGAGTAAATAGATAAGATTTTATTCGTTTATTTTGGGGAATTGCTCTATGAAATTTCATATTATTACCTTATGATGTCAGATGAATTATTCTGACTCTGCCAGGATTACATCAGTATTAAAAAATTGTTGATTTGAAAGAGTTGATAGTGTAGATGATGCAGATATCGTTATTTTTGATACTTGTTCAGTTCGTCAGAAGTCTGAGGATAAGGTAACCTGAAAATTGAAGGAAATCCCTAAAAACAAGAAGGTTTGGATTACTGGATGTATGATTCAACATACAATGAGGAATCAAAAAATTTCAGAAAAGAAGAATTTGCCAGAACAATTAAAGGTTTGAAACTTTTCTTGAAATGTTATGGGTCAGGAACCTAGAGTCTTATGAATAACAACAGAGGAGATTAATACTTTGAGAAAGGAAGATGCTGTTGATGTTGTTGGAATTAATCATGCTTTTAATCCGTTGTTTCATACACTTTCAAAGAAATGGCCTAATATTGAATTATTTTTTCGTATCGATGATACCTGATTTTTGCCATTGATGTTGAAGAGGCTAGGGTATGATGTTCAGTATGATAAAGAATTGACTAATGAATATTCAAGTATTGTTCCAGAATGAATAAATTCTAGTATGAATATGCATGGAAGGTCTGCTTATATTCCTATATCAAGCGGGTGTAATCAATTTTGTGCTTATTGTATTGTTCCTTTTGCGCGTTGATTAGAAAAATGGTTTCCTGTTGAACAAATTGTTAAAGAGGCTAAAATCCATTTAGAACATTGAGTGAAGGAAATTACTTTATTAGGACAGATTGTGAATAAGCATCCAGATTTTATTACGATACTTAAAGAACTTTTAAAATTAGAGGGATTGGCGTGGTTAAGATATACTTCTCCTTATCCAACGTTTTATTCTGATGAGCTTTTAGAGCTTCATAAAAAAGAACTAAGACTTTGTCCTCATATTCATATTCCATTTCAGTCATGATCTGATGTTGTTTTAAAAAGAATGTTTCGTGGGTATTCAGCTCATCAGTGTTATGAGTTTATTGATAAAATTAGGAGTACAGGAAGAGATATTTCTATTACAACAGATATTATTTTAGGATTCCCATGAGAGACAGATGAGGATTTTGAAGAGACTTTGAAGTTAGTTGAATATTGAAGATTTGATATGATTTATATGGGGATTTATTCTAATCGTCCTGGTACTTTTGCTGATAAACAATATCCAGATGATATTCCTTATAAAGTAAAACATGAAAGATGGAAGAGATTGAATGATGTGTTATATCGTATCTCTGAAGAAAATAACAAAAAAGAAGTTTGAACTATTAGGGAAGTGATGATTAATGAAAAAGGAGAAAATTGAGAATGGTTTTGAGTAACGGATAATATGAAACAAATTCTTGTTTCATCAAACAATGATCTCCAATTAGGAGATATGATTGATGTAAAAATAATGAAAGGTGTTGTCTTTAAGTTAGAAGGAGAGGTCCTCTGATAATTGGAATTTTGGTATATAGGAAAATTTATGGGGTTTCTGTGATTCAGAATTTTTTAGGATTTTTTGCCTTAAATTCTTCTGGAGATAGGAATCTTTCTATAATTGCATCTAAGACAAGTTCAACGTTTTCTCCTGTTTTTCATGAAACACAGATGATTTCATCTTTTGAAAGTCAAATAACATTTTCTATTTCTTTTGAGACTCTTTCTGGGTTAGCTGCAGGAAGATCAATTTTATTGAGGACAGGGATGATATCTAGACCTTGATCTATTGCTTGATAAAGTGTTGAAAGGGTTTGGGCTTGGATTCCTTGAGAGGCATCGATAAGCAAAATAGCCCCTTCTACGGCAGCTAAGGAACGTGATACTTCATATTGGAAATCAACATGCCCCGGAGTGTCGATAAGGTTTAAATCATAGCCTTTTCGTTGCATTCTTGCAGGGGTAAGTTTTATGGTTATCCCTCTTTCTTGTTCGATATCCATGCGGTCTAAGACTTGTGCGTGGTCTAATTTTCTTATGGCTCAAGTAATTTCGAGCATTCTATCTGCTAGTGTTGATTTTCAGTGATCGATATGTGCAATGATGCAAAAGTTTCTTATGTTACTCATGAGGCATTTCTAGAATGGTTAAATGATGTATCTTATAGTGCTCGCAATATCAATTGGAGAACCTGATTTATCAAGATTTTCTAAGATGTTATTTTCAGTAATAAAATCTTCTTCATCGATTTCTGGACAATGGAGGATTGGACGAACAGTTATTATTATTTTTTGTTTTTCGTTTTCATAAATATCTGTTACTCTTCATATTTGTTCTTGATTTTTCTTCTGTTTTCTTCTTTTATCGAGAAGATTTTTTACGATTTTTTCAGCTTCTTTAAATCTTTCCCTTATAATTTTTCCATCAACTTTATTTGGAAAGTTGTAGGAAGGAGCGAGCGGTTCATCGTGATATTCAAAGAGTGCAATATTATCAAAGAAATCTTGTTTTATAAAATTAATTAGGTGATTGAAATCTTCTTGTGTTTCTCAAGGAAATCAGATGATAAAATTCGTTCTTATATAGGATTCTTTGAAATTTTCTTTTATGAAAGAGATAAGTTCTAATGAAGTATTATGGTCATAGAATCTTTCCATAGCTTTAAGAAGTTTTGGTGAGCTATGTTGTAATGGAATGTCGAAATATGGAATGAATTTTTTTAGTTGAGTAAGTTTTTTGAGATGTTGTTTTGTAAGAATATCTGGATAGAGATAAAGTACTCTATATGAAAAGTTTCAAGGGAGTTTATCTAATTTTTCTAAGAGTTCGAAAAGCTGAGGTTTTCAGTAGAGGTCTGTTCAATATCTTGTTGTATCTTGAGCAATAAGGATAAGTTCTTTTGTTCATTGTTTGATAAGATTTTTTGCGTCTTCTAAAATGGTTTCTATTGATAAAGATGTTTGCTTTCATCTTATTTTAGGAATAATACAGAATGCACATTGATTATTACATCCTTCAGCGATTTTGAGGTATTCGTAGCTTTGATCGATATTTGTATATGCTCTTGCTGATAATGGCCACTCGAAATCTGAAAATGATGAGGAGTTCTTTTTAAGCATAGTAGGAGAGAAGTTTGCGATGTCTTTTCGAGAAAGAAAGTTAATGTTTTTATGTTCTTTTATGGAGTTTCGTTTCTTTGATTCTTCGTCAGTTAAATTAGCGTCTTTTATTATTTTTTCAAAATATTGGACAGCACATCAGAGGAGACAGATTTTTTTCTTTTTTTTGAGTAGCTTTTCGATTGTCTCAAACATTTCTTCTCTTCAAGAGGAAATGAATCAGCAGGTATTTAAAAAAATGATTTCCACTTCTTTTGCGAACGGATCACTTACATAATAAAAATCTTTAGAATAGTTTTCTAGTATTCTTCATAGAAGGAATTGGGTATCAACAAGATTTTTATTGCATCAAAGATTAATAAAAGAAAAGAACATTACTTTTGGATATGATAAACTAATGTGGAGTATATAGAGTTTCTTAGTGTTTTCAACGTTAAAAATTTGCTATAAATGGGAAATGGGGTATACTTATTTTAGTTTATATTTGTTAATATTCATCATGACAGGAAGACGTTTAGAAGCGAATAATGCTTGAAGAGAAAAGAAGGATTATATTAAAGAAGCTCTTGAAAAGACAAGAACAGATCTTTGAACTTTAGTGAGGTCCACTTTTGTTGAGAAGGTAAATGAAAGAGGTTGGAGGTATAGATTAGATACAGCAAGCACGTATTTAAAAGAAGCTTTAAAAGATCCGAAAGCTCTTAATTTAAGTAAAGATCGTGCAACTACTGTTATGGCTTTACAGATTGCTTTATGTAAGGCATGATATTTATGAACAGGGTTGATTGATGCAAAATGGTGAAGTATTACAAGATGAGCTATGCAAAAATTTGAAAGAGAACATGGGATAATGGTTTCTTGATATCCAACAAAAGCAATGGTTCAAAAACTTTTAACAGTTGCAGAGCAAAAAGAAGCTGCTAAGAAGGTGTGATGACAACGTCAGATTAAGTGATGAGCTGAGGCTAATCCACAGCAATTTGATGCGATATCGCAAATTGATACTACGGCTGTAAGATGAGCGTTTAGAGGTATTTGAAGCTTTAAATGAATAGAACAAGTATTTGAAATAAATAAAGGAAGAGAATCTTTTTCTAATTGAAAGAAATATCTTTCTTTTTTGTGAAAAACTTATGAAGAAAGTACAACAGAATCTTCTATGATGCCGTCTGTTCCTAAAAATTGTTATCATAATGCGTGAAATTATGTGATTATTGGATTATATGATAATTGAGTTTTTCTTGATGGAGTAAAATTGTGTCAATGAGGTATTATTGAAAAGGGGTCTTTTAGTATCCTTGAAAATACACTTGAAAATGGAGAGAGAGTATATCCGAATTGAACAGTAGAAAAATGAAAATTTAACGGTTCAGCTGATTGAGCATTGTTAGCTGGTACAAGGACAGTTAATTGAAGGACAACAAACTATACTTCTTTTGCTTAGATAATAAAAAATATGAAAAAAAAGAAAGAAAAATATTCAGTACTAAAATCAAGAAGGAGAACTCTTATCCTTTGTTTTATTGGTTGAATTATGTGTTATTTAATTACGATTTTGGCTGATTATATTGTGGCCATTGCATGAGACTATTTTAATGCTACAGAAGTTTTTTGTGTAAAACTTGTTATTTGAGTCCTTTGTACTTGGATTGGAATTAAAGAAATTGAAAATATGGATTTAAGTAATGAAGGAACTTTTATGCCTGAATAATTATCCTAATTTTTTAAGAAAATCTTGTTGAACACTACGGTGTTTTTTTTCTTCTCTGATTGTTAAATAACTTTTTCTTATGAGTTCTCTAATGTCTTCATAATAAAGGAGTCTGAGGACTTCGTTAATGTTTGCCCGTTTATAAATTCAGATATATCATTCTCAATCTATGAGGCTAATGTCTTTTGGGTCTCATTCATATTTCATTAAAAAATAGGTCACATCTTTATCAAGATGCCCTTTTTTTGTTTCAGCACTTCTTAGAGATGTCATTCATATTTTTTGTCTTAATCTTAGCGAATTTTTAGGAATTCCGCATTCTTCAGATACTTCTCTGATAGCAGCTTCTTCTATCTTTTCTCAAATTTGGATTTTCCCTTTAGGAGCAACCCATTCTATTCTTCAAGAAAGCGCATGTCTTTTTATTAGAAGGTATCTAGGTTCTCATTCTTTGTCTAGATAATAGATAATTCATCCAGCACTTTGTACAATGTCACTCATTTGTTTTATTTTTTTATAATAAAAGTTATACATTCATAATCCATTTATAGGCTTGTTTTGATCGTTTAGTGATTGGGTTATCGTTTTTTTGGATTGTAGTCATTTCTTTGTCTAAGGATGTTGCTATGTTATATCTTGTGATTAATGATTCTGGGTTGTGTCATTCTTCTATAAAACTTTTTGAGAATTGAGTTCTTATTGTTCCTAGAGTTAGTTCAGATAAGTCTTTCTGTGTCTTTTCTTCAATATTGTTGATATCGTTTTTAATTTCTTCTAGGATTCATTCAATAGCTTGTTTATGTTTTTCGAATTTTTTTTCATTTTCGTTGTCCAAACTTTCTATTTTTTCTTCTAATCATGATAACCTTTTGTCTAGATTCGCAATCTGTTCTCATAGTTTCTTACTTTCATTTAAGGTATCTGAGAATTGAATTTGTTCTCTTAGCTGTTTTAATTCTTCAAGTTTTAAAGATAACAGTTTTTTTTCGATAGAGAGGATCTCATTATTAATTTTTTCTAGTTCTTCTTTTTTATTATTTTCATTTCATTCTAAAATTTGAGCTTTGAGTTCTTGAAGTTGTTTTAACTCTTGCTCTAAACGCTCTTTTTCTTTATTTAATCATTGATTTTCTATTCCTTTAGTAGGCATCTCTATCTTATAGGGATTCTAAAACCTTTTTAAGAATTGCAATATTTTTTTTATAATTTACTCTTAAAGGTCAAACGATTGAAATTACTGCATCGTATCAATCGAGGTTTACTTTTACATAGACACATGAGATGAGTGTATCGGTATCATTAACAAAGGTGTAATACACTTCTCAATTCTTGAGAATTTTTTTATCGATAAATGCAACAATTTTTTTTTCTTCTATGAAACGGATAATAGTTCTTGTTGCAGAATATTCATCAATCATATCGTCACGAAGAAGGTTATTGATTCCTAGGTAGTAATATTCATCGTTCCTAATAAATCAGACAACCACACCATCTGAAACTTCTCCTAGTGCTTCAACTAAACTTTTGAGTCCTTTTCTTGCAGTATCAAGTTGAAGATCGATTTCTTCTGGTTTCTCAGCAAGAGCTGTATCAAGATATGCAGAAAGTCATTGAAGTGTTGGCATTCTTCATGATGAATTATAGGGTTGGTATACCATTCCCTGCTTTTCTAGTGCGTTAAGGTATTTTCTTAATGTCGATGGAGCATAATCAACAGCTTCAAGAGAGTTGAGAAATTTAGAACCTACAGGTTCTCATTTGTCTAGATAGCAATCAATTACGGTGTCAAGAAGTGCGAGAAGTTTTGTGTTTTCTGGCATTTGGTTTTTTATAGGTAAAAGTTATTTAAGGAGGTAAAAAAAGAGTTGCGTCTGAATTTTGATACTTTTTTATAACAAAATCTTTCTAACTTTTCAAGTTAAAAAAGTTCTTTTAGAGTTTAATTTTTTTAAGAAGAATTGCTATTGCAAAGAGAGGGGTAAAACATATAAGGAGGAAGAACGAAAAAGTTCTATATATTTAAACTCATATATGCATTATCAAGTATTGAATCAAGATGCTGATTTATCTCTTATTGAAAGATTACTAAAAGTAAGAAACATATCAGATATAGCTACAGATTTTTTAAATCCAACATTATGAAATTATTGGTTGGATCCTTTTTTGCTTAATGATATGGATAAATGAGTTGAAAGGATTATTAAAGCGTTGAAGGACAAGGAAAAAATTATAATTTTTTGAGATTATGATGTTGATGGAATAACGGCGAGTTATACGTTGTATAAATTTTTTAGTAAGTATTTGAATTATCATAATGTTAGTATTAGATATCCTCATAGAATTGAAGATGGGTATGGATTAAAAACTAAGCATTTAGATATTATGAAAGATGAAGGAATTTCGTTGGTTATTACAGTAGATAATGGAATTACTTCAATAGCTGAAGCTGAGTATGCTAAAACTTTGGGTATGGATTTAATTATTACTGATCATCATCAGGCGTTAGATGAACTTCCTGATGCTTATGCTGTTATTAACCCTCAAGTTTCTTCTCGTTATCCTTTTAAAGGACTAGCTTGAGTAGGGGTTGCTTTTAAACTACTTAATGCGTTGTTAGCAAAATCAACGTTTACTAAAGATAAAAAGAATGAGATTTTTAATTATTTTTTACCAATTGTTGCTATAGGAACAGTTGCTGATATTGTTCCATTGATTCATGAAAATAGAGTGATAGTGAAGAGAGGTCTTGAGATTATGAATTGTCATCCAGAAATGGTCCCTAAAGGCTTACAAGGTTTTTTGAATTTTTTGAATTTGAAAGGAAATATAGACACTTTTCATA
Organism: bacterium; assembly: GCA_017453665.1. Next base: position 117,986 of record JAFTEM010000014.1, on the reverse strand, counting down.
TTGGGTTTGTGATTGGGCCAAGGATTAATGCTGGAGGAAGATTAGAAAGTCCTTATGATAGTTTAAAGATTTTGTTGTGTGAGAGTGAAGATCAGGAAAAATATATTCAAAAAATAGAGGATATTAATAGTGAAAGAAGAAGAATGCAAGATCAAGCGTTTAGGATTGCAGAGAAACAACTTGATTTAGATCAGTGTTTTTTATCAGTATGTGATGAAGAATTCCATGAAGGAATTGTTGGAATTGTCGCTTGAAGGATAACAGAGAAATATAATAAACCGTCTGCTGTATTTAAAATTGATAAGGAAAAACATCAAGCTATTGCTTCATTAAGAGGTCCAGAATATTTTAATGTTATTGAAATGATTTCAAAGGCTTCTCCTTATTTGAAAAGATTCTGAGGACATAAATGAGCTTGAGGATTAACAATAGATTTAGATGATTTGGAGAAAGTTATTACGATTTTTCAGAAGCATTGTAATGAATGTATTAAGGAGGAACAATTAGAAAAGATAACCATGGTTGATACTATTTTGCACTCTCATGAATGGAATTATGAAGAGCTTTCAGATATTGAAATGCTTGCTCCCTTTTGAGAAGGGAATCAGGAACCGTTATTTTTGTTGGAAAATGTTAATGTTGTAAAAGCAGAAAAGGTTTGAAAGAATTGATGAGCTCATTTAAAATTATATGGAAAGTTTTGAGATAATGAGTTGAGTTGTATTTTTTGGTCTAAGGGGGATGAAATTGATAAGGTTTGAGAGAGAATAAGAGTTATTGGAAATGTTAAAAAAGATACTTTTAATGGTGGGTTTTATGTCCACTGACTTGAGTGGGAGAATTGTGAATAAAATTATTCCCCAAATTTGAAAAAAAATTAATTTTGGGGAATGAAGATTTTCTATTTTCGAAATGTACTTAAAACCTGTATTTTCTTTGCTAATTGGTTTATAATCTATGAATAAAGTAGCTTTTTGTGCTTTTGGTATTAAACTAGAAAAAATTTCCATAATATTCTTCTTTGAAAGCGATACTGTAAGAAACTTCGCTATTTTCTCAATTATATACGGTATATTCTGTTTCATCCGGTCATCTGAAAAAAAGTTTTCTAGTAAATGTGATATCGCGGAATGTTGTTTTTTTTTCAGCCCAATCAATCAATTCAAAACTTTTTATATCTTCCATCTTTTTTAAATCGAGTGCTTTTAATAGTGCTTCTTCTGCTGTCCAAAGCGTGTAAAATGCATACCAAGTTTTTCACAAACCAAGCATTTGGTAATAGTCTTCATCAAACCAATCAAGTAAAATAAGCGACCTTCTTCTTATTCTTTCGATATCAACTCCTATTTTTTGATCGGCAACCATAAAAAGGATCCAATCTCAGCTATATGAAGCTGAGAAATATTCTCAATTATAGTAGTGTTCTTTGTCTATTTTTTTGAGACTTGTTTCTGTCGTTGGGGCAAAATAACCATCTAAATATCCAAATTTGATAAGCCTTTGTTCAATGTAAGGCCCTCTTAATGATAAAATGAATTTTTTAGAAAAATCTTCTTTTACTGGACCTATTAAGTCTTCGGTTACTTTTTCTAAGGCATTTCGCATTTTTTATATTAAGTTATCTAAAAGTTCTTTGCTTATAACTTTAGTGTGTTTCTCTGAAACTTTTCGCATACTTTCAAAGAGTTCTTTTAGATTTTTTAATTCTTGAAACAGTGGAGAATTTTCATCATAGTAGCTTGAAAGTTGTTTGAAGAAATTAGCAACAGATGCGTAATCCATATTGATAAGTTCTTCAACAAGTTGTTTATTACCATGTTTTTCTGGGGTGTCTCCTGAAATCTCCGAGATTCTCTTACATGTTCTTGAAGCTTTTTCTCCTTGTTCTTGAAGAAATTTTCTTCCTTTTTTTCAATCATTTTCTGCGTCTTGATGAAGTTTTTCGGCAATTTCAAGAAATATTTCTTTTTGATTTGGTAGTACAAAAAGTTCTATTAATTCTCCAGTTGAAAATGGATAAGAAGGGAGATAATCTTTATGCTCTGATTGTTTAATTTCTTCCATAATTAAACTCTTTTATAAATCTAATAATCTTTCTTTAATTCTTTTATCTCCTAAGACTTTCATTACAGAGAAAAGATCTGGTGTTTGCTTTGCTCAACAAAGTTGAATTCTTAAGAACATAGCTAAATCTCAGACTTTCCCTATATATCCTCATTCTTTAAATTCGGCATTATTAGCAGCGAATCAATATTTTTTACCGATTTGTTTTAGTTGGTCAAATCGAGAGAGTACGTCTCATTCAAGAGAATAGTTTTGTGCATAATCTTCAGCAAAATTTTTCCAAGTTTCTTGAGGAATACCTTCTGGGTATTCAGGTTTATTTGCTTTTATTTCTGGCCGTTTTTTATCAAAGAAGAATAAGATATTTTTTTCGATATCAGAATATAGAGTAAATCTTTTTGGATCCTTTTCTGTATGTCTTTCGATATTAAGTGCTGATTTTGTGTATTCAGGGTCTTCTTTCATAAGATTAGCAAGCGCTGTATGATATTTTTCTGCTCGAGAGAGTCATTGGTTATAGAGATCTTCTGTGCTTAATTTAGAAAGATATGTGTTTGCTATGCTTTGAAGTTTTACGAAATCAAATAATGGTCCAGCAACGTTCATTTTTTCTAAAGAGAATTGGAATTCAAGGAATGACTTTTCTTCGTTTTCTCTTTGCCAATCTTCATATGAAGAATCTGCTAGGGTCATGATATATTCAAGGAGTGCTTGAGGAGCATATCAATTTTCGAAAAAATATTCCACGTTAGCTTCTGGATCTTTTCTTTTACTTAGTTTCCTTTTTTTACCTTCATCGAGTTTGCAGATAGGTGCTAAATGACAATAGGTTGGTGCTGGAAGGTTAAATGCATTAAATAATTGAAGATGAAGTGGAACAGAAGTAAGTCGTTCTTCACCTCTGGTAACGGTAGTTACTCTCATGAGAGTATCGTCTACGATATGGGCAAGGTGGTAGGTTGGGAGTCAATCTCCTTTGATAAGGACAATGTCGTTATAATTATCAACCATTGAAATATCTCCTCTTATAAGGTCTTTGAAAACGATTTTTTTTGAAGTATCTCAGTGTGAGCGGAATCTAAGTACTGGAAATGTTTTGTTTTCTTGGTTGAATTTTTCTAATAATTCGTCTGGAGTTTTATTTCTTCGTTCTGAGTAATTTCAATAGATTCAAGGGATGATTCTTGAAATGGTTTGCATTTCTCTTATTTCATTAAGTCTTTCTTCTGTCATCCGACAAGGATATGCAAGTCCTTGAGCAACAAGATATTTGGCGAATACCTTATAGAGATTTCCCCTTTTTGATTGGGTGTATGGTCAGTAGTTTCATTTTTCTTCATCGATTGTCAATGGTCATTCATCAAATTGAATTCAGAAATTTTGGAGTGCTTTGATAAGTAGTTCTGCTGCTCATTCTATTTCTCTTTTTTGATCGGTGTCTTCAATCCTTAATAACATTTTTCAGTTATTCTGTTTTGCGTATTTTCGAGAAATAAAAGAAGTGTATAATCCTCAAAAATGGAGGTATCCAGTAGGGCTTGGAGCAAAACGAAGAACAGGTTTTTCTTGTCTTTCAGGATATTGATTTAGAAGGTCTTGTATTGTTTGAGTAGTATCAGGGAAGAGGATATCTGCTAGTTCTGCTCGTGTAGTCATAATTTATTGTTGTGAATAAAACTGATACTTACTTTAGTTAATTACGGAGTGAAAACAAGTAAATATTATGTGGACAGGAAAATCTTAAATTTAAAAAAGCAATCGAATGATGGTTGCTTTTTCTGTATGTTAAATGTTTCTTTTATTGAATCTTTAAGCTAAATCCTCACATTTTATTTGTTCAAAGGTTTACTGCAATATAGACTTCTCATGCTTGTTGTGCAGCTGTTAATTTTATTTCTACTTCTCAGTTTTTAATAAGAGAGATTACTACAGGATCAATACTTATGTTCGTTGAGTTTGAAACAAACATAATTGGTTGTTTAAGGACTCCGTTATAGGTATCTCCATTTGCTTTTGAAACAGAAAGTTTTAATGTTCTTGTTTCTCATTTTTTAAGTGGAGTGCTAACATCTCATTTAATTTCGATATTCCATTCTTTAAAGAATGCTTTACCTGTTGCATCAAGCTTTGTATCTTCTAATGTGATTGATTTTTCTTCTGTTGTTGGTGCTACATCATGTTGTTCTTCGTTTTTATTATTTGTATCTTCAATAATTGTTGTTATTGTATCTACTTTTTGTGTTTGTGAAGTTGGAGTTGCACTAATCTTTAGGTAATTTGTTTGTGCAATTTGTTTATTATAGTTTTTGTAGAGATATTTAAATGATCCAATTCCTTTGAAATGTGATTTCCAATAACTATCAAGTGTTACGATTTCTACTTTTTTAGTTCCTGCATGAATCATCATACCATTACCTACATAGATTCAAACGTGGGTAATTTCTTGGTCTGAAGTATAGGTATTTTTAAAGAAGATTAGATCACCGATTTCCGCCATGTCTAAACTATCATACCAATATCCTCATGCTGAGAATTGATATGCTTGGTCAGCAGCACTTCTTTCAAGTACAATTCCTACATTAGCGAATACTGTTTTTGTGAAGTTACTACAATCTGTTGCTGTTCCTGGAAGACTTCCTGTTCCTCATAGTTGATAAGGACTTCCTATGAAGAGTTTTGCGATTTTTACAACTTGTTCACGGTCTTCTGTACTAACAGCGTTTTCTGCTACATAATGTTCTTCTGTTGTTATACTTGTTGGATGAGGAAGTTTTGCTTTAGCTCCTTCTAGAAGTGCGATAGGATCAAGTGTACGAGAATACATTTCTGTTCTACATAATCCTTGGTTGATGATTTCTATTCCTCATTTGTCGAGATCTGCACAACCGTAGAATGCGTATACAGGTCTTCCTGTATCTCATTTTGCGATTTCAAAGTGTACATGATATCCTCAGAGTCATCCCATTGTTACTCAGCTGTTTCCAACGGTTCCAATTTTTTGACCTCTACTTACGGTATCTCCTTCTTTCACATTGATACTATTCATGTGTCCATAAATGGCGAAATATCTAATTCATTGGTATACGAATTCGATTTTTACGACATTACCATATCATGATTGTTCTCATGCAAAATATACTTTTCAATCTGCAATTGCATAAAGAGGTGTTCCTTTTGCAGTTGCAATATCTACACCGTAGTGACTTCATTCGTTAGTGTTTCGTCAGCTATGATAGTTCCCACCATAAAGAACTGTATAGATATCTGTGTATGTTGAATTTCAGATATAATTTTGATAATTTGCTCATGCGATTATAGGAAGTTGTATTTTACAAGAATCGGTTAGTGTATCCCATGCTTCTGTTCTACATTCAAGGGTTGATACTTCTTGAAGTGGATAAACAAGTTCTGTGTTGTTTGGAGTAGAATTTCCGTTTCCAAAGATGATTGTTGAAAAACTAAGAAGGATTGCTACACAAAATTCACCAATGTGAAGCCAGTGACGATAAAGAAAATTAGAGGTGTTAAATGCTTTATCAACTCTTCTTCATTTGTGATTTTTCCTTAAGATTCTGTTTCAGAACTTTTGATGGAGATTGTCGCGTACGTTAGACATTCTCATATTTTTCCACTTTTTAGACATTTTTATTTTCTATGGTGTAAAATACATACAATATTTTATCTATAAAAATTAAAAATGTCAATTTTTTGAAGATTTATTTTGTGAAAAATCAAGATGTTTAATTTTACTTGAATGTTGAGGGAATTTTCCTACAGTTTCAGTATCTCTTTAGTTGTATATCCGATAAATGAAAACGAAGCTTCCTAAAGTTTCTGTTGTTATTCCAAGTAGAGCAACGAATTATGAGCTCTTATTCTCGCTTTTCTCATGTCTAGAAAATCAAAGTTTTCAGGATTTTGAGGTTGTTGTTGTCTGTGATAGAAACTTTAGTGAAGGAGAATGGAATGATTTTTTGAAAAAATTTTCTAAATATTCTTTAGATTTAAAATTTTTATCTCATAGAAATTCTAAGTTTCTGCCTCAATCTCAATGAGGGGCAAGTTATACAAGGAATTTTTGAATTGATAATGCGAAAGGTGAATATGTCCAACTTCTTGATGATGATAATCGTATAGATGCTGATTATTTGAAGAAGGCGTTAGCATATCATGATAAATTTAAGAAATGGTATAATAAAGAAGTTTTTATTACACCAACACTATTATGGAGGGGAACAACAAAGGTGCAGAACCAAGGATTTTCTTGATATAGTTATTGGCAAGCGCGTCCAATGGTTCATTTTCTAGAAAAAAATCAAGAATATGCAGAGATCCAAATGTTTAGTTGAAATGGAATTTTTTGAAAAAAATCGATTATGCAAACAGTGCGTTACGATGAACAAATAGCTTGGATTGCAGAAGATCTTGATTTTATTTATTCTATTCATGAAAAAGGATATCCTATTTTAGTGTTTAGAGATTTAAAAGTCCATCATTATGAAAGAGATAAGACGTATTTAGAAGAATGATGGATAGGAAATAAGAAATCAGCGTTTCAGAAAATAAGAAATATTTTTTTATGGTGAAAAAAACATGCAAGTTTTTCAGAGATGGCGATATTATTACTTTGGAGTAGTTGGGGAATTTGTTGTTGGCTTTCTGTTAAAGCGTATCTTTATTGAGAAAATGATAAACGAGAAATTATTAAATGATTATGGCTTGGATATTTAGAAGGTCGAAAGCTTATAGTTTAATTATTTCCCCATTTGTGCAATAACTCGTTTTGCGACTTCTGGAAGGTTCTCTTCTGTGAGTTTTTCTGGGTATGTTCTAAGAAGCTCTTTGACACGATTTCAGTCGAATCAAAAATTTTGGAGGGATTTCGCAACTGATTTAAAGAGTTTTTGGTCTTGCTCTACATCTAAAGCTTCTGAAATTTGGAAGTTTCATTTTAGTTCAAGAACGATTTTTTTCGCGAGTTTTGGACCAATTCATGGAATTGATTGAAAAAATTTGGCATCAAGTGTATTAACAGCTTCTTGGATTTCGTTTGCAGGGAATTGAACGATTTGAAATGCTGTTTTAGGACCAACTCAAGATATTTTTAGGAGAGATTCAAAGCTTGTTTTTTGTTCGTAGGTATCAAATGCAAAATACAAGATTGTTTTTCTTTGATCATCGAAATAAGGGTAAATGAAAAAGTTTCATGTTTTTTGGTTTCCTGCATAGAGCGCTTGGATTCAAAAAGAAGGATTTGTTAAAAAACAGTCTCCTCAGATTCTTTTAACTTCTCAGCTGAAATAATGAAGCATAGTATGTATTAGTAGTATAAAATATTATTTTTCCATAAGTTCTTTTACGAGTCTTAACCCCTCACTTGATACTTTAAATTTTTTCTCTCAAAGATATAGTAATTTATCTCATGGATATCCGTTAATAATTTTTGCGAGATTTTGAAGAAGATATACGTTATCGGGAAGGTTGTATTGAGCAGATTGTGGCTTTTCTTGGATTTCATTGTTTGAATTTTCTGCAAATTCTTTTTCCATAAGTTTTTCGGCTAATTTTACATCAAAGCTTTGATGTTCTGTTTCATCATGAAATTCTAAATCTTCAAGTCTTTTTCTTGCATATTTGATATCTTCAACTGCTGGAATATCTTCTGGCATCGTTCCTCAGAGTTCTTGAATGGTTTGTCTTATTTTTTGTCAAACTTCAAAATGAGCCATACTTGCATTTTCTTGTCCTTTAATAGCTTCTCTTTTGATTTTTGCTTCTGCTTGGGTTGCACGGAAGAGGTTTGCTGCGAGCTCTTCGCTATTCATATGATCTAAGATATTATCTTCAGGATCAAGATGCTTCTTTTCGATAATTTCTTTTTTCTTTAGTCCGTAGAGTCATTGATATCATGAATCATAGAAGGTTGCATAATCTTTTACTCATGCTCATCTTGCTGTACTGAAAAGTTTTTTGTTGTGCTTTGTTACTTCATCTCTTAATTCTAATCTTTTTTGGTCTTCTAAAAATTGAGATGAAAGTTCTTGCTGTCTTGTTTGAAGTGCGAAATAACTTTGTCCAAGAGCAACGATTTCTTTGCTTGGATCTGCGTTTTGGATGATGAGATAACAGGCATAACGGCTTAATTTTCGGCTTTTAAGAGGTCTTTTTGCTCAGGAACCGATGTTTACTGTTTCTGTAAATTCACTGAAGTGGTTTTTTGTAGATTGACCACTATTTTTACAAGCAGTTTCAGCCTTTTTTACTACCTTTGAGAAGTTTGTAAAATCTACGTATTCTAAAACTTTAGCAAGTTCTCTTGCATGTCGATATTCTTTTCAATATTCGTTTACTCTTTTGATTTGTTCGAAGACTTGTTCGTTCATTGTAACTTTTCTTGAGTAAAGTTAGTTGTTATATAGTAAAAATTCTTTTGTTTTCAAGTTATATTAAGATTTCTCAGAGTTCATCTCGTTCTAATTCTTCGAGTCTCTTACTTTTTAGTTGTTCGGGAACGCTAAATTGAGTATTTCATTTTTTTGATAGCATTTTTTCTATCTTTCATAGTGTTTTTCTGCTATAAGGGGCATAGAGATTTAAAAAATTTTCAAGGGAATCATAGGGTACTTTTTCAGGAGTAGGCTTTTTTATAAATCTTATAAGACAGCTTTTTACTTTCGGAGCAGGCGAAAAACATTTAGGAGGGACTATTTTCATGTATTCTACAGTATATGCTCTATTTACTAACCGCCATAGATATGATTTTTTTTTGGCTGATGAGATAATTTTTTCTCAGACTTCGTTTTGGATCATAAAAAATCATCATAAGAGATTTGCTTCTTTTTTTCGAAAGAGGTGTTTAAAGATAGGAGAGGTGATGTAATAAGGAAGATTTCATACAACAATAGCTTCTTTTTCTTGGATAGTTTTCCCTCAAAGAAGTTTTGCTATGTCTTGTTCTAGAACATCTCAAAAAATGATTTGGTTTTTTTTCAGTCAGATATTTTCTAGGTGTTCTTTCATTGTTTCGTCTTTTTCGATAACAAAAAAACAAGGGGAGATTTGGTAAATCTTTTTTGTGATTGCTCATTTCCCGGGTCAAATTTCTATTAATGCTTTGCTTTTTGTTTTTTCATAAAGATTCGCTATAGAACTAGCTATGTATTTAATGATTTGACTATCTTTTAAGAAGTTCTGTCAAAGGTAGGTAGACATTAGTTTTCAGATGATAAAATTCAATATCGAAGGGCATTCTCTTGATTAACATTTGAGCTAATATATTTTTTTACTTTGATTCGAGTTTCTGCTCATAATGAGTTTTGGTTTTCTGCATATTCTTTGATAAGGAGTGTTTGGAAACTTTCAAGTAACTGGTTTTCATCTAAAAATTTTAGATATTGTATTTTTTTTGCTCGGTTACCTTTTGTTTTTAGAAGGGAAAGTAATTGAGTTACGTTCTCAAAAGCTTCTGGTATTGACTGGAATTTTTCATAAATAGCATGAAGTGTTCAGGGCTTTCACATGGCTAATTTTTCAATGATTTCTTTTTTCTCTCACTGAAGTTCTGGAAAAGTTTGAGTGATGTATGTGTCCATCTCTTTTGGGTTTAGAGGGGAGAATTTGATTACCATAGCTCTTGAAAGAATGGTTGGAAGGATTCAGCTTTCGTGTTCTGCTGTTGCGAAAAGATATCTATTTGGAAGAGGTTCTTCACAGGTTTTTAGAAATGCATTCATTGAAGCGTTTGTCATCCTTTGGATATTCTCTATGAGTAATACTTTTTTTCAACTTAATGATGATTGTTGGAGTCGAGTATTTATTTCTCTGATTCCTTTGTTGTCATAGAGTAGTGTTTCTGAAAGCGGGATTGTTTTTAATTTATCTGGGGTTTCTACTTGGATTGAATGCGCCTTTCAAAGTTCTTTACTACAATCTCTCATTCGAAAAAAATCTGTTGATGCATATGTTCATAATGTGTTTTCTGTGTATTGACGAAGAAAAGAGGTTTTTCCTATCCCTTCAGGTCAGATGATTATTAAAAATATTGGCCTGTTATTGGCCTGATTATGGTTGAGATAATTTGTAAATTGCGTTTTAGCAGCGTTATTACCTATAAGCGTTTGCATATGCTTTTTTTATCATGTAGATGATTGAACTATAGTTATTAATTAAAAAAAATAAAGGGAAATTTTGGAGCTAAGATTTTTATCGAAAAATTGCGAAAATTTAGAAATTAACTATAATTTCTTAGTATATTTAGTATATAGAAAAATAAAAAAATGAAAGCACCTAAAGAAAAAACTGTTGAAGAACTTAGTACACAGACAGATTTAATCCGTTCTCAATTAGAAGCATTACAATCTTCAACAGGGAAAGAAGACGAAAAAAAAGAACTTGAATGACAGTTATCTGATCTTTGAAGAGAAATTTCGGATAGATTGGCATCTACAGATATAACAGATACTGAGAGAAAAACTCTTGAGGGATTGAAAGCTGATATTGCTCCATTTACAACTGAACTTGCATCATTACAAGAAAGTGTTGATAAGGGGACTGATGATGAAAAAGGAAATGAAGATAAAGATGATGTAGATTGAGAAAGTGTGGAATGAGCTTGATGAGGAGGCGCAGAAGAACAAGAAAATGATGGAGATTCTGAAAGTGAAGATGCTTCTGATGAAAAAGAAGAGAAATGAATTTTTTGAAAAACTTGGGATTGGACAAAAGAGCAATGGTGAGATGTTCGAGATGGTGATAAATGGAGAGATGAACCTGCGTTGAATACCCTTCGTACTGCTTGATTTGTTGCAACAGGAATCGGTGCAGTGGCATTAATCTATAAATGAGTTAAGAAACTTTTTTGATCTGATGAAAAAAAAGAAGAGAAGGAAAAAGAAAAGAAGGATTCAGAAGGAAAGTGAATGTCTCGGTGGAAAAAATGATTATTATGGGTGTGATGAGCGTTGTGAATTACCGTTGTATGAGCATCAATTTATAAAAATTGGGATAGTATTAAATTATGGTTTAAAGAAAAGTTAGGTGATTCTTTAAGTTTGGAAGATGCTGTTAAAAGTGCTACGGCTGAGGTAAGAGGTGGTGCATTAGAAGAAAGTGCCTTTACTTATCAGTTTGATGAATGAATAAAATACGATGAAAATAAACAAGTAATTAGGTCTTATTGATGGGAAACAAAAATAAATCCAAATAAAAATACGATAGAGTGATTGAATGGTGTTGTTTTCCCTGACAAATTACAGCTTGTTCATGCTGCAAATATTGTGAATTGTTTAAAAAAGAATTTTCATAATTGTTGTGCATCAGAAGATCCATTTATGAGAACTACTGGTTGAGGTTGAGATTTACAAGTTCATTTAGCAGATTGAACGAAACCAGAATGTCTTAGTGCGAGTGATTCAAATACATGGACCTATATTTTATGATCTAGTTGAGCTGTTGTTGGAGGTCTATTATGATGATATTTTGCTTGAATACCATGAGGTGTAGGATTGTGAGCAACACTTTGATTAGCTTGAGTTGCTTGAGGTGCAGCAATTGATAACGATTCTTCTCTTTGAAATAATGCTTGAGAGGTATCGAGTTGAGTTAAATTTAAAAAATTTATAAACTATTTGAATGATCAAAAAGATGGGGAAGGAAAATCTTTATGGAAACATAAAAATGATGTGGTTGATTCTGATAGTGTAATAAAAGATGAGGCTGCTGCTGTCCTTGAGCAAATTAGGGCCACTTATGCAGAGACATGAGAGAGATTTGAAAGAAATTTTGATGTAGAACCGGATGCTAATGATAGAGAGCTTTTTTATGTGAAATCATATAATGAAAAAGTTCCTTTAAGAATCAAAGGATGTGGATTAAATTCTGATTGAAAATTAGATTATTCGAAAATTCAAAGTATTAAAATATGAAAATATCATGAAGAGGATTGGTGAGAAGGATTGGATTTGGATTTCCCACATTCAAAAGAATGAATCGAGGAGGCGATAAGGACTGCTAATTTAACTAATAAAATTAGAAAGGATTTTCATAATAAATGAGGAGAGGATATGCCTTTTGGATGTAAGATATATGGATATCATAGACATCTTCAAATTGATGATAAAAGATATAGATGAAGAAATATTGTTTATAGAGATACTTTAGAATCTAGATTTCCGATGCTTTGGGATGATGTAACAAAGCAAGTTAATCAAATGAAACAAGAAAAGCTTTATGAACAGGCTTATTCGAATAAGAGTTTGGAGAATTATGGTTCTTGTTATATAAGATATCTTCACCAAATGCGTGAAAATAGTTTAAGTTATCGAAAACCTAAGGACTAATTTATTAATTAATAACAATTGCAATGGAAGAAAAGGAAGTTAATCTTGGATATCTTAAAGAAGATAAGGAATCGGTTTTGGCTTTAGAAAACATTGTTAATGGTGTATGAAATTGAGTTTTTAATATTTTTGTTGAAGATCCAAAAGATGTTGAGTTTAGAGGAGTAGAAGATGATATCTTAGTCTGAGTTTATATTAAAGGTAGATTTATAAGGTATATTACTGTTGAAGATTGGAAAGATCTGACAGATTATTATACGATAACTCAGAGTGATAGTGTTGTTGCTGAAATACAACCTAAGGATATTAATAATAATGTAGTTGTTCTTAAAGTTAAGAGAAATGATGAATAATGTATATTTAGGGTAATCTCCTTTTTGGGGGTCGCTTGAAAATTAAAGGATTTTTAGCTGGTTTTTTTATATGAAAATATTTCCTCTTGTAATTAATAGATAAAACACTAGGCTCTAATCTAGTTATTTTATTTGTTTATAAAAGAATATGGCATACACAATTGAAAAAGTACATGCTAGAGAAGTATTAGACTCTAGAGGGAATCCTACTGTTGAAGTTGAATTAACTTTAGATAATGGAATAATGCATAGAGCTTTGGTTCCATCAGGAGCATCAACAGGAGTTCATGAGGCATTAGAATTAAGAGACGGTGATAAATCAAGATATCTTGGAAAAGGAACATTAAAAGCTGTTGCTAATGTTAATACTACTATTGCTAGTAAGATTATGGGACAATCTTTTGATAGCTTTAGAGAATTAGATAGAACATTGATTGAATTAGATGGAACTCCAAATAAAGTTAATTTAGGAGCTAATGCTATCTTAGGTGTAAGTATGGCTTTTGTTGGAGCTTGTGCTAAAACAGAAGGAAAATGGATTTATGAATATTTAGGACAAAATGCCGGAAGAGTTCTTCCTTATCCTATGATGAATATTTTGAATGGAGGTTCTCATGCTGATAATAACGTAGATATTCAAGAATTTATGATTATTCCTAATGGATTACCAAGCTTTCATGAAGGATTAAGATGTGGTGCTGAAGTATTTCATAATTTAAAGGCCATTTTGAAGGCTAGAGGATTGGCAACTTCAGTATGAGATGAAGGTGGATTTGCTCCAAATTTAGGTTCAAACGAAGAAGCTTTGCAAGTTATTGTTGAGGCTATTGAAAAAGCTGGATATACCGGAAAGGTATCATTGGCATTAGATGTTGCTTCATCTGAATTTTATGAAGATGGAGTATATAATTTAGCAGGTGAGGGAAAAAGATTAGCTGCTGATCAATTAGTTGAACTTTATCAAGATTGGTGTAGTAAATATCCTATCATTTCTATTGAAGATGGTATGGCAGAAGATGATTTTGATGGATGGAAAAAATTGACTGATGCATTAGGAGATAAGATTATGTTAGTAGGAGATGATTTGTTCGTTACTAATATTCAAAGATTACAAATGGGAATAGAAAAAGGTATTGCTAATTCAATTCTTATTAAATTGAATCAAATTGGATCTGTTTCTGAGACATTAGATGCTATTAATATGGCACATGCAAATAATATGACAGCTATTACATCTCATAGATCAGGAGAAACAGAAGATACTTTTATTGCTGATTTGGCTGTAGCTTTAAATACTGGATTTATTAAAACAGGTTCAGCTTCAAGAACTGATAGAATTGCAAAATATAATCAACTTCTCAGAATTGAAGAAAACTTAGGTGCTGATGCTAAATATTGAAAATAATATCTTCTTTTATAAGAGAAATCCCTACTTTTAGTTTTTGGGAGTAGGGATTTTTTAGTTTTCGAAGATATGTCTCATGATGTTTTCTAATTCCTTTCTTTTTTCTGCGAAGTTTTCGTCTAATAATCGGTCGTAGAAGTAAGTATTACAGAAATATGCGACATATGATAATCCTTTTTTTTCTGTTGGGACATAGGTTTCAATAGCTCATTCTTTAAGGATAAAGACATTTTGATTATACATTTTTTCTATTCCTTTTAAGATGGCTTTATGTTTCTTGGGGTTGAAGGTGAGTATTGTTTTAACTAGTCTATTATAGTAATCACTATATCTTTTTTCGACTTTTTCTTTTTTAACTTGTTGGTTTGCCATAAGGTAATATTTATTAAGTTCCGCTCTTGAGAAGAATCAGAAGTCGACAGTGTTGTCCCAATCTCAAATGAAATAGTTTTTGATATCGAATCTTCTTAGGAATTTTCTTCGTGTTGTAAAAGAGCCTTTTCCGTTGATATTAATGATTTCATAGTCACGGATAATTTCTTTTCGTTCAGGTAGTGTTTTTAAATGGTTGAGAAAGAAGCTGAAAAAATAAGCATCAGTATCTCACTCGACTAGAATGATTTTGTCTACAAAAAAGATTTTTGAGAGGTTCTCAAATCTTAGCATATGCATTAGTGTAGCATCATCGTAATCGACACTAATTCTTGGTGCGGTGATGAGTGAATCTTGGTTTTTATTTTTGTATACTCTATAGACAGAGGTAAGGTTTTTTTCGTTAATAAAGAGTCCTGAGTTTGTTGAGAAAATAAATTGGGTACCTAACTGTTCGCTGATATGTTCGCAGACTTCTGCCAATTCTTTTTGGTATTGAGGGTGAATATGAAGTTCTGGCTCTTTTATAATCATAAATCCGTCAGTTAAGTCGTTTCCATAGAGTCAAAAAATGATTGTTAATAATGATTTTTCTCAGTCACTTAAGTCGTCAAAATAAGAGATCCTTTCTTGTTTATCTGTCATATAAAGGCTAATTGTTCCGTTGATATATTCTACTTTTAGATTTCTTCCAAGATATTTTTTAATCATATAGCTTAGACTTTTAAAGAATCATGATCTTTTGAGTTTTTCATCTATTGATTTTTTTGTGAGTTCTTCGTGGTGTTCGTTTTCTAATTGATCTTGAGAAAAATGTTCTAAAATACTCCATATTTTGTAGATACATTCTGTGTATCAAATAAGACTATTTCTACTATATTCAAGGTCGTTGATGATTTTATTTGGGTCTACAAAATTATCGAATTTTACTTCTGTTCTATGAGTATTGAGGATAGTAAATGTTTTCTTTAAAAGATATCGGCTCTTTTCTGTTGGCTTTTTTTCGTAGGTATTGAAAATTGTGATAAGGATTTGGAAAAGTTTTTGGTATCTAATACATGAGAGGATAAAAAGTTCATTTTCGGTTAGTAATGATTCATTAATTACAAATTCTTGAGTTTTTTCGTTAAAATCTGCTGATAATTTTATACTATGTTTTCCTTCTAGGAAAGTTTCTAATTTATGAGGAGGAAATTCTAAATTTAATTTAGAGTATTTAGAAATAAGGGCGTTAATTTTTGAATAATATTTACAAACAAATCCGATATTCTCGAAATCGAGATTAGAGAGTTCTAAAGTGATTTCAAATTTTGCGGGTTGGTCTGGGGTATGATTGTTTGTTTGGAGTTTTTTTGTGCGGTTTGGTCTTGGTTGAATGGCTTTTCTTGTCGTTTTGTTCTCTTTGATATATTCTTCATGGTAGGTATAATCATACATTAATGTTGCAAAAAATTCCTCAAGGATTTTAATGAAATTGCTTTTTCATGATGCGTTATTTCAGATAAAAATTTTTACTCATTGATATCCATCATCAGAAAAAAAAGAAATAGGTGCAAGATGCTTGAATTCTTCTTCGTTTACATAGGGGAAACTTAAGAGATTAGAAATTTTTATTTCTTTTATTTGCATATTTGTCCAATAATATAAAAAGCCTTATGTTAATTATATTCTAAATGATTTTATTTTCAAATTTTTGCTTGTAGAGCTTAATGGTAGTGTTAGTGTGGAATATGTCATATATGACCTATGAAAACTTTTCATATTGCATTTAGGGGTCAGAATTTTATACTCTTTTTTATAGTAAAATTTATGCTCGATAGATTGGGCCTTTTATGATATAAGATACATACATATGTCACCAACATTAACGATTATTGTGACAGCTGCCGTTTCATTAGCTATTGGTTGAGCAGCTGGGTTCTATGGATACAAAAAAACATTAAATGAAAAACAACTTCGTTTTAAGAAGAAGATGGAAAGAGCTAAGGAACTTGAAGATGAAATTTTAGATGAGGCAAAGGGGAAAGCTGAGAAAATTCTAGAACAGGCAGAAATAAAAGCACAGAAAATTGAAGATCAGAGATTGGCTAAAATGGAAGAGATTCAGAATAGATTGCTCATAAGAGAGGAAAAAATGGATCAAAAGTTAGAAAAATTAGAAGAGGAGAAAGGAAAGGTATTAGATAAGCAAAGAGAAGTTGATGAAATTATTGAAGAACAGAATAAAAAACTTGCTGAGATTGCTCAGATTTCTCCAGATGATGCTAAAGCTCAGATTTTTCAGAGAATTGAAAGTGATAATCAGGAAGAAATTGTAAGGTTTATTGAGAAATTTAAAACGATTAAGAACGAAGAAGCTCAGAAAGAAGCTGCTCAGATTTTAGCACAAGCTATGCCAAAACTTGCTGCTGATACTGTAAGTGAATTTACTTCAAAAATGATAGATCTTCCTAGTGAAGAGTTTAAAGGAAAGCTTATTTGACGTGAATGAAGAAATATTTCGTTATTTGAAAAGTTAACTGGTGTTGAGCTTTTGATTGATGATACTCCATTATCAGTAAGAATTTCTTCATTTGACAGTGAGAAAAGGTTCGTTGCTGCTAAGACCTTAGAGATCCTTATTAAAGATGGTAGAATTAATCCATTCTATATTGAAAAGGTTTATAATCAAGTTGTTGCAGAACTAGAAACGACTTTGATGGAAAAATGAAAGGAAGCGTTATCTTTATTGAATCTTCCTATGATGAACCCTGAGATTGTTAGAACTATTTGACAATTCTATCTTAGATATAGTTATGGTCAAAATTTATGGATTCATTCATTAGAAGTTGCTAAAATTAGTGAAAATATTGCAGTAGAATTAGGACTTGATCCTAATGTTGCTAAAAAGGCAGGACTTTTACATGACGTGTGAAAAGTTATTGCTGCTGCATGAGAGTCTCATACTAAAGTAGGGGCTGATATGTTACGTAAATGGGGAATTGATCCTGTTATTGTTAATGCTGCTGAATCACACCATTATGATATTGAAATGACCAGTGCTTATTCTTGGCTTGTAGCTGCTGCTGATGCGATGTCAGCTTCTAGACCATGAGCAAGATTTGATACTAAGGATTTCTTTATTGAGAAGATGGGAGAATTAGAGAAATTAATATTAGAGGTAGAATGAGTTGAAAAAGTATATATTATGCAGGCTGGTAGAGAAATTATGGTATTTGTAGATCCTAGTGTTATTCCAGATACTCAACTTGAAGAATTGTTAGAGAATATTTGAAAGAAGATAGAAGAGCAGTTAGATTATCCTGGAATTATTAGAATTACTGCATTAAGAGAGACAAAGTTAGTACAATATCTAAGATAGTTTAAAAAAGTTGGAGATGTGATAAGGAATGGTTTTTAGATAAATATCCTTTACCCTTCTTCATCTTATTTTATATTCTTTATGCTAATGTATCCTTATTTTGAGATCTTTTGAACAAGATTGTATATGACGGGGATTTGAATAGTGTTATCTTGTTTTGCGTTCTTAATCACTGTATATGTTCTTTCTAAAAAGTATCATCAAGAATTTATTAGATTCTTTAACTGGTTGCCTTGGTTTTTGATATTTGTATACCTTTCAGGATTATATTTTTCGTTCTTTTTAGATGGAGGTATTATTCCAACTTCGTTAAAGGTATTTAGTCCTTATTGATATCATTTTTCTCTTGTTTGAGTTGCGCTTTCTTCGTTTGTATTGGTTCTTATCTTTTTGTCTCAGTTTAGGAGAAATGAATCGAAAAGAGTGTGGATTGATATTTTGTTCTTTGGATTTATTAATGCGATAATTGTCCTAGGAGTATTCTTGGTTTTGTGAGATAATTTTGTTTGAAAACCTAATACATGAGCATTACATGTTACAGCCTTAATGTCTGAAAGTGCTCTGATAAAGTATGGAGGAGTATATCCTATTTGACTCTTTCTTTCACTTGGAGCTTTAGCTATTAATGTTATTATTACGATATGGAAATTGATTGTTAAGAAAAGTTGATTATGACTATGGTGATTTATTTTGTTGTTCTTACTTTTCTTAGCGATTCTTCCGTTCTGGAACTACCCAGCACATGGAGTTTTGTCTGTATTTGGGCAGTTTAGTTTAGATGTTAATCATTACGTGTTTATCTTTTTGATTGTATTTTGTTTGTTTGTACAGAAGAAACTTCAGAAACCGTACTAATTTATCTTTTTGTTCGACGTCTTCCTTCTAATGAAATTCTTTTTTTCAAAGACAGATAGTTTATATAAGATTTTCAAAACTTTAGAGAAAATCCCTCCACAAAAAGCTGTTCAGATGTTTATTGACCCTGAACATCCTTTTTTTGAAAATCAACGATGGGGAAAACAGATGTTGGATGTGATTCAAAAGAGAAATTTGAATATTGTGTTTTCTGCAGAGAAAGAGGCTAATAGAAAATATTTTGAGCAGCTTTGATTAAAAGTGCAGTATGAGGAAGAAAAGCCTATTATTAAGTTTTTAAAGACGTTGTCTTTGTTTCTTTTTGATATTAAGAAGTTTCATCTTCATGCATATAATAGACAGAAATATCTTTTTTATATGGTATTCTTTTTTGAGATTATAGCAGGATTAATCATTTTATGGTTTATTATTCTTTTGATTTTGCCTAATGCGACAATTACTATTAAAGTAGCACAGCAGACTGAAGATATTATTTATAATTTCCGTTATTATCCTGCTCAGCAAGAGGAAATGCTATGACCGATTAGACAAATTAGTATTCCATACTATACTTGAAATATCGATTATACTTATCAATTGGCGATTAGTACTGAAAATATTCAGCATATTACGAATCCATCGCAATGATGGGTGAAAATCTATAATAAGACGTCTGATGAAATCCAACTTTTATGAAATACGAGGTTTGTTACAAGTAATTGATTAACCTTTTTATCAAAAGATCCGTTAACTATACCTGCTGGTTTGACAGATTATCCTTCTGAGATTACTGTGAAGTTTTATGCTGCAGAAACTGATGAGGATTGAATTATTATGGGAACAAGGGGAAATATCCCTAAAAATACAAGGATGACGGTAAGAAATTTGGATAATAGTTATTATTTCTGACAGATATGGGCTGAATCGATAGAAGATTTTACGGGTTGAACCTCTACTTCGTTATGAACGATTACAGAAAAAGATCAGGAATTATTATCTGAAAAGATTAAGTCTTGAGTATATGCAGATAAATTGAATATTGTAAGTAAAGAATTTCAAGTAAAAGATGCTTTGATATTAACATTTGATCAATTAGTTAAAACAACCTTTCATCAACTATTAGTTGAGGGAAAAATTTGAGAAAGGGCTACTTCTTTAAAATGAGAAGCAAAGGTGTCTTTTGATTTCTTTTATTTAAAACGGTCTGATGTTGTTGATGCATTTACGCAATATGTAAAAGAAAGACAGTCGGATAGTATTGAGCTTATCAGTATTAATCCTAATAGTTTAGTATTTGTTCAAGATTTTTCATGGGTAGTGGATGATGAGGTATTTATGATCCCTACAAAAGTAACGATTTATCAATGATATGATTTTAAGAGAGATGAGAAAGGAATTTTACCTTCTATAAAAACGAATATTTCATGAAAATCATTAGATGAGGCAAGGAAGATTATTTTACAATATCCAGAAATTTCGAGCGTGAAAATAAATCTTTGATTTTTACAAGGGGATATTTTGCCTAATGTAAAATCAAGAATAAAAGTAAAGGTTGAATATTAATTTGGTTTCTTTCGGTAGAAATGACATTCATCAGCTCAGTTGAATAGTTTTTTTTGTGACCGTTTTTTAGCATCATATGATAATCGTTGAAGTGAGGAAATCCGTCATCAATAGATTCGTGTGCTAAAACTTTGTTCGAGGTGAGCATAGAGTTTTCATAAGTTGTTACTTGTTATTCTTTTCCCATAAGGTGGATTTGTGATAATCCAGGCTTTGTCGTTATTAGGAATATTATAACTAAGGAAATCCTGGACTTTAAATTGGATATCGTTTTCGACTCCAGCAATTTTTGCGTTTTCTTGAGCGTTTTTTATACTCTCTTCAGAAATATCAGAGGCTATAATAGTGTAGGTTCATGAAAATTCTTTTTCTTTTGCCTGTAATTTTAGTGTTTCGAAGTATGTTTTTTCGTAGTTTTTAAAGTGTTCAAAATTAAAATGTCTTCGGCTTCATGGAGCTTTGTTTTTAGCAAGAAGGGCTGCTTCGATAGCTAGGGTTCAAGATCAACAAAATGGATCATAAAGTGGTGATTTGAATTTTCGTCATGAGAGAAGGAGAAGAGCGGTTGCTAAATTTTCTTTTATAGGAGCTTCTCAATTGTATTTTTTATATCCTCTTTGATAGAGTGCTTTTCATGATGTGTTTATGTAGAGGGTTACATGGTTATTTGTATTTATTAGAAGAAGTTCTTCTGTGTAGGTTTCTTCTTTTCAAAAATGGGCGATATTTTCTAATATTGCTTTATGGGTGACAGATTGCACGGTTCTTGTTGAGGAAAGTATTGAATTTTTAATTTCTACTTTGAGTGAGATATTTGTATTACTTGAGAATTGAGAAAAATCTGAGTGTTTAACGATATTGAAAAGTTCATCAAAGGTTTTTGCTTCTCAAGTGGCTAATTGGATATACACTTTATTTGCTAGTCTTGAAAGATAATTTATTTTCATCATTCCTTTGGTGTCTGTTGTTAGAAATGTTCAGGTTTGAAACGTTTCTTCTGGAACAAATCAAAGCCTTTTTAGTTCTTGTGCTAGGAGACTTCATAGTCCGAAAGGACATGTGATTAAAAGTTTCATTATTACAAAAAATGTATAAAGTGTTTTCTCCTTTATACATTTCTTTTATTTTGATACAAGACTTTCAAAATCTAGTTCGCTCCTCCTAATTCAGCAAAGATTTGGTAGATGATAAAGAGGAAGAAGAAAAGTGCTATAATAGCTAATACCATATTAATCATTGTATTTTTAGCTTTTTTGAAGTTGTCTCATTTTCATCCATCAACAATGAGAAGATATCATGCATAGATTAACATTATTACCATTACGGAACCGCTAAGGTAAGCTAAGAATTTCATTATTTCTACGATAAAGTTTCCTGCTTCTTCTGCAAAATTAGATTGAGAAGCAATATAATAAATAAAGTCTACTACTTTCATTCAAACGAGTGCAACGATAACATTTACAAGATTTTTTGCTAGTTTTTTACCATCACCGCTTTCTCCTGTTTTAGGATTCATCATTTTGAATCATGTTATAACAAGCATAATGATTGCTATAAAAAATGCTGCTCATTTGAGGAAACTTAGAATAAAGAATAGTAATCCGCTCTCTGATGTTAATCTTTCGTTTACACTAGCTGATGATCCATTTGTTCATTGGAGTGCTGAAATATTGAAGACGGTTGAGAAAATCCACATCGATCAAAAGAAGAGGAATGCTCATACAAGAATATAAAGGAGACTTGTGATTGCTTCTTTTGTTTTTTCTGGTTTTCATTGGCTCGTTATGAGATTTATTGCAGCCATTACGATGAAAATAAATACTAAGAACATTCAAACATATCTTAAAATATCTCGTAATGCTCATCCATTTCCTCATCCATTAGGGAAAAAGAGTTTTTCGATATTCCCTTTTATGGTATTTTTTCATGATACTCAAGAAATATTATAGAGTTTCTCATCTCATTCTACAAGGCTTTTTGCAAAATCGTCTTCAAAATTAGGAGCACTTGAATTATTTGCTAAACTGAAACTAAAAGGAAGTACTACTCATAAGAGGAGTAGAAAGCTGAATAGTCATTTTTTTAAGTATTTCATATTTATTTTGTTTAATGAAATATAAAGTATTATGAAAAGAATAGATTAAGAAGTGCTGTCATAAGTTTGATAATAGCTAGAAAACTTGTCATCAAAATTACTCATAGAAGGATATTTTTTATCCTTTCTTTTACATCGTTCATCTTGGCATCTGGTGTTACTAACTTAAAGCCATTCCAAATGAGGAGGATAGTTGCAGCAACTAGTCAGATGTAAAGTGTCCATTGAATGTAGGCAATAACTCCATTTTCATCGTTTGCTAATCGCATTAATGTTCTACTAATTTGATATTGTGAGTTGAGAGAACTAGATTCATTATTGTTGATTCCATCTAGTTTTGTGTCTTGTACATTGGTAGCTCATTCGTTTGCTTTTGCAGCAACAGTCTTCGTAATTTCTGTTGGCGTGCTTCAAAATTCTATTCGAGATTTTGAGCTTGCGGAATTTGAAAATGGAATCATGATGATTGTTGCACATAAGAGTGCGGTTAATACTACTTTAGTTTTTGTTTTCATAAGATTAATTGATATGTAAAAGTATTTTTATTCATCTTCGTTTTCATATTTTTCTCTGAGTTTTGCTTTAACAGCAAAGGCTGTGATAAGTCCAACAAATGCAATAACAACGATTCAAAGAATCCATAAAATAACTTTGATTATTATAGGCATTCCTGAACTGGTATTTGAGTTGGAGGTGTCTTCTATTTGGGTTTGGAGGACTTCTGTATCATAGATTTTTTTATCAGTACTATTATTTATTTCTTCAGAACAAATATTTGAAATTAAGTCATAGAAGGCAGTTATTTTACATATGTTTGTTCTTACTGTTGCTTCATAATCATCTACAGCAATTTGTTCCTCTCCTATATTGTTTGTTGGTGCTGTATTTGCATAGATTAATGCATTGATACTTTCTAAGACTTTTAGTCTTTCTTCAGGAATATTAATTCAAGATTGTTCATCGAGGGTTTCAAATGTTGTGAATCCTTTGAGCACTGATTGCTTGAGTTGTAAAGGAAGAAGTGACAGAATTTCTTCCTTGGCGATATCGTATACAGAACCATCAGGTAGGATGATTCAATCAAGGTTGTTTATTAAGTCATTGATTTTTTCTTTTTGAGTATCACTTAATTTATTTAATTTTCATGTGTTTTCTGTCATAAATTGTTGGATTTGAATAGCATCACCTCTTTGAGCGTTTTTATCTCAATTAGCGATATCGTTTCTTAAGGTAATGATAAGGGTCCTTAGGTTTTCGTTTGAAATGCTTGAACTTACATCGATAGTATTAATAAGTTCGTTTGCTAAATCATATAATGCTTTTGTTGTTGAATCAAGGTCTTTTTCGTAATCAGCGAAACTTACTAGGAAGTCTTTATGTTGAAGTGTTGTAGCATTATTTGATTGGTAGTAAATTCTACCGATTGTTGATTCATAACTTGGAGTATATGATTGGACAAAGATTTTATTACATCAGAAATCTCTATCGTTTTCTGGGTCTCAGTCGGAACTACTATCGAACGTGATATCGCTATCAACATAACATGTTGTTATCGAATCATCGCTTCTGAAATAGAAGAGTACTTCATTATTAAGTTGTTTTCATACAAAGATTTCAGGAAGCACTCATTCACCGAATTGTGATTCAGGAAGGCTTATCATAAATATTCCGTTAGCAAGAGGACTAAGTTCTGTTGTGTCGTTTACTGTTATTTGGAGAGATGTTTCTGCTTCGTTTCAGTTCTCATCTTTAGCTTTAATTGTTACGGTATAGGTTCCTTTTTTTGGATAGGTCACTTTAAAGGTTTTATCGAGTGATCTATTGATGTATCTTTCGTTTCCTTTATCACATTGTTCTTTGTCTAAACATATTTCTCTTTCAATAATTGATCCAATACTTACATCTTTAAAGATAACACTTCTTCAGATTGTTGTATAGATAAGATTTGGTCTGATTCATGATTTTACAACGATAGGTGCAGCTTCTCAAATTCCTCTGTAATCTCTATAAATTACTGATGCAGTTGGTACATAAGGAGCATTAGCTGGACTTGGTTTGGTGTAGATGTGTGTTACACGATCGTCTTTTGTTGTTAGGTCGTATTCACCGTCTCATTCAAAATCAATTTGGATTGTTCTTTCTTTTTCAAAGTCTGATCTATCTGAAATAATTTTACTAATAATATCAAAGGTTACTTCATCTCCTACTTCTACATTGATTTTATCAGATTTAAGGGTAACGATAGGAATGTCTGGTTGTTTTGTGTCAGGAGGGAACATGATGATAGGACCGTTTCAAAGGATGTCTTCACTTGATTTTGTTCCTTCATCATTATCAAACATTTTTACTCCAAACATAAATTCTCATGCTTGTCTTGGTACTGAGAAGAATGTATATGGAATAGTACCTGGGGTAATCTTTGTTTCAAGAATTTTGTTTGGATTATTTTTTGGATAGTAGTACCATTTAAAATAAGAGACAGTTCCATCAGAATCTACAGCACCATCAGCTGTTACTTTAACGATGATAGGGTCTACGTCTGATGAAAAAATATCGTTTGTATTACTTGATTGTTGGAACCCTATACCAATTTCGTTTCAATATTGTGGGTAACTTAATGTTAGATTAGAAAGGGTTGGCAATGCGTTTACCACCTTAAACCAAATTCTTGTTTTTGTTGGAACCCCTAGCGTTGTATCTTCTAGAGTATAATCGATATATTGACAATCAAGACTATTAAATTTATGAGTGAAGTTTGATGATTCTATAAATTCATCGTTTTTTAATTGGAAATAGTATTTTAGATAGTTCTTATTTCATTGTGCGTTAACAGATGAAGATGTGTTAATAGTAAATTGTTCTTGTCTGTTTATTCTGTATGCAGGTTGTTCGATTTTTCAAGTTCATGCATCGTTATCAATTAAACAAATATCATTTTGTGCGATAACGTGGTTACTTGAATCTCTTATTTCATATACAGGGATTGGTTTATCTTTTTCTCAAATGAAAACATTTGTTGAAACTTCGTTATAATCTTCATTTGCGTCTGTTACTTTTACTTTTACTGTATAGGTTCCTATTTTTTCATATTTTTTATCCATGTTGTTTTTGTCTACACTTCTTGTTGGTTCTCCATCTCAGAAATTCCAATCATAAGTGAGAACAGGAACATTTGTTTGTACTTTGAAGTTTACCATTTCACCCCAAATAGTTGCTTTAGGTGTTGCAGTAAGCTCTGGTCTTAATATAGATTGGATGTTTACTTCTTTTGTGATTTCTTCGGTTTGTCAGAAACTATCGGATACTCTTAAGGTAATTTGATGAGTTCATTTTTCATTAAAAAGAACGGTAATAATTTTATTGTTTTCTTGAGTTTCTGTTATTTCTTTAGCATTATCGTTTGAAAAACTCCATTCGTATGTTAATTGATCATAGCCGTTTGTTACATCGATGTCGGTAGAGGAGCTTGCATCTAATACAAATTCTGATGGATAGGTCCATTTATTCGTTGCTGTTATTGTGTATTGTGGAGATGGTGGCGTTGATTCAACGTATACTGTCATTGTGTCTGAATTCTTTAATCACATCTCGTCTTCTACACTAAGTTTTACGGTGTAACTTCATGGTTTCTTAAATTGTTTTTTTATACTTTTTCATTGAAGGGTATCTAGTTTGTTTCCTTCACTATCAAAGATTTCCCATGTGTAAAGTTTTAATCTTGAAGTAAGGGAATATGAAGCGTTTGCTGAGTAGGTAAACGTTGTTGATGTATTTCATTTTTCTGGGGTTTGTTGGATGATGGCAACAGGATCAGAAACTGCTAGAGAATAACTTTCGCTCACAACGTTATTTTCATTATCGGTTACTTGTAAATTTACAGTATATTCTCATTGCCCTGGTAATGGAATATTAACATAACTAGGAGTACCATCACCTTGTTTTGTCCATCTAAATCCGTCTCTTGAAGTGATGTTCCATGTATAGTTCATAATTTCTCTTCATCCAAGAGGTGTCGTTGAACTTCAATCAAATAATACTCCTTTTTCTGCTTCTTGAATTCCTATTTTAGAGCTCTTTGTTTTTTGCATTTTTTTACCGTTTACATATACGCTAATGGTTGCAGATTTAGGGCTTACTGTAACTTGAATATTTTTAGTTCCATCGAAAATCCAACTGTTTGAACTTCTTACAGTGCAGTGAACAATGTAAGAACCTTCTCATGTGAATTGATGTTTTACTACAGGTCAAATTCAAATCACTTTATCGATTCAATCGATATCTCTATAATACCAGAAATAATTATATGAAGGGATTGTCTCGTTTGATGGATCAGAACTTCCTCTTGCATCGAAGGTTACTGTTAGAGGAGATGATCCACTGTTAGGATTTGCGGTAGCAGAAACTTTAACTGTATATTGACTATCAATTGTTGATTTTATTTTAGAAAGCGGGTCTTTACATTGTTCGGTATATTTTTTGAAATTATCCATTGTGACGTTTCTTGCCATAGCAGCAGTTGTTTCTTTACATTGTTCATAAGTTAAGAGATATTCGTAATTATCTTGTGGAAAGTATTCGAATATTTTATTCATGATATTTAATTGCTCGGTATAGGTTGCACTTGAACCAATCTCTCCTAATTGACTTTTTGCATCGATGTCTACAAAAATTTTAGCAAGTCTATTCCAGTCGCTTTGGATTAGGTAGTTTGCATAATAATTGTTTGGAACATTAGAGCTACTTTTTGCAGCAGATTGTCCTCCTCATAATAGGATTATTCCTGATAGGAAGAGTAATGTAGCAATTGAAAATAGTAATTTTAATTTTTTGTTTTGAAACATCCCGCTAAATTTTCAGAATAAAAGACTTCTATTAAGTATATTTTTTATTCTAAATTTTTGCAAATTTGAGGTGGATTTTTTGTTGTATCACTTGACTTTTTTTACGCAAATTGAAAATTTATGTTGAATTGGGTTGAAAGAATATTAAGATGTTGTTGCGTACAACAATAAAACAATCTGATGAAAGCTAAAAAACTCTTTTTTTGCTAAACAGAAATAAAAAGCATCTTAGTGATGTGGATTAATCTGTTTGGCTAAAATGGTCAGATTTGGTTGTACGCACCCATCATTAGGGTGCTTTTTAATTTATTTACGAAAATGGGAATTAAGGCTGTGCTATTTGATATGGATTGAGTTCTTATTGATGCGAGGGAACGGCATTATGAATCATTAAATAGAGCATTAGATTTGTTTGGATATACGATTACACGTGAAGAACATGAATGATTTTATAACGGTTTACCAACAGCGGTAAAGCTAAAAAGATTAAAAGAAGAAAAGTGATTGCCTGAAAGTTTGCATAGGTTTATTAATGAAATGAAACAGCAATATACGGTTGATGCTATTTATAATAATAGCCAACCTGATTTTTGAAAACAGCTTATGTTAAAAAAATTGAAAACAATGGGAATAAAAGTTGCATGTTGTTCAAATTCAATAAGGAATAGTATAGAGCTTATGTTGTGAAAAGCTCTGATTCTAGAGTATTTTGATTTAATAATAAGTAATGAAGATATTACTAGCCCAAAGCCAGATCCTGAGATGTATTTGAAAGCAATGTCTATGTTTTGAGTAAAACCAGAGGAAACAATAATAGTTGAAGATTCACCACATGGTATTGAAGCGGCAAAAAAGGCTTGATGAAATCTAGTTGTTGTTAATAATGCGACGGAGACCCATCGATGAATTTTTGGAGACTATTTTAGTTAGTTTTTTATTTTTTTTAATAAATTAAAATATGTTAAATATTGTAATTCCAATGGCATGAGCTTGAAGTAGATTTGCTCAAGCTTGATATACATTCCCAAAGCCATTAATAGAAGTAAAATGAAAGCCCATGATCCAGGTTGTTATTGAGAACCTAAAGCCTAAAGATAATAGAGATTATAAATTTACATTTATTGTTCAGAAAGCACATTATGATAAGTATGCTTTAAAGTATTTGTTAAATCTTATCGCTCCTGGTTGTAATATTGCAATGACAGAATGATTGACTAAAGGTGCTGCATGTACTGTTTTATTGGCGAAGGAGTTTATTAATAATGGAGATGAATTGCTTCTTGCAAATTCAGATCAATTTATTGTTGATTGAATTCAAGATTTTTTAGAATTTATAGATAAAGATTGAATGGATTGATCAATACCAGTGTTTAAGTCAATGCATCCTAAACGAAGTTTTGCTAGATTGAATAATGAATGATTAGTTGAAGAGGTTGCAGAGAAAAAACCTATAAGTGATAATGCTACGGTTTGAATTTATTATTTTAAATATTGAAAAGATTTTGTAGAGTGAGCAGAAAGTATGATAAGAAAAAATATTACAACAAATAATGAATTTTATGTTTGTCCAGTTTATAACGAACTAATCTTAAATGATAAAAAGATTAGTATCTATGATATTGGTAGTAGAATGATTTGAATAGGTACTCCAGAAGATTTGACTAGGTTCTTAGATTCAGAATATTCAAAAGATATTTAGTTTCTAATAATAAATGAATGGAAAGAAAATCTTTAGCAGATTTTACTAAATGATGGTTTATCGGAGATTTTGAACCATCATTACAAAAGACGACAGATTTTGAAGTTGCAGTGAAAACCTATAAAAAATGAGATAAAGAGGAGAGTCATTATCATAAAATTGCAACAGAGTATACTGTGATTAATACATGAAGATTCAAGATGAATTGAGAAGTTTTATGACCATGAGATATTATGTGTGTGTATCCGAATGATGTAACAGATTTTGAATGTTTAGAGGATGGGTCAAATACTGTTGTAAAAGTTCCTTGTGTAAAAGGAGATAAGTATCTTTTTAATGAATAAAATGCAATTGATAAGTCATAGATGATTAGACCCATTAAACAGTGGGTTTAAGTATACTGAAAGTTCTAAAGAAGCATTCGAGAATCTATTGGAGAGATGATATTGATTAGAATTTGATATCAATTTTTCAAAAGACTTCATTCCATTTGTTTTTCATGACGAGTGATTAAATAGGATATCTGGTTGAATAGATAATCGTTGTTTTAAAAATATGTTGTGGAATGATATTAAAAATATTAGTTTGCCGAATAATTGTCATTTTGTTGAATTAGAAGAATTGTTTAAATTAATTAAGGAAAAACAAAGCTCTTGAGTATTTTCCGCATTACATTTGAAATCCAAATTCCAGAGACTTGATAGCTTAGATCTCCTTGTTAATGTTGTGAAGGGTGTTAAGGGATTGGTAGATAAAATATTTATATTTGATGTAAGGTTAGAAACGGCAAGATATTTAAGGGAGAATAATTTTGAATTAAAGATATTTTTATCAGTGTCGCATGAATATGATAAAATGAGATTTAATGATTTTGTAGGTTGAACATTGTATACGTTAGATGAAGCAATTGAGAATAAAGATATTATAGATTGAGTATGGTTAGACGAATGGGATAGAAAAAGTGAAAAATGAAGAAAAATTTTATATTCTCAGGAAATTATTAATAAGTTGAGAATGTCTAATTTTGAAATAGCTATGATATCTCCTGAATTACATTCAAAATCACCATGATTACTTTGATGAGAATCTCATGAAGATGCTAGAACTAAGGAGATATTGAAAGATAGGATTGTTGAGATGATAAACTTATGAGTTGATTATATTTGCACGGATTATTTAGATTATTACAGTTGTTAATGAAGAAAAAATGAAGGATTGCATTTTGCTTTGCTTGACAGGCAAGAACACTAGATCAAACTTATTTATTTTTTCAGAAGAATTTGTTTGATGCAGCAAAAGAACAATGATTTGATTATGATGTTTTTTGTGCCGTAGAAGATGACGAAGATGTCGATAAAGCAAGATTATTAAATCCAACGATTGTTGAAAAAATTAAGAGCGATGATGTTGCCATTATGATTAATAAAAGGTATTGAAAATTAATTAATGAAGATTTACCTTGAAATGTATTATTGGATTTTGATGTTGTTAGATTTTTGCAACAAGTATATAAAGTTGGTAAAACAATAGGGCTTGCTTCTGATGATTTTTGTCTAGTTTTTAAATTAAGATTTGATTCGTTTTTTTTCAATAAAATAGATTTTGATCAGTTAAGGAATGCGGTGCAGGATGAAAATACGATTATTTGCAATTATCCATCTCCTACCTGGTCGCATATATTAGGATTTAATATGGAAAAGCTTTGGGAAATTTGAGATTTTTATTTTGTTTGAACTTTTAATGCTGTAAAAAATTTACAGACTCTTTTTAATTCATTCGAAGGTGCTATAGAAGTTTTTAAAGTAAAAAAGTGAAAAATATTTTTTAAAATTTTATATTCACTTATAAACTTTATAAAGGCATTAAATAAAAAAATATGATATTGGATATTTCCAGTTCTTCCACTTTTTATGCTTGTTTCAAAAATTGCCAAGCCTTTTAATCCGGAAATTTGTTATTATCTTTTCTTTTTGGATACATGATTGAAGGTTAAAAAGGTTAGATTAAGCCAAATTTTAATAAGAAAAGATATTCAAAAATCATTAGTGCTTTTTGTTCCAAAGTCTGAATTTGAAAAATAAGAATTCCATCCTAGGAATCATTATTTTAGATATTTTTTTTTGAATTATTTTAATCAATAATTTTGTGGCCAGAAGAATGGTGAACGAGAACATCCTTCTGTTTTACACATTATTTCAGCAATTACCGTTTTTCAGTCACGAGTAAGAAGGGTTGCTTCCCAATTCTCTGTAAATGAAACATTAGTATCTATTGAATATTTGAAGGTGTATTCGTATTTTCTAGTATGCTTTTGGATGTTTTCTGAACCTTCTATGAAAGAAATATTCTCTAGAGAAACATCTTCATTTAGGTGCTTTGTGAATATTCAAATATTCTTTTTACTCCAGTGAGTGCTCCATGTAGAAGAATTTTTTAGAGGAGTATCAACTAAGCTATTCATTTCATCTACGTTATCGTTGATGAGGTAAGAATAGAAATCTTGAATTAATTGAATATCATTAGTAATTTCATCTTCGTTTACCACTTTGTTTTCTACTATTTCTTCTACTACTTCTTCTACAACTTCTTCTTCAGGGATGGTATTATTTTCTGGTGCTCATTCTGAGGGATCTTCAGGGGTATATTCGCTTTCAACGTAGTCATTTTCGATAACGTAGTTATCTTCTGTTAAATAATTGTCTTCGATTTCTTCAGTGTCAAATGAAACATTGTATTCTTCTGTTATATTATTCTGTTTGAAATTATATCCTTGTCCATATACAAAGGTTTTATAGATAGCAAAAAGAAGAAATGCTAAAGAAAATGAGAAGAGAATAATTAACCATGATGGAATTTTTTCTTCGGTCTTTTTTGCTATTCTTCTTTGTTCAAAAGAAGCTTGTTTTTTAGTAGCTATAGCTTTCTTTTCTTGTTTTTCAGCAACTTTTTTAACTGTTTTTTTAACAGTTGTTTTTGTTGGTTTTTCTTCTTTTTTCGTGCTTTTACTTGTTTTTTTTTGTTCTTTATCTGTTCGTTTTGTTTTCCTTTCTACCATGGTAAGAGATATAAGAAAAATAAAAAGATTATATTGGATTATCGACTTTTTGCGAATCTGAGATCTCCGTTTGTAAGGTATCTGATATCTTTGATTCCGTATCTTACAGCAGCTAATCTGTTAACTCCCATTCAGAATGCAAATCATGTCCATCATTCGTCAGGATTAATTCATGCGTTTCTTAAAACTGCTGGATGAATCATTCCAGCTCAAAGAATTTCCATCCATTTAGACATTTCTTTATTTCATGTTTTAGGGTTTGTATATTCGTATCTGGTATCAATTTCAAATCATGGTTCAACAAAAGGAAAGTATCATGGTCTCATTCTAATTTCTACTTCCTTTTGTAATGCCGCAGAAAGGAATCTTGTGATGATACTTTTAAAATGTCAGATGCTAATGTTTTTATCGACATAAACCCCCTCAAATTGGTAGAACATGGTATCGTGTGTCGCGTCTACATTTTCAAATCTATATACTCTTCCTGGAAGTACTGCTTTGATAGGTACTCAGTATTTCCTTAGCACATAATTTTGTCATGCAGAAGTGTGTGTTCTTAGTACATAGTTTTCATCTCTTTCGTCTTTTTCTGATAGGTAGATTGTATCATGCATTTCTGTTGCAGGATGAGAAACAGGGATATTTACGGCCTCAAAATTCTCGAACTTACTTACAGCGTCGGTTCAACTTTCAACGATAAATCCCATACTATGTGCAATTTCTTCTAATTCTCTTCTTACTTTTGTTAATAAAGAAAAATGTCATTGTTCAATTTCTGTTCATGGAAGGGTGATATCAATAACTTCTTTTTCTAGTTGTTCATTAATTTCTGCAGTTTTTAGTTCATCGAATTTCTTTTGGTAAGCTTCTTGAAGATTTGCTTTTAGAGTAGAAAGTTTACCTCCTTGTTCTTTTTTTTCTTCAGGAGAAAGCGATCCTAGTGTTTTTAATGCTTCAGTGATACTTCCTTTTTTTCATAAGATTGCTTGGAACCAGTTCTCTAGCTCATCTATAGTTTGTATATTAGAAATTTTTTGTAACTGTTCTTCAAGATTTGGCATAGGATTTTTACTCATATTAATAAAACTAATAGGAAATTTATTGTTTTAGGCTTCCTTTTCAAGACTTTATAATATCGTTTTCTGTTGATTTTCTATTGACATATGTTGTGATTATTTATATTATATATTTGTCTTTATTTCCCATGTTAATGTAATGAGAAAATATCCTTATTCGCATGAAACTTCAGAATATTCTAAGGCTTCTATGATTGATAAAGAGTTACTACGAACAGAGGTCTTTTGATATAAATGATATTGTTCAGATAGAGATTGTTCTCATTTTGTTATGAGTATGAAGGAACATATGAAGACGCAATATATTTCGTGAGAATATGGAGGTATTAGCAAAACACAAGCATTGAAACTCATCGGTATTTTAGAAGAACACAACTGTAAATTAGATATTACATTTTTGGAATCTTTGGATGTTGAGAAAAAGTGTTTGATTGCAAAATTGATTGTTCATGAGGTTATTAATAAAACAATTCCTTTAGAAGGGTCGTTATTAATTTGGATGTTGTTCTGGGATAATTATGATTGGAGACAACAGACTATGAATCATCCAAAATTTTTGCAGTTTTTATCATTAGTATTTAAAAGTTTCCAGTATAAAGCTAGTGATTCATTTTATTTTTCTCAGGCTTATTTGTTTACTTTATTAACTAATAATAAACAATTTCGTAATTTGGATGTATGAGATGATTTTTATGAAATAAAGGTTGAGTGAGATAAACTTAAATCGCCTGATAAATTTTTGTTTAATGTTTTAGCTGAATATAGATTGATAAGAGGGTTGGATGCGG
Organism: bacterium; assembly: GCA_017453665.1. Next base: position 84,122 of record JAFTEM010000014.1, on the reverse strand, counting down.
ATGTAGACGGAATGAATAAAGAGGGCTTAGGATTATGAGGGGACTATTCAGTGAAAGCTTTCCATTCAGAAAATACTTCTTGAGTTTGACATGAAGCAACTTATTGAACCTATTGTTTGGATAAAGAGTGAAATGAAACAAAGTTGGGAACTTCATGAGTTGAACCTCTTAAAGATGAACAATGAAGAATTATATCTTGAGCTTATGGTTTAGATCGTAGTGATGAATCTCATTATAAAGATGCATCGTGAAAGACGTATGTTGTATTTATGGATTCTCCAACTTGAATAGCTTTGATGCGGGGTGATGAACCTCTTGCACTTATCTGATTCTCTATTAGAAATGCTAAAGAGCTTTATATTAATCAAATTCAGAGAGTTTCTTATGAAAAGAATGATAGATATTGAAGATGTATAGGAAAAGAATATATGCATTTTTCAGAACCTGTTGATCGGGAATGATTTTTATATTGTTGCGTTGAGAAATTAGTGAGAAAATATGGGATTGAGCGTGTGATTATTCAATCTTGAGAAAATAATAAATGGACTAAACAGATTCTTACAGATCGAGAGACATGGTATTATGCTAAAAATTTTTCAAAGGAATTTCCATCACGTCAAAATGATAGAGTTCATCTTCCTTTAAAAATAGCGCAAAATATTTATGATGTTTTTGCTGAGAATAAAGGTTTTCAGAAAGATAAAAAAGGGGATTATTATAAAGATTTTTCTTATGGGAAAATTTAGATATAGAATAAGGAGCTGTTTATACTTTGATTTCTGATGAATTTTTATCAAAACTAAGATGAATGAGTATTTTAACTAAGTTTGATGGATTGAGTTTGAGATATGCTCAATATAGGCCCTCTTATTCAGAGGAGGCTATAGATTATGTTTTAAAATCGTGAACAATACCAATTACATGTGTGGCTGATGTTTGAGCGTGAACAGGAATATTGAGCAAATTATTTTTAGAGAGATGAAGAACAGTATATGCGATAGATCCTAATGTGGAAATGTTGAACCAAGCGATTCTTCAATTTTGAAATAATAAGCAATTTAATCCTATTGTAGCTAAAGCAGAACATATGAATTTAGAATCAAATTCCATGGATTTGATTGTGGTTTGACAAGCTTTTCATCGATTTGATTTAGAATTATTTAGAACTGAAGCAAAAAGAGTTTTAAAAGAATCTGCTGAGGTAGCAATCTTTTACAATAATGGTGATTATCATTCAGAAATAATACAGAGAATAGATCAATTAAGTAAAAAGTATTGTCCATTATATCAGGGATCGAGTGGGGGACTCTCGAATAATGAGCAGATATTTAGAGAATTCTTTTCTTGTTATAATAAAGCCATTTTTTCTAATAATTATAATGTTTCATTGGAGGCATTTCTTTGATTAAATTTTTCTGCTTCTTATGCTCCTAAAGAATGAGATGAATGTTTTGAACAATATAAAAATGAGTTGATTGAGTTGTTTTATCGCTATGCTCAATGAGAGAACTTAATAATGCATAATAATACGATATTGAGAATTTGAACGCTTTAAATTAGGATAGGAATTTTTTATGCTTTTTAAGGTAAAGGAATAAAAAAATCTTAGATTTTCCATCTAAGATTTTTTCGATATTAAGAATCGTTTTTAGTCGGCAACATTATGATATACTTGATCAACGTCTTCATCTTCATTAAGAGAGTCAATGATGCGGTCGAAGATTTCTCTATCTTCTCAACTTAATGTTACTGCATTCTCTGCAAAAAAGTGGATGTCGGCTTCTGTAATATGATATCATAAATCACTAATTCATTTTCTTACGGTGATGAAGTCTGTTTTAGAGGCGTAAACTTCAGCAGTTCAGTCTTCAATAGAAAGGTCTTCAATTGGAAGTTCCATTACTTCCATTTCTAAAGTATCAGCATCAAAAGGAGTGACTTTTTCGATTTGTCTTCCTTTATCTTCAATCATTTCGGCTTTTCAATCGATAACGATGAGTCATTGTTCTTTAAATTGCCAAGAAACAGCACCAATTTCAGCCATAGATCCTCCTGCTTTTCAAAGCGCTGTTCTGATTGATTGAGATGTCCTGTTTGTGTTAGAGGTTACGGCTTTTATGAGGATCGCAGAACCATTAGGTCAGTATCCTTCATAAAATACTTCTTTCATTTCTTCTCCTTCAAGTTGTCATGATCATTTGAGGATAGCTCTTTCGATAACATCTTTAGGTAATCCGTTATAACGAGCTTTTTCTAAAACCATTTCTAGAGCAGGATTCATTTTTGGATCAGCTCAGTTTTTAGCAGCAAGTTGGATTTTTTTTCAAATGATACTATATACTCTTGATTTATTAGCATCTCCAGCAGCTTTTTTTGCAGCAATACTATGTCGTCTTCCCATTAGATAAGTGAAAATAGCTAAAATTTGTTAAAAGGAATATATGGATTTTTGATTGATTTTCAATTATAAGGTTCTGAATTTTGGAAATATTTTACCTTTTAGGATGGTTTTCTTATGATTTCTTCAAGTGTTTGTTCTTTATAATAGATTATCCTTTTGGCTCATTTAATGCTTCCTTTGGCAATATTTTCTTCTCAGATTTCTGATAATTTAGCATTTCAGATAGAAGTTCTTTCTAGAGCAATAAGAGCTCCTCATGTTCAAAGTTGTTGTCCTAATCGGTATCAGATACTTCTAATATAGGTTCATGATCATACTTGAAATGAAATTTTTAATAATGGAAAGTTATAATCTAAAATGTTATAATTATATATTTTCATTGCTTTTTCTTGGATTTCTGCTTTTCATTTTCTTGCATCTTTATAAAGTCTTCTTCAGTTTTGTTTTTTTGCGCTGAAAGTTGGGAGAGGGAGAAGAACTTCTTTGTTTTCTTGGTAAAGAATTGTATCTAAAATTGTTTTTATTTGTTCTAGGCTTGGAATAGAAATGATTTTTCAATCTTTTTGTAGACCTTGTTTTGTTCGTTCAAATCTTTCTTCTTTCTCTCGGAAGTTAGCATCTCGAGTGTCTGTTAATAAAGAAAAATCTATAGTTGTTTCGTATGATTTATCGAGTCAAATAAGACTTGTTAATTCTTTTGTTCATTTTCATACTCAGAGAATCATGAGTCAACTTGCCATAGGGTCTAGAGTTCAGCTGTGACCAACTTTATCTTGAAAATGTGTCCTTATAATCTTTACAACATCAAAACTAGAAATTCAGGTTGGTTTATTACATGCTACTAACATAGATTATCGAGAAGTTAGTGAATAAATATTCATTAGATTATTTTGTTGTTCGTATTAGATATTCTTTTAAAAATTTTCAATTGAATTAAAAGCCTATTTTATTATATATTGGTTTTGTTAGTCTAGATACTACGCTTAGCAATAAGTGAGGAAAGTCCTGGCACTCAAAAAACGTTATCCTCTAACGGAGGCTGGATCCCTTTTATGGGCAAACGAAAGTGCCACAGAGATTATACTATCTTGAAGTTTTTCAAGAGAAAGGTGAAATATGAGGGTTGTTGTCTTTTGATTACATACCTCTACTCAATTAAGTTGATGACTTAATGAGGGGCAAACCGTGGCGAGTGCAAGCTTATCATCTTTGAGATGGAAGTGCAAAAGTTTATTATAGATGAACTTAGATAAATTGTATCTAGTTACAGAACCAGGCTTATTAGACTAATATGGGGGAGTGGTGTAGTGGTAACACATCGGTCTTCGGAACCGTTGTCGGGAGTTCGATCCTCTCCTTCCCTGAATTTGATTGAAATTTTGCTTTGAAATACGTTTAATTCGATGGTTTACCTCTTATGGTAAGCCTTTTTCTTTTGTTTATATAGAAGTTTGAAATCAAAATCTTATATATTTTTTTCTTTCGAACACTTGTGTTAAATTTTTACTTTAAATTATTCATAAAAATAGTATTAATTATGTTATCTTTTATCTAGTTTATCGATTAATAATGAAAAAATTCTGACTTTTAACCACTTTGTTAGTTGGATGATTACTCTTAGCTGGATGTAATGGAACGGTTGAGAAATCTGCTGAGGATTTCGTTTCTTATTATGACAATTGAGCAATAAGAGAACAATGAATTTATGTTAACTGAATGAAAGAATGATATTGGACAACTTATGATGAAGGAGGAAATGTGATTGATGTTCAAGAGTATAAAGATTGAGAATTAATTGAGGATGAAGGAGTTTCTAATGTTTTAATGCTTAAGGATGATGCACTACTTAGTGTAGATGAACTTAAACAAATTTGTGAAGAAGATTTGAAGGAAATCTTACCAAGTAATTCTAAAATTGAGTGGAATGAAGAAAAAATATTTATAAATACTTATTGATTTAAAGGAGTTTCTGATGAGTCTTCAGTTTATTGTAATATTAGTCTTGATTGATTAGTTTTTAGTAGTTCATCTTTTCAAGATCAATGAGAAACAATAGATCAACTTCATGCTGATATGGATTTTAATGTTTCATGAATAGGAAGTGCATATCCAAATTTGGAAGAATTTTATGGATTTATAGGGAATGTTGTTCTATGAGATAGAATACAAACAACATATTTAGCATGAAAAAATATTTTGTATTTTGATAATTATCGTTGAATTGCTTTGAGGTTGTGAGAGGTATTTGATTGATGATTGATTCGTGAAATAGATACTGATGAAAATGGTTATCCTCATTCTGAAATAATCTTTTTAATAAAAGGGGATGAAAATGAAGAGAATAGAACTTGAATAAATTGATATAGAGAAATGTTTACTATTACTGCGATTAGCAAACAGAATTTGGAAAATTTTAAAGTTACTCCTGACTTTATGGAGAGCGTTATATGAGAAAATAATCAATATTATTTTACATTATCAGTTGCTGGTTCTAGTGAATATAAAGATTTGTTTGTTTTTGATGTGAAATAGTAGATAGAGTTATATATTCGGGAGGTTTTAATGAATAACTATATGTTGTAATAGATAGGGGATGTGAGAGATGCTTTTTTTGTTCCCTATCTTTTGAATCAAGAAAAATTTTTATGATTTTTGGATGTGGTAGGGCTATTTCAAAAGGGATTGTTATCGATTTTATCATTTATTAATTTTGTTTAAATTTTTTAATATTTTGAATAAAATTTTTATTTTTTTCTTTCTTGATAAGATAGGTAATATTCCTATAGTTGTATTGATTTATCTTCTAATTACTTTAGATATGAAGGAGAGAAACGATGGATTTGAACAACTACCTAAGAGAAAAAGATGAAGACCATCTAAAGCTGAGATTCAAGCGAGATTAGCAGTAGCATTATCTTCATCAGATTCTTCAGAAAATAAAACTGAAGAACAAAAAGAAATGCCAAAAAGAAGATGAAGACCTCCAAAAGTAAGAACTAGTGAGGAACTTGCAGCTCTTTTAAAAAAAGGAGGAAGAAAAAGTGTTAAAAGGGATAAGAAAGACAAAGTTCTCCAAGATAATGAAGAACATGAGGAAGATAAAGAGGAGGTATTTATTCCAACTAATTGGGATGAAATAAAATTTTCTGATGTGCTTTTGATAAAAGATCTTTGAATGATTGATATTAAAGAGTTGAAAGAGGATAAATTGGGCAAATATATAGAGGTTGTTTGAAAGAAGTTCTATGAATGGAAAGCTTGAGCTGATATTTCTTATGTTTTTAAGAGAACTTGATCTTCAGTGTTTCTGTGAGATAAAGTTCCTTGATTAAATTTGTGGAAATGAATTCTTTTTAAGCAAAATCAGTCATTTAGTTATAAAGAATTGAATGTGTATAATACACAATTAAATGGGAATTGAGAAACTGTTTTGAAAAAAATAAGAGTGAGTAAAATCATAGGAAGAGTTGAAGGAAACTCTTCTATATTTTCTAGGTATTGAGGTTAAATATAGATCATTTTTCTTTTTCACTTTGTTATTAAATAGCAAGAAAAATTCTCTATAATTTAATTTATGAACAAAAAGAGCGTTTCTCGCCCTTTCTGTTTTTGAAGTTTCTAATTTTGAGTAGATTCTATTCTTCTTTCATAATATCGATTCATAAAGAGTGTAATAAGTCATCATCGATTTCACTAGGAGCATTAAGCATTACATCTCTATATTTCTGATTTTTAGGGAAGATAATTACTTCACGAATATTCTCCATGTTTTGATAAAGCATAATGATTCTGTCGAAGCCAAATGCACATCCTCCATGAGGAGGTACTCCGTATTTGAAACACTTCAATAGGTGTCCAAATCTTACTTGGATTTGTTCTTCGTTTAATCAAAGGATTGCAAAGATAGCGTGTTGAAGCTCTCTATCATGGATTCTAATACTTCAACCTCAAAGTTCATATCCATTTAAGGTGATATCATAAGAATCTGATTTTACTTTTAATAGTCTTTCTCTTTCTTCTTCTGTCATTTTTCCTCATTCTGAGAGTTTCTTTCAGAGTTCTTTAACAAATGGAATATCTTCATCTTTAGGTTTTGTGAATGGATGGTGTGTCGACCCTAAACTTCCATCATCTCAAACTTCAAATAGTGGCATATCAACGACAAAAGAGAATCCTAATTCATTTTCTTTTTCTTCTAGAAGGTTTAATTCTTTAATAGCTTGTAATCTTAACATTCAGAGAAGGGTACAACATTTTTCTCGTTCATCAGCTTGGAAAAGTATTGTTACATCATCTGAAGTAATGTTGGCGATTTTTTTTAGTTCTTCAATTGCTTTTTCATCACAGAATTTAGCAATACTTCCTTTTACTCATTCTTGAGTAAATGCAAGCCGTGGAAGAGCTTTAGATCAATAACTTTTAATATAGCATTCGTATTTTTTTTCTACTTCTGATCTTCCTAATGCTTTAGGTAGGACAATAGCTTTAACTGTGTTTGCTTCTTTAAATAAAGAAAACTCAGTTGCTTTAGCCCAATCAGTAAATTCTACGAATTCCATATTTTTTACTCTGAGTTCTGGTTTATCGATTCCGTATTTATTCATACTTTCTTCCCGTGTTAGAACAGGGAATGGTTCTTGTTTTATTGTTTTTTGTGGATAGTATTTTTTAGTTATGTGAAGAAAATATTCTTCTACTAAATCTAAGATGTCTTGTTGCTCAACGAAAGAGAGTTCGAAATCGACTTGAGTGAATTCTGGTTGACGATCTCATCTAGGGTCTTCGTCTCTGTAGCATCTAGCCATTTGATAATATTTATCGAATCCTGCAACCATTAACATTTGTTTATGCTGTTGTGGTGATTGTGGAAGTACAAAGAATTTTCCTGGTTCAAATCTTGCAGGAACAACAAATTCTCTCGAACCTTCTGGTGTGTTTTTCATAAAGGTAGGAGTTTCTAAGTGGAGAAATCCTTTTCAGTCAAAGAAATTCATTGTCTCCAAAAAGAGTTTATGTCTCATAATAACGTTTTCTTTCATTGTTTTTCTTCTAAGATCAAGATAACGATATTCGAGTCTTAAATCTTCTCAAACAGCGTTTTCATGATCGATTGAGAAAGGAAGTTCTGCACAGCTTGAAAGTACTTCGATTGTTGTTGGCTCTATTTCTATTTCTCAAGTTGCCATGTCTTTATTAATCATATTTTCAGGTCTTGATATTACTTTTCAGGTTATACGAAGTACGTATTCTGCTTTTATTTCAGGTAATTCAAATCATGCTTTTGAAGGATCGAATGTAACTTGAGTGATTCAATATCTATCTCTTAGGTCGATAAATGTCATACCTCAAAGATTTCTTGCTTTATTCACCCAACCAGTTAGGGTAACGGTTTCTCATAGATGAGAACTATTAAGTTCTCAACAAGTGTGTGTGCGTAGCATGCGATATATACAAATATTAAAAAGCTATTTTCTAAATAAAGATATCTCTAGGTTTTGCTCAATCAGCTGGTCCAATAATACCTCTTTCTTCTAGGATATCCATAATTCTTGCGGCTCTAGCGAATCAAACATTGAGTTTCCTTTGTAAGAGTGTAGCTGAGGCTTTTCTTGTTTCGGCAATAATACTAATTGCTTGGTTTACTAAGTCTTCATCATCTCAAGCATCTCATCAACCAAAAGAACTTCTTCATGTTTCTAATTTACTTTCTAGGGCTGTTACAATTTCTTGGTTATAAATATCGTCTTCAGAAAGTCATTTCATATATTTATTTCTTAATTGAGATACGACGCTGTCTATTTCTTCTGTAGAAACAAATGGTGCTTGAATTCTGATAGGAAATTTAGTTGATGGATCCATATATAACATATCTCATTTACCCACTAAGTCTTCAGCTCCTTTACGTCAAAGAATTGTTCTAGAATCGACTTCTGATACTACTCAGAAAGCAATTCTTGTAGGAATATTTGCTTTGATAAGTCCTGTGATAACATTTACTGATGGCCTTTGTGTGGCTAGGATTAAATGGATTCCTACAGCTCTAGCTTTTGCAGCGAGACGATTGATACAATTTTCTACTTCTTTTCTGTTAGCAGAAGATGACAACATCATGTCTGCCATTTCATCAATAATGAAGACGATGCGATACATTTTGTCTTTGCCTTCGGCTTCCATTTTTTCGTTATATTCAGAAATTTTTTTTACTCTTTCCTCTTTAAGTGCTGTATATCTTTTTTCCATTTCTTCTACTGTCCATTGAAGGAGTTTTATCGCCTTTCATGAGTCATAAACAATAGGAGCTAGAAGGTATGGAAGTCATGAATACATTTCTAGTTCTACTTGCTTTGGATCTACCATCAAGAATTTTAATTCGTTAGGTGTATTTTGGAACATTAGCGAAATAATAAAATCGTTTACTCCTACAGATTTTCAGCTTCCTGTTGCTCAAGCAATAAGAAGATGAGGCATTCCTTCTAATGATTTTACTTGGATTGTCCCGTCAATACCTTTTCAGAGGGCTAATGTTGTACTTTCTTTTTTCATACCTTCATTAAATTCCATGGTATTGATAACGTCTCATAGTTTTACCATGTTTGGTTTAGGATTAGGAATTTGAATTCCTACTAAATCTGTTCATGGAATAGGGGCTATGATTCTAAGTGATTTTGATTTTAATGAGAGCTTGATATCGTTTGCCAGGTTTTCAATAGCAGCAATTTTGATTCATTCTGCTGGTTTGATTTTGATTTGTACAATAGATGGTCATATATCGAAACCTTCTATTGTTATTGGTACTCAGAATTCTGAAAGTTTTGTTTGGAGCGATTTTGCTTTTTCTATTAGAAAGCTTTCGTCGATTGTTTGTTGATTAGCAAGATTAGAACCTAATGCATTGATAGGGAAGGTTGGTTTATCTCAAGAAAAATGGATAATTGTTTTAGGTTTCTTTTCTTCTATTTTTTCTTCGACCTTCGTTTTAAGGAGGTCTTTAATTAATGATCATCAAGTTGTTCATGCTTTTACAACTTTTCAGGTTGCTTGAGAAATTTTTTCTCTGATTTCTTCCGTAGAGACTTCAGGTCTTGTAATAGTTACTGTTGGTCTTTCAGATTTTTCAGACTTTTTCTCTTTTGGCTTAGGGGCTTCTTCTATGCTGAATTTAGGAATTTTAGGTAGACGTACATTAAAAACGTAAAGTAGATATCCTATTAAAAGAATAAGAAGGATAGCAACTATTGCTTTAATAGCTGTGATATAACTTCAGCTTTCGTTTTCTAACCCTTTTTGAAGTACCCAAATTAATGGCCAAGAAAAATATCATCAGTTTTCTAACCATTTAATTGGTACTGTTGGTTCCCGTGTATAAATGTTAAGTTCAGCAGAGACTACCATTAATAATGAAAAAAAGTATTTCATTAAGAATCTTGCCAAATGTCCTTTAAAAAGAATTAATAATCATGTGAATATGCAAAATCAAAAGAAAAAGATTAGTCATTTTTCTCAGAAAGCGATTTTACTATATTTAGTGAAGAATTCAAAAATAGGAGATCCTTCGGCCATAGCTCTAGAAAAGAAATAGAGGATTCCTAGAATAATAAGTCAGAATCATACATGATTTCTATTTATGTTATAACGTTTAGTGCTTATAATGCGTTTTCTTCTTCTAGCCAAAACACAATGAATATTAAGTAAAAATGCTTTTTATTTTTTTCATAGTTATTAATAGTAATTTTGAATGAACTTTCAAGTTTATCTAATGAAAAAATGGAAGTAGCAATAGGTTCTGATAGCTACTTCCAGTGTGAGAGGAACTCAATAGTTTTCTATGAGTTCGAGTAACTTTTCTGATGGTGAGATGTAGAGCATTCCATCGAATTTGATATTGATGTAATCATTTTTGCAGAGATAGGAGCAGGTTTCTTTAAATTTCTCAAGGAACTGTGGACCATTGTTCTTTAAGAGAACTGTTCTAATTCCTTTGAGAGGAATTTCTGCATGAAGCTCTAGTTTTGGTGCTTTGTGGGTACGGTTGTAGAGCCCAAGACTTAAGATACTTAAGAGATAGTATTGAATTCTTTCTTTTCGGAATTTTACTATCTTTAAACGATTTGCTGTTTCTAGTCGTTCTTTTTGCTCCCACAGGTTATGCATCTCTTGTACATGGGTATCGAAATCGCTTTGTGATACGGCAACCCATGTTTTTTCTTCTCGAGAGTAGTCGAGTATTCTTGCAATAACTTCTTCAGCTTCTTTTTTTTCGTTTCCATCAGAGTCAAGAATGAGTCTTGGAAGCTCATACTTTTTAAAATTTAGAGTGGTTGGTGCGTAACCGACACTTACCTCAATTTTTTTTGTTCTTACTTTCATATCTTTGGTTTTTAGTTCTCTTATTATTTGTTTTTTTGGTTTTATATCAAAAATATTACCAAAGTCAAGATTTTTATTGTGTCTTTGTGTGTGAATTTATCCCATTGTTATTGAAAATTTTGTTAAAATAGATAGTATCTAAGTAATATTCTATTTATATTAGCTCAACACTCTCATGTTTTATCTTTGGCATGAAGCTTATGATAAAAGTCATCCCAAGTTTTCTGTTGTGAAATTTCAGGATAAACTTGGTATGCAACAATATGAGAGGTATGAAAATTTAGATAATATAATTGGAGATTCTCTTTCTTATCAGAATTATGAACATTATTTTCTTTTAGATGATTCTAGATTTCATTATTTTAGATTTGATATTTATAAAGAAGTAGAGGAGCCTTTTACTATGGCAGATTTAGATGCTGTAGTCCATGAGAGATTAGAACATTTAAAATCTTTAACAAAAGAGGAATTACTTTTCCCCTCAATAGATAATATTTATGTAGATGGAGAACCAAAAAAATTTCTTATTTGAGAAAAATGAGATATATTTTTTCGTCTTTATTTTATTTATATTAATAGGAATACACTTCTTGAATTTAATAAATATTATTGAAATGTTTTTAATCAAGAAAATGTTCATATTTGGCCTGAAAGTTTTAAAACGGTTTCTTTTTTGAAAAAGAAACTTGAGAGGGATTCTTTTTTACTATTGTATATTAAAGATAATTTTTGTAAGGTTGTAGCAGTTGAAGATTGATTTTATAAAGAAATAGAGCATATTAATTTTTGAGTAAATTATCTTATGCAAATGTATAAGGATAATCAGATAGTAAAGTATTGGTATAAAACAGCTGAAGAGATAGATCAAAATCCATTAGCAAAGAATTTAGTATTGGAAAGTATCCGTTTTTATATCGATTATCTTTGTAAATGGCTTGATGATTTAGGATTGACCGATAAAGATATTTTCTTGGTTTCTTCTATCGTAAAGAATGGAAATTTTATGGAAGAACTTAATAAAATTTATGCTTCATTTCATAATAAATATATTGTACCATTTCATCATTCAGATCAATTAGAGTCTTTTTGAAAACATTGGAATCCAGAGGAAATGGATGCATTAATTTTCTTGAATAGCAGTAGAATTAAAAAACAAATTTTGGGAGAATAAGTTTTATTTTTTTCTTGTAGAGGTTGATATGGTTAGTCAATGGAAGGATGTTAAATTGGGTAATGCTGTTAAAGGAGGGAAAAAGCAATGTTCTGTTTTGGAAAAGGATAGAGTTCAGACTTCTGTTAGTTTGAAAAATGATGATGTTCTTTTGAAAAAAAAGAAGAATAAGTCATCTGTAAAACGTGAAAAAATATTACATCAAGAAGTTCAAAAAGATGAGGTTAAGCTTGATAAAGAACAGCAAAGGGTTTACGATATGATTATGCAATGAAAAAACTTATTCTTAACTGGTAAGGCTTGAACTTGAAAATCTCTTATTATTAAACGTCTTATTGATGAAAAACAGAAGAGTTTTTTACCGCTTGCTCCAACTGGTATTGCAGCAATTAATCTTGATTGAAAGGGATCAACATTGCATTCGTTTTTTTGAATTCCTTTAGACTCGACACCAGAAAATATTAAACAAAGATTGATGTCTTGAAGTATTCATTTTTCAAGAGAGAAGAGAAATCTTTTGAAAGGATGTGATGGACTTCTTATTGATGAAATTTCGATGGTGAGAGCTGATATATTTGATATTGTTAATAGTATTTGTCAGTATTTCTTAGGTAGTGATTTACCTTTTTGAGGGAAACAAATTGTTTGTGTTGGGGATTTATATCAACTTCCACCAGTGCTTGTTTGAGAGGAAAGAGTGCTTTTTTATACGAAATATTATAGTGAATTTTTCTTTTCAGCTCATGTTTTCGATGACTGTCATTTTGAAGTAGTTGAACTTGATAAAATTTATCGTCAAAGTGATAGAAAGTTTATTGAGACATTAAATAATTTTAGAGTTTGAATTTATAACCAGGAAGATATTGATCTTATAAATAAAAAAGTGGAGGATGATATTTCAAAAATTAAACATTCGAATATTTTGACATTAACTCCAACGAGGAAAAGAGCAGAAAAGATTAATAATGATTGTTTAGATGAATTGGAAGGGAGATTGTATTATTCAGAAGCTAGTGTTTGGTGAGAATTCCCGGAATCGATGTATCCAACAGATGAGGAATTGCAGTTTAAGGTTTGAGCACAGATTATGTGTATTAGAAATTTGAAAGATAGTCCTATAAGAAATTGAACGATTTGAACTATTTCTGATGTTAAACTTTATGGTGGGGTAGTTGATGAGGTTTTAATAAGTGTTCCATGAGTAAAAAAAGAAATTTCGTTACGTAGAATGACATGGCCGATTTATTCACCGCATTATGATAGTGATTTAAAAGCTTTAGAATATGAGGAGGTTTGAGAATTTGAACAATTCCCGTTTAGACTAGGATGGGCTTCTACTATTCATAAAAGTCAGTGATTAACACTAGAAAAGATAAACCTAGATTTAGATAAATGAGCGTTTGAAAAGGGACAGACCTATGTTGCTCTTTCTAGAGTGACAACATATGATGGTTTAACTTTGACCAGACCGTTAAAAAAGTCTGATATTAAGACAAATGTTAGTATTATTAATTTTATGGGGCATGCTCTCCTAGAGAAAAAGCTTTTGATGATAGAAAAGGCATTGAAAGAAAAGAAGGATATTGTTTTTATGTATAGGAAAGCAAGTTGAGCGATGAGTAAAAGGCGTGTTAGCCCAACTTGGTTGTGAACAGCTGAATTTGAAGAAACGAAATATTATTCTATGGAATGATTTTGTCATCTAAGACATGAAATGAGACATTTTAATGTGGCTAAAATGTTTGAGATAGAGCTTTGCTAATAGAAAAATTCTATTAATAAAAAACAGCCTTTTTTACCAGGCTGCTTTTCTCTATTTTCTTTGAATTAGTTCTTCTTATTTTTATAAATAATTTCTAGCATTTCTTCGATGAATGGAACATTGAGAAGGAGTGTTAGAATTGCTGTTAAGATAATCATAGATCCGAATCCTTTAAACATATTAATACCGTATGCGAAAAGGAGTAGACCAATAAGTAATGTTGAGATTTGTCCATCTCTGATAGCGGCCCAACTTCTCTTGCTAGCTGTTTTTACAGCTGAAAGGTATGTTTTCCCGTCTTTTACTTCTTCGTTCATTCTCTCAAAGATAAGAATGTTTGCATCAACAGCCATACCTATAGAAAGAATAATTGCTGCGATACCACTAAGTGATAATGCATAATCGATAAGTTTTAAGATAGCAGCAAGAACAACAATAAACATAATCATTGTTGTAGTTGTAACGATAGCTTTTCTTCCTCCATAAATAAAGAAGATATAAAGGATAATAGCTAAGATTCCAACGATAGTAGCAATGATAGCTCCTTGGAATGCTGAGTCTCCAAGAGATGGGCTAACCTTTTCTTCTTGTAAAAGAATCAAAGGTGCAGGCATATTTCAAGAATTTAATTCTTTAGCAGTTTCTTGTGCTTTTTCTTTATCGAATCCTCCTGAGATTTGAGCTCTTCCATCACAGATTCTTGTTTGAATTGTTGCGATAGTAGCAGGAACTCATCAAATGAAAATTCCCATACTTTTTCAAACATTGTTTGATGTTACTTCACAGAAGATTTCTTTTCATGCTCCATTAAATTCGATACCAACACATGGTTCTCAAAGTTGAGTTGTTTCTGCTCTTGCGAATGAAAAGTAAGCTCCATTAAGAGGACTTCCGTCATTTCCTTGAGCAAGTTTCCATGATAATCTATCTTGAACAAAAATTTCGTCTATAGAGTAGATTGTTTGAGTCTTTAATGCTTCCTCGAATGCTGCAGTATCAGGGATATCTTTTACTTCAACGAAGCTATAAACATCTTCACCTTCTTCTTTTATATCTTTAGTATAAACGATATAACTGATTGAAGAATCTGTATATACTTTTACTTCGTTGAGTGCTGCTTCGTATCAACTAATATAACTAGCAAGTGTGTCAGCATCAATATAGTTATCAGCAAGTTCTGTTCCTTTGGTAATTTCTGCATCAGGATTAGCTGTTAATGCAGCCTCGATTTCTGCAATATCGTCTTGGAATGTTTTTTCGATTTCTTCAATGTCTTCATCTGTTTCTCAAAGTGTTGAAGGTTTTTCTAATTGAATAATTCTTACTTTATATGCTTTCTTATTGCTTTCACTTGTTACTCATGCATTGTAAGTGAGTGTATTTCCTTCGATTTTATATTCATTATCTTCGATACCTCTGTTATCTTTTCCATCTGTTATTTCGTATGTTAATCCTTGTTCTGTAGCAAAGCTAACGATGTCAGCAGAAGTGAAACTTGTTTTGCTCTCAGAATCTCTTTGGTTTACGCGAAAGATTAGGAATCCGTCGATGTCTTCATAACTGTATGTTCCATCTTCATTTTCGTAGCTATTTGATGTATAGGTTCATTCTATGATGTTGGAAATTTGGTTTAGAGGAATTGTATTTAGTGTTTCTACGTTTTCTTGATAGATTTCAGGGAGCATAGATAATGTTCAAGAGAAACTTTGTGCGTAGATGTTTTCTGATCCTTGATTTTCATAAAGTTCAATCATTTTGTCAGGATTAAGGATAGCTTCAGCTCTTGCTTTTTCAGCTATTTCTCTTCTTTTAGCGATAGTTTCATCAGTTACATCATCTTCGTTAGCGAGTCTAAATTCAAGTTCTACCGTTTTACCAATAATTTCTTTAGCTTGGTCAAGATCAGCTACTCATCCAATTTCTACTACAACTTGAGTCTCATCTGCTAATCTTTGAATGTATGATTTATAATCACTTACTCAAAGTGTTGAGATTCTTGAGTCGATATTTTTTAATATAACTTCTTCGATACTTTTTTTGGCTTCTGAAAGTTCAGTTGCTGAGTATACTTCTTCATATTTACTATAGTCAATCTTGTAAACAAGTTTTGTTCCTCAAGAAATATCAAGACCTTTTCTAAAATGGTTAATTCCATTAGGTGTAAAAATCCAATCTCTTTGGAATGTCTCTGAATTAAATGATCTTCCTACGAAGAGAACAAAGAAAAGACAAATCACAAAGATACAAGCCATTGTAATCCTTTTTGTCGTCCAAAATTCTTTCATTACACTAAAATACAATATCTAAAAATAAAACAATAGGAATATATAGTTTTTGATTATGAATACAAGCTAAAATTATGGATTTGAAAAATGAAACTGCTTAAAATTGGGGCTGTCTTTTTTGATATTTAGTTTCTATAAAATTGTTGTGATTTTTGAAGTGGATTATTTTACTGATTATTGTTGGATGAGGATAGGTTGAATGGGCTTCTAAAATTTGGTTTTTGATTGAAAAAATTTAGATTGAATTACAATATTAGATTTTTAGAGTAATTTTGTTTATACATAAAAAAATAAATGGAACTATTTGATTCTATAGAACAATTAGATTATGAAAAGAAAAAATATTTAGATAATTATCTTTTAGCTATAAAAAATTTTTCTTATATTTATTTATGGTGAATTAGTGAATCATGTGATGAAGCTATTAAATTTTTTCAGGGGAACAACATTACCATTAAATGAATCTATGAATTAAATCCTGATAAATACGATTATAACTATAAAGGTATTGCTGTTATAAAACAAACATTCGATGCTATTGATCCAGAAGGAGCTATAGTAATCACCTGTTCGTATTATGAAACTATTAAGAACAAATTATTAGTTAACTATAAAGATATTGAAAAAAGATTATTCTTATTTGATGGATATTTTTTAGAAGAGAAAGATAGTAGTTATTACTTAAATAATAAAGATAGTATCATCAAGTGTTATACTACATTAGAAGATAATTTTTCTAAGTTGTTGTATACTGCTTTACTAAAGTATAGGTATATTAGGAATCCAGATCTTATTAAAGACCTTTATAAAAGTAGGAATGAATGTTACTTAGATAAAGTATTTATTGATAATTTTAAGGATTGATTATATATTGATGCTGGTTCATATAATGCTGATTTTATTACTACGTTAGCTAATAAAGTTTCTATTAGAAATTCAACGTTCTATATTTTTGAACCGAATAAAATATTTTATAATGCTATTATTCATTCTTTAGATAAAACAATTAATTATAAAATTTTTAATATTGCTTTATGTGATGAAGATGGTGTAATGGATTTTATGCAAGTTCCATCATCAACATCACATATTATTGATAAAAAATATAATGCCTATAAGGATTCTATAGATAAAAAAGATATTGATAGTATTCAAACAAGGAGGCTCGATTCGATTATTAAGAATGAGAAAGTTGGTTGAATAAAGATAGATATTGAATGAGCTGAGTGAAGTATGCTAAAATGAGCAACTGAGATTTTAAAAAGGGATAAGCCAATTCTTTTGTTATCGATATATCATAGATGGGATGATTTGTTTAAATTACAAGAATTTTTAATTGATTTAGATTTAAATTACAAATTTTTTATTAGGCATTATTCCTTGTCTGTAGCTAAAACTATTCTCTATTGTATTCCTGATAAAAAATAATCATTTTAACTGTCTTTTAATTAATAAAAATTTCTGTATTTTTTTGTGAAATTTCAATTTTTGAGTATTATTTAGATAGAGTGAAAATTTTATCTTTCATATACTTAAAAATGAGTAAATTAGAAATTTCAGAATTGCTTCAGAACGCGAAGGATGCTTCTATTAAAGTGATTGATGAACAAGAATTAACAACAGAGGATATGGAATCCATTTTCAAAGTTGTTAATTATAATCAAAACAAATTGTGGGAGAATCTTTCGAGTAGTGCTGAATCAGTAAAAAACAAATTAGTTGAATCTATTGAATCTGCAGCAGATATGATTGTCGATTATATGTATTCTACGATTATAGATGGTAAAGATTTATGAGAAATGTTAATTGATGATCTTCTACATGGTAGCAATAGTATTGAGACATTTTTGAATAACCCACATTCATTATTAGCTGATGATTTAAAACTTACAGATTCTGATGCTATTAAGGCACTGAATAATAAACTTTCTATCAATTTTGAAGCAGATTTACTTTCAAAACAACGAAATGACTTCGATTCATTAGAAACCGAAGATTTAGAAATGATAGCTAGTAAATTAGATAATGTTGATTATCTTGATGATGATCTAAAGGACACAATTAAAGTTGCTATTTCTTGAGCATTATTTGGTAAAATCGCTCCTGAGCTTGAAAATTATTCAAATAACTTTTCTGAGACAATAAAAAAAGCGATTAATGATACAGATATTACTTTCAATGTAGGGAAATGGAAAGATGATTTTGTTGAAATAGTAAGAAAGATTGAAGCGAACTCTATAACTCGTTGATCAGCTTCTGAAAAGTATATGGATGAATGTAAGAAAAAATTTGAAACTCTTTTTGATGATTCATTAACAGTTCTTATAAAGAAAGTAATCGATAATATTATCGTAAAAGAACTAGATGAATGTGAATCAGAAAAGGAGATAAAAGAATATTGTAATAGTGATGCAAAATATAAGCATATTAGAAATAGTTGGTGGTCTCGATATTTTGATTTAAATAAAGCAGAGGATGTAAATAAATATATTCATAGCAAGATTGATGCTGCAAAAATGACTATAAAATCAAGACCACCTAGAGTTAAACTTTACAAAGATTCTGTTGGTAATGAATATGCAAAGTTTAAAGATGAAGTTGTTCCTGTTGCCCATCATGAAAAGAAGGTTCATAAATGGAGAATGGAACCAAAAAGATTACAAGATTGAAATGTTGTTATTACTTTTAAAGATTTAACTTCTTGAAAAGTTATTGAACCTAGTATGGCTAAAAGATTAAGGCTTGATTATCCTTATGAAATGACTGCTCAAGAATGGAAAGAGATTCAGAAGGAGAATAGATGATATCAAAAAAAGATAGATGAAATTGGAAGAATAAAAGCAGAAATAGCAAAAGAGAATGATTGAGAGAAGAAAAAAGAACTTGTTAAAAAGCTTAAAGATACAACACAAGATCTTCCACATTTTGCTAGAGTTCAAGATAAACTTAGTATCTTTGATGAATCTATGGGAGACTATATTGAAGATAAAATTCCTGATTTTGATGCCGATAGAATTAAAATCACTCCCGATATTATGGAGAATCTAAGAGAAATGGCTGAATGCTCAAAAACGATGTTAAAAAGTCAGCATGATATTCTTATTTTGGAATGAGAAGCTTGAGTAGGTAAAAACGTTATCATTGATATTTTTGCACATTTTACTAATCGTCCTGTCTTTGTTTTCTCTTGTTGAAAGAGAACAGACGTTCAGGATTTAACTTATTTATGGATTCTTGATGAAAACGGATCTAAAAAGCTTAATTCCAAAATTTTTGAAGCTATTCATACTCCTGGAGCAATCTTAGTGCTTGATGAAATTAATACTCTTGATCCTGGTATCCAGAAGAGATTAAATGGACTTCTTGATGCTCGTAAATCATTAGTTGTTGATGAAGCATGAGGACAAAAGGAGAAAGCGGAGGATTCCGTATTGATTTTTGGTACTATGAACCCTCAAGGATATTCTTGAACTCAGCCTTTAGCACAAGATGTGAGATCTAGAGCTCATTTTATTTATCATGATTATGATTGGTTACTCCGTACAAACGGGAAATGAAACGCAGATGTCTCATATTCTGATGCATTAAAGGTTTATGGTAATGTTAAATATTTTTGGAAGTTGGCATCAGGTAATGGTTTTACGCAAAATGATGTAGAACTTTATGAAGAAGCATTACTTGATCAAATTCATGGTAATAGATTAACTCCAGAAAAGAAGAAAATACTTAAAAATTTCAAACCTATTAGTGATACTGATTTTATCCGGGCTTGGAATAATTTATTTAATTGATGAAATAAAGAAGACGTTCAAAATAAATTCTGAAATACTTTTATCGAATGAATGCAAGATTTATATATTATGATGCTTTATGCTAATTATATTAGAGTGAGATATAAAGCAACAAAAGAATCATGGGAAGACAATTTACCATGGGATGAAGATACTAATGAACTTTTTGATGATATTTCATTTTCTCCAAGATTAGCAATACAAGCATTAGAACAATTACATAATGGTTGACTTACAGCAAAAGAAGCTGTTATTGAAACTTTTGTTGGACAGCTTACAGATGTTAACAATCGTCCTAAAGTAATTGAATTCTTTGAAACACTCAGTGAAAATAATATTGTTCGTGCTTTAACGAATAGTAATGTACAAGAGCATTTATCATAGTTTATTAATTAAAAATAGATCATGAAAAAAAATGAGTCAATAAATACTTCCGCTAAAATAATTATTCCTAAAAAATGAATAACTCCTTCTGTAGAAAAAAAGAAGGAAGAAATTCTGGATAATTTGAATTCTATTTCAGATTTTGAAATTGAAAATGTTGGAACTGATATTGAATGTCAAAAAATCATCAAACAAATAAGACATGGTAGAGGCACAAGATTATCAATGAATGATATAGATTTACTTATTAATAATTGATATTTAAGGATTATATCAGGTAATCTACAATCATTTGATAAATCTCGTTATAAACAGATAGCTCTTAAAATGGTTGATAAAGCAAAAGAACAATGAAGAGAGCATATTCGAGCTGATTTCTTGTACAATTTTAAGAATTATGGCTTAAATTTAGATGATGAAATAGCATTAAAATTAATTAAGTGTTGATACGCTCAAGTTATTATTGATTATATCAAGGATTTTGATTATCTGTCAAAAGAAGTTGCAATATCATTATACGATAAAACAGGTTCATATATTCCATTAAAGCATTTTAAAGAAGAAGATAGAAAAGATATAGCATTATTTTATATCGAAAAATGAGAATATTTTTATTTAGAAGGGATTGACGGAGATGTAAATTTTGCCAATCAAATTCTATGATTAAAGAATAAAAATAAATTTAGAATGCTGTGTGAAAATATTGAGCGTTTTCCTTCAAAATTGCATAAAGAAATAGCTCTCAATATTATTAATGCGTGATGAGATGCTTATCTCCTAAGCAAGCTTCATGATTTTGAATGAATGGATAAAGAAATAGCTGTTGCCTTATGAGAACGTTGAAGTTTTACAACTGATTTAAAAAAATATACTTCTGAAGCAAGACAAGATGTTGCATTATATCTTTTAGACAAAAAAGAACATCCATCATTACATAATGTTCCTAGATTGAATCTGGATTTTGCTAATAAAATTATAGAAAAAAAAGAATTTGTGTATTTAATTAATAATATTGAATATTTCTTTGAAAGAGACCATAAACAAATCTTTTTAAACCTTACCAATGCTTGATATTATAGTTTTTCTCATGATATTCTATATAAATTCAAATGAAAAGATAAGGAAGTAGCTATGATTTTATTAAATTATCGAAAAACAAAAGGCGACACAAGTATGTTAAATTATTTCGCTAGTTATATTGCAATTAATACAAATGAATTTACTGGATTAGATGATGAAGTTGCTTCTGAATTGATTGATTTGTGATTCTGAGAGCAAGTAAAAAAACAAAAAAAATCATATAAAGACCTAAGTATATTCACAAAAATGCGTCTTCTTATGAAATAAGAATTATTTAGTCTTAGATTAAGGATATAATGAAGAATTGAGTAAATGACATAAACTTAGATGATAAGAGTTTAAATTGATTTAAGCACTTATCAAAGAAAGAAATTCAAAGAATTGTTGCTGAAAAATTTGAATATTTTTCCTCATTAATTAAATATTCTAAGAACTCATGATTAACTATGAAACCATACAAAATTCAGTGATGAGAAGAAGGAACATTTGCTTGTTGATTATGAGAAGAAGGTAATGCTTTATTCAACAAGTATATGGAAGGGAAAATTAAATTCTCAGATATCCCTGAAGAATATTTTGAACCTAAATATCTCTATTATTGGTTACCATGGTTAATATCAAAAGATAAAGATGTCCTATGACCAATAGTTGATCATGAACTTGAACATGCAGAAAGTAGTGATTATTGAGATATGCTTATCAATTCTCGTGAAGCAGTTTTACACAACTTACCCGTTACAACAGTAGGGATGTTTTTCAATGCATTTGAAGATATCTATATGGGTAAAAAACAAATAGCAAAATGAAGAGCAAAAAAATTATGAGTACAGAATCTTTATAAAGATATGTTTACTACAACAGGAACATTGGATGCTAGATGAAAATTATTAAAATTAGATCAATTCGCTAAAAAGGCATTACACTATTGGCTTAATAAAGAATTTCCTTTGACATTTGATGCTAAATATATTGTTGATGATGATGTTCAAGAAGAATTTGATAAATTCATTGAACATTTAGATGAAATTGTTGATGTAAATATAGATTCAAAAGAAAGACTAAAAAGAAAAAATGAAACATTATGGCCTATCATAGAAAAGTTAGGAGAAAAAGATATGGATAGACTTCAAAAAGAAAGAATAAAACAGCAAATCCAACAAGAACGTAAAGTTCAACAAGAACAACAAGTGCAAAAGACTCAAGAAAATACTCAAGAAGAATTAAAGGATGCTTTGAACCAAAACTGAGAATGAGGTGCTTGAGAACAACAAGAGAATGTTAAACAAGTCCAAGAATGAACACAAGAAGGATTAAAAGAAGCTCTTAATGATAATGAATGAGATAACAATTCTAATAATCAATGAGAAGGAAAAGAGTCTTCTTGAAATGAGGGGAAAGAAAATGAATGACAATGAGACTCTGGATGAGATAATAACTCTAATAATCAATGAGAAGGTAATGAATCTTCGTGAGATGAAGGAAAGAATTCGTGATCAAATATGCAATGAAGTTGAAATGAATGATTAGAATGAGGAGAAGAAAATCCAGAAACAAATAATCAATGAAGTAATTGATGAAATCTTCAAGAGGAATGAAAAAATTCTTCAGAATCTCAAATGCAGAATAATTGAAATATGTGAGATAATCTATCTTCTCAATGAGCAACTTCTCAATGAGAATCCGATAGTACTGAATGAATGCAATGATGAAATTCTCAAAGCTCTCCACAAACTAATCCTTCAATGAATACTGAAGGAATCAATGAGCCTTCATCACAATCAAATTCTTCCAATAGTAATTTTTGATCAGAATCTTCATCTCAACAATCACAATCTGCTCATGGATGATGAAATCAACAAGAAATAAAATCTGATGCTGATTGATTAGGAATTAATGATTCTCAACTTGAAAAAGAAATAGAAGATAGACTCCAAAGAATGTCTGATGAAGAAAAGAAACAAATGTTAGAGGAAATAAAAGATACTATTGATAAACAGAATCTTAAAGAACATTGAGAAGATTTAAAAATGCAGAAAAAAATATTAGAAAATAATGAAGAATGAGAGAATCCAAATGATGGAGGTGAATCACAAGATAATGGTAATTCTCAACTTTCAAAAGATGAAGAGAAAGAACTTGAGGGACAAAAAGAAATTGAGAAAGAAATGGAAAAACAATGGGAGGATATAGAAAAGGCTGTAGAAAAAAGAGAAAATGATTTAGAAAATGAAAAAAAATTTAATGAATATTTGGATAAACTTGAGGAAATGACTCATGAAAAAAATCTACAGAAAATGGATACTGTTCAAGAAGAATATGAAAATTTATTAAAACAAACTGAAAAGATTGAATCTGAAGATATTAAACAACACCTTAAAGAAAAAATTGAGGCAATGAAGGATTATCTTGATAAGAAAGAAAAAGATTATGAAAAAGAACTTAGAAAGAGCTGATTTTCTAGAAATGAAGAATATTTGTATAGAAGATATATGAAATTAGAAAAAGAACTTAGTAAAGATGTAGAGAGATTTATTAAAAAACTTGAGGCTGAGATTCCTAAGTTAAAAGAATATCATCTAGAATGAGGATATAATTCATGAAGAGTAACTGATATGAATGAAGCTTGAAGAAAGGTTAGATTAAAACAATGGTGAGAAAAACTTTATTCTCGTTTTGAAGAAAAAGAATCTTTAGAAGTTAATTTATGAATTTGTCTTTCTGTTGATGTCTCTGGTTCTATGTCTGATAATATTGCTGATACCATGAAACTTGTTATTTTCTTATGACTTTTATGTCAGAAATGGAGAATTCCGTTTCACGTAAATACTTTTGGTGAATCGTTAAATATTATCAAAGATACTGATGATGAATTTGAAGAAAGGAAATGAAAGCTTATGAGGGAACTTGTAGCTAATGATTGATGGACAAATATTTCTCTTTCTGTTCAAAAAGACATCGATGTTATTAAAGAAGTTAAAGATACCCATCCAGATACAGTATTTCTTCCTATCTTTATTACGGATTGAGAGGCTAATCAAGGAATTTTATGAGATTCTTTAATTGAGTTAATGAAGTGATTTAAATGATTATCTACAATGGTGGGTATTGGTATTAATGAGGAACATCTTAAATATTGGTATCCAAATTCAAAAGTTATCTGATTGCGCCATTCTTGAGAAATTATGACGGTTTTATTGAGAGAACTTAGGCAATTCTTTAGAAAACATAAATCTCAGATTTTTAAAGTTGTTAATGAGTAATAAAAATGAACGTAAATAAAATGCATATTATAATTCCTAAAAAAAGTAATAACTCTTCTGGTCAAATAAGTAAGGAAGATCTTTTAAGAAATCTTAAAGAAATCACTCCTGAGCAATTAACTACTATTGATGAGGAAATGAGAATTGCTAGAGAAAAAAGAGAGGCAGAAACAGAACAAGAAATGCGTAAGAAACATGGACAGGAATTATCATCTTTTGAACAAAAAATCAATGGTAAAAAGCCGAAGAATCTTACAAGATTTTTTATGGAAGATTCTAAAATTATAGAAAATTGAGAAAAGGTGTGATTAGTCTTACTTTATGACTATAATCGCGATTATCATGACTCTTTTAGTGATTTAGAATTCTGAACAAAAATATTTATAAAGGTTTGAGATTTTCAAACTTCAAAAGAGTTAGTTTATAGAGATGCTAAAGATCCGAATAAAGATGATTGGTCTAAGGCTTATACAAAAATCAGACGCCTTGATTTACAAGGTGATACATTAAGAATTTGGTTATGAAAAAATGAATGAGAAGCAACATTATATGAAATAAGGATTCCAAAACAGAATAAGCAAGAAGAAAGTTCTCTAGATTTATCTGAATCCTCTCAAGATTTATTTGAACAATATATAGAACAAGAGACAGAAAAACTATTAAACAAGGAAACAAGGAACCTTAGATATCCCAATGTTTTTTGATATTGAGCTAGAAGTATTCCTAATTTAAGAGTTTGTGAAATTCCGTTTGATAAAGCAGAAATTGCTGATAAATATCAAGATCTTAGGAAATGAGTGTGATATATTGTAATAAAAACACAAATTGATGCTGATTCAGCTAGAGGGAAACAATATTCTCGAATAAAATATAAATTTGAAGTAGATGCTGAGAAATATAATCCTCGAAATAAACTTGATGTTACTAAAGACTTAAAAACTACAGAAATCGAAAGTGTAACTGCATGGGAAGATGAATTAGTTAATTGACGTAAAATAAAATTAAATGCTTATGATTTTTAATTTATCTATTAATAACTTCTTATGAAAAATAATTTAAATAGGATTATCATTCCTAAGAAATGAACAACATCATTAGCCTCTTCTAAAAGTAAAGAAGAAATATTGAGAAATTTAAAGGATATTAGCTCAGATGATATTAATACTATTTGAGAAGCTATTTTAGATTCAGAGGATGAGGAATTGGAATCTAGCATTTCTAAGCCTGATAATTCAGAAACAGCTGAGGTAATTGAAGAATGAAAAAGTTGAGAATGATCAGAAGAACGTGCTCTTATGACTAGAGAGTTTTTCTTAAGGTTAGGATATTCTATACTTAATAAAGATACTCTTTGGGTTGCTTGAAAACCTTTCTTTATTTTACAGAAATGAGATGAAATTTTTGTTGCGCATGATTTTGAGATAATTTGTTGAAAGATAAGTTGAGTATATCCATTAAAGGATACAAGTGATGATTCTATAAAGGCTGTTATAGAAATTGGATGAAAACCGGTCTTAGTTGTAAAAATAGGATATGAAGATATTATTATTTGGGGTAATGAAAAAATAGATGCTGGAATATTTTTCCGTGATCAATATGAACGTGGTAGCTATACTGTTCAAGAAATATCAGAATTTATAAAAGGGCTTTCTAAAAATTAATATGTAGTGTCCTTAAAATTTCTTCTCTTTCCTTGTAATCAATATGAACGTGGTAGTTGTATCGTTCAAGTTGGAAATTATTAAGTTGAAATTGAAATTTTTATATAGTCATTTTAAAAATATTTTATTCGATATCGAAAACTATTCCATCGTGATCAGATCAATCAATGTGTATCTTTTTGAAATTAGCTATTTTTACACTTGGACTTATGAATGCTTGGTCGATATGGCTTCGTAGGATAGGACAATATCCTACATTTTTTTTGAATCGTTGTGGAAGGAAATCAAAATCTTTATGAACTTTGAGCATTTCTGCTAAATTCCAGGAGAAAAACATTGGAGGGATTCTTGTGATGTTTTTTAATCTTCCTGAGATAGATGAATCGAATGCTTTATAATTACTAGACCATGGACTTACGTTGAAATCTCAAAGCATAATAATTTTTGCATTGAGGGATCTTTCGCTGTCATGGGTTTGGAAAAAGTCTTTTTTTACACTTATGAGTTGTTGGTTTCTTTTTTCATAATCAAGTTTAGAAACAGGGGAGCTTGTGTGTATTAGGTAGAAATAATAAGGAGTAGCGTCTTTTTCTATCATGAAATATCCATATTTCCAAGCGCTTTCTTGCTTGTATTTATTTATGAAATTTGTTATAGGGTATTTGCTCATAACTACGCTTCCTCAAAAGATTCTTGATCGATTTGTTTTATCATAATATGGGTAGTGTTCGTTGATAAAGTCTTTTAATCAATCTTCGTGTTCGTCTGAAAATTCTACGAACATTACAATATCTGGGTCTTCGGATTGAATAGTTTCTTTTATTTTGTCGAAGTTGTAATTTTCTTTATAGATGTTTGAATAAAGTATTTTGATTGGATTGTTTAAAGGTTCTTTAGAAAGGAGGTCTTCGTTGTAAAAGTGGTTAAGTTCGTAAGCGTATAATCAAAAAAGTATTCAAAAAAGGATGAGAAAAAAAGGAGAAGTCTTTATGAGAAGAGACTGATTTTCTATTGCTCAATAGAGATATTTCCGGAGCTGAATAATTCGATAAATGACTAAAAGTAAGAGAAACCCTCAAATGTATGGAAGGAAGCTGATAGCTAATTCTCACAAGTAGAAATCTCTGAAAAAATAGAGGAAGATAAAAAATGCAAAGATGAAAATATGTAAGATAATCATAATGATTTTTGAATTTTAGAAAGAGTAAAAGATGGCTAATTTATAAAAATATATGAAAGTAATACAACAATAAATTGAATTTTGGATTCTAATTGATATAGTTTGCATTGCACATAACTAAACAAAAAACATTTGGCCTTTTAAACAAGTTTTTTGTAGTAAACGAATAAAAAACACTCTAATGTAGTGGTTTAACCTTTCATTTGCTGCAAGAAATTTGTTGGTCAAATGTTTAGTTATGTGCACCCCACGCATTAGGGTGTTTTTTATTTAACGAGGAAAGAAATACAGTATGTAGTTAATCAAAGAACTTCTAAAACAGAAGGGATGTATAATGGTTTGGCGACTATTCGGTTAGCTATATGCTGTATTTGTTTCTTTGGTTTATTCTGTTCTAAATGGAAAATATACTAGTTTCTGTAATAATGCCTGTATACAATACAAAGGAATGGGTGTGAGAGGCGATTGAAAGTATTTTGAATCAATCATTTAAAGAATTTGAATTTGTTATAGTAGATGACTTTTCTTCCGATTGAAGTTATGATATTTGTAAAAAATATTCTTTGAAGGATAACAGAATTAAATTATATAGGAATGATAAAAATCAATGAATAGCTTATACAAAAAATAGACTTATATGATTAACAACTACTAATTATATTGTATCGCAAGATAGTGATGATGTGAGTTTGTATAATAGATTGGAATTAGAATATCGTTTTCTTAAAGATCATAAGGAATATGCTGTAGTGGCTTGAAATAATATTATTATTGATGAGTTATGAAATGTTATAGGATATAGGAAATATTCAGATGATATTAAGAATGTTATTTTAAAAAAATCACCAGTTTCTCATCCATCTACAATGATGAGAAAGGATATATTCCTAAGTGTTTGATGATATTCAAAAATTAAGTATGTAGAGGATTATGATTTGTGGATAAAATTTTATGGTAGTTGATATAAAATAAAAAATATAGATGTAGATGTACTTAAGTATAGAATTAGAAGATGAGCACAAAAATCTAATGTAAAACAAACGATAAAAGCAACATTGAATTGTCAAAAGCAAGCTTATTCAACGATAAAACCGCAATTTGCTGATAGAATCTATCATTTTTGTTTATGGGTTTTACTGTTGTTACCAAGTAAAGTGATAACTAAATTATTTAAATTGATAACATACTAATTTTATTTTATGGTTTGATTATGAAACACTTGCTGTTCTGGTTGTGGAATATTATTCCGGATTTTATTAGGAATATTATAAAGTTTTTTGTTGTAATAGGGAAAGATAAAAATTTATTGTGAACTAGAACATTCTGAGTAATTAAACATTTTCCTATATCAAATATTATAAGTAATTATATTGTTCTTGGAAAGGGGGTTAGGATATCCTGAAAGAATAATTTTTTTGGGAAAATTAAAATAGGGGATTATAGTTATATCGCATGAAATTGCTTGATTTTGTGAAGCTATAATTATTGAGTAACAATATGAAAATTTTGTAGTATTGCTTCTTGAGTTCTGTTTTTGGCTTATAACGATCATAATGCAAGTAAACTTACGACTTATCCACCTTATAGTTGAAGTGTTGTTCTTTGAAGAGATGAAGAGGTTTGATCTGATATATATATATCTAATGATGTTTGGATATGAGCCAATGTAATAATATTAAAGTGAGTGGAAATAGGTGATTGAGCGATAGTTTGAGCATGAGCAGTTGTAACAAAATCGGTTCCTCCGTATGCTATTGTCTGATGAAATCCTGCAAAAATAATAAAATTTAGATTTCCAAAAGAAAAGATAAATCAATTGTTGGAATCGGAATGGTGGAATTGGTCTATAGAAAAGATAAGAGAAAATTACAATTTAGAATTTATAAAATGATAAATGCTTGTACAAAAAATACAATGATGATTATGAAATCAAATGTTCCAATATGCTTTTATAAGAGCATTATCATTAAGGTCTGGCTCAGATTTTTGATTGGATATTTCAGAATATAAAACATATTTTAGACCGTATGAATTAGAAATTTTTAATATAAAAGAGAATTATTTTGTTGATGTCCCGTTTTATGAAAAGAATAACTTTCATTGGCTTGTAAAAGCATTTTTATCAAAATTTAATAAGAGCCACTATAAGGAGAGAGCATGATATTTTGAGGCTGATTTTTTAAATAAGAAGGATGGCTATTTTGATTGATATTTTCAAAATGAAAATTATTTTAAAGATTTTGAATCGACTATTAGAAAAGATTTTTCATTTTCTAAAAAGTTTTCTGATAGAAATTTAGCATTATTAGATTCATTGTCATGAAAGAATCTTGTAGCAGTTCATGTTAGAAGATGAGATTATTTAAAAAAACCTGATTTTCATCCAATATGTTCGTTGGATTATTATGACAAAAGTATCTTATATATATACAAGAGGATTAAGAATCCTGTTTTTATATTTTTTTCTGATGATTTAGAATGGTGTAAAGAAAATTTTAACTGAGAGACATATGTTTATGTAGATTGGAATGTATGAGAAGATGCTTGGCAGGATATGGCATTAATGAGTAAATGTCACCATAATATAATAGCAAATAGTTCTTTTAGCTGGTGGTGAGCATGGTTAAATAGAAATGAAGAAAAAGTGGTAATAGCTCCAAGGATATGGAGTTATAGAAAATCTTTTAATTTACAAAGTGTTCCTTCTGATTGGATTCAATTTTAATTTTTGACTATAATAATGAGTGCACCATTAGTTTCTGTGGTAATAACTACATTTAATTGAAAGGATAAACGACTTAATCAAGCTATTGAATCAGTATTACATCAAACTTACAAAAATATTGAAGTTATAATTGTAAATGATGCCTCTACTAACAATGTAGAAAATGTAATTTTGAGCTATTGTAAAACATTCGATAACATAAAATATTTGAAGAATGAGAAAAATTCAGAGAGATGTTATTCTAGGAATAGGGGAATTTTTGAAAGTAAGGGTAAGTATATTGCATTCCTTGATGATGACGATGTTTGGGCTGATGAAAATAAACTAAAAAAACAAATCTTTTTCTTGGAGAGTAATACTTGATATGTAATGTGTTGAACTTCTTTTTTAAATATTGATAAAGATTGATGTTGTATTTGAAAAATTAAAGTACAAGAGTCTAATATTAAAATTAGAAAGTCTTTCCTTTTATCGAATCAATTTGCACTATCCTCTGTTGTTATAAGAAAGGATGTTCTCTTGTTTTCTTGATTTTTTAATCCAGATTTTAATAAGGTTGAAGATTATGATTTATGGCTTAGAATATGAAAGTATTGAAGTTTTTGAAATATAGTTGATTCATATATTTTATATAGAACATGGCAATGAAATACTACTACAACTTCAAATTTTCTCATGAGAAAATTATGACTATCTTTGATATATAAGAATAAACAATATTATCCTAACTTTTATAAAGCATTATTTTTTAGAATTTGAGGACTATTAATTCCTCAAACGGTAAAATTATTTATTTCTAAATATTTTAAATTATAATAAAAGTAATGTCGTATAATGTGCTTTTTGTTTCTCATATGTTCCCTCCTTATTTTTGATGATGACAAGCATATGTAGCTTGGAATTATGCAAAATGATTACTTAACAAATGAAATAATATAACTGTAATAACTCATCAATTCACATGATTAAAAAAACAAGAAGTTATTGAGGATATTAGTATTGTCAGATTCCCCTCTGTTTCAAAACTATTATTTAATTTGTGATTGTTTTATCCTAGGTGATTATATCAATGGTTGGAAAACAATATAAGGCATTATGATATTGTATTTATTCATGGCTTATATTCGTTTTATGAATATATCACTTTTAAAATCTGTAAAAAATATTGAATTCCATATATTCTAATGCCACATGGTGTTTGAAATGTTTCTAAGCAAAGGGAGAAAGTCTTTTTAAAGAGGTTGTTTATTCTTTTCTTTTCACAGTTTGTTTCGAAACATGCTGAAAAGGTCATTTTTTGTAGTAAGAATGAACAGGAAGATTATGAAATACCTTATAAGGATGGAATTGTTATTAATAATTGAATAGATCAAAATTATCGGACTAGTGAGATGGAAAGAATTACAGATGCAGATTTGAAATGCTTTAATAAAAAACGAGGTATTTGAGATAAAAAAATTATTTTGTCTATGTGAAGATTGGCATATTGAAAAAGATTTGATAAGGTAATTGCTTATTTATCAAGGTTTTTAAAGGAGAATATTGATTATATACTTTTGATTGTTTGACCTGATTGATGAGAACTTGAAAATTTAAAAAAACAAGTAGCAGATAGTTGATTAGATGGAAAGGTTAAAATAATACAATGATTATATGATAAAGAAAAAATAATGATTTTTAAAAGGTCTACTTTATTTGTTTTAGCATCGGATCATGAATGATTTCCTATTGTGATATGTGAGGCTATAAGTGCTAATTTGCCGTGTATAATATCAAAAGAATGTAATGTAGAATGATTCGAAGGTTTTGTCGAAATATTTAATACTGAACCTGAATTTAAGAGAAAATTTGATAAAATATTGAAAGGGAGAAAGCGTATTAATAAAAATTATATTAAATTATTTGATGTAAAAGAATCTATCGATGTTTTAGATGAAACAGTGTTTGGTATTATTAATACGTAGGAATATTCGCTTGATATATACTTTATTATTTTTATATAGAAGAATGTATATAGATTTTAATGTAATTTGATATTGTTATGGCAAGGAAATACAATACCACATTTATTGATGAAAATTCAAATGTTAATTGAGAAAAAATTGATATATATATGTTTGAAATGGAACTATGAGGTATGTATCTTGTCTAAGAGATGAGGTGTTGATGCCTAGTGAGCTTATGGATTTTTTGAATGATGCTTTTTTTATGAGAGATACTTTACTTGCGTCTTCATTTTCTCTAGGAATTAATTGAAAAAATAGGTTGTTGTTCTTGTAAGAATTGCAGTGGAATGATCTTTATTATCATTAAAAGATCAAATTATAAATGATATTTGAAAAAATGCATATAAAGAAGCTCTTTATGGTGAAATGCTTTTTGATGTTGATGTTCGATTTGAAGACGATACTTTAGATGAACCATTTCAACAACATGAGCAATTCATAATAACAAGAGAAAACTTATGAAATTCTATATATGATTTTTTGGATAAATATCAGTCTCTTTTTGAAAAAGCTCTTACAAAATCAAATAAAAAAATAATGAAAGTAGTAAGACATTTGTCAAAAGACCAGTTGGAAGAGTTGGCGAGTTTTAATGTAACAAAAAGAGATATTTTTGAAGCAAGAAGGTGAATGGATGATTTTCTCAGTGATTTATAAGAAAAACTGTATTTACTGAAAAAATAAAAACAGGTTTATTTTATTACAACCTGTTTTTAGAGTTTTTCATGTTTATTCTGTAGATTGTCCCGTATCTCAAGGTCATCAAGGTAATGAATCTAAGTCAGCACTTACTCCTAATCTTGTAGACATCTCAGCATCGACAAATTCTCTAGCTCTACCATATTTTTTAGCGGAGTATTCCATTAAGAGTGGAGCTATTTTTTTGTTTTGGTAGTCTTTAGTATAAATAGAGTTCATACTAAATACTTTTGTTGTTGCGTTATCAATATTAAGTTTAATATATGATTTATAGTTTGCGATTCCTACAATATCTTGTGGTCAAAGAAGAGGAGAGTATTCTTTTTCCATAAATTCGGCATCAGGTGCACCGATTTTAAATGACATCATTGTACCAACGTTACCGAATACAGCAGCTTTTACATCTGCTTTACCTCCACCATCTCATCCTTTTGTTTCTAGCTGGGCGATATATTGGTGTGCCATAATAAGTGCTAATCTATATTTTCTGGCCTCTGATAAGATATCGGCAAAAGTACCTGATACAAAGTTCTGGAACTCATCCACATAGAGGAAAAAGTCCTTTCTATCTTTAGCCGGTATTTTTGCTCTACCCATTGCTGAGTTATAGATTTTTGATACGAGAATCATACCAAGAAGCTGTGCATTGATTTCTCAAATCTTACCTTTTGAGAGATTTACGAGTAAGATTTTTTGGTTATTCATCACATCATCGAAGTTGAATGCAGATTTTGTTTGTCAGATAATGTTTCTGATAAGTCTATTGGTATTGAATGATACAAATTTAGAAGAGAAATATGGAATAATTTCAGCTTTTTCTCTATCCCCCATAGAATTATAGGTTCTTTCCCATCGGTTTCTTACAACGGCGTTTGTTACTTTTGCTACTTTAAGTTCTCTATATGCATCATCAGTAAAGAGTCTTGTAATATCAAGAAGTGTTGGTCTATCGTCAAAATCTTCAAGAACGGTAAGAGAACCATATTTAAAGTATTCCTGGATTCTAGGTCCGAAGATTTCTGGTCAGAACATTTTTAAGAAGATTTCTGTTGCATCGTTTACTGTTCTATCGGCTTCATCTAGTGAATTGATCTCATAAAGATTAAGTCCCATAGGTCTATCTTCATTACCAGCATCAAAATATATCACATCTTTAGCTCTTTCTTTTGGTACGTAATCTAAGACATCTTCTGCAAGATCTCCATGTGGATCGATAAGGCAGATACCGTCTCAATTCCATAAATCTTGTCTTGCCATTGTTTGAAGGAATACTGATTTTCATGTACCTGATTTTCCTATCATATAATGGTGTCTTGTTCTATCTTCTCTTTTGATATACACAGGAGAAAGATTGTTTCTATAAATATTGGTTCATAGGAGAACAGCATTTTTATATAGTTTATATCCATAGACTGTTCATTTATTTATCATTTCTTTTACGAACTTTTGTTCATCTTTTGTGATAATTATTTTACCATCGATTGTTTCTTTTCCATCTTTTTCTTCTATTTTACTGCTAGAATTAGCTTTTTGGTATTCTTCTAATGGAGTAAGTTTTTCTTCTTCTAGTGGTTTAGAACCTACAGCCCAATGGTTTTGATAATCTTTAAGAATTTCTGATAAATTACCATTTTTAAATTTTTCTGCTAAGACTCAGGTCATAATTTTACCATTTCGTTCATCATCGGTAAATTGAGGAAGGTTTGCAGGTGCAGGTAATACTTTATATTGCATCCATTCAATAATAGGTGAACGGTTATAGATTCAATCTGCAAAGTGGTATAATGATGTTAATTCGTTTGTTGAAAAATAAGAATATTTGTAGAAGAATCCTGTTAGATAGTAATTCGCTGCTATTCTCCAAAGTCTTGTATAAAGTCATGAGAAAATATCGTGTTTTGTGTTGTTATCAGAAAGTCCATTTGCATATTCATCATTATAAACGTTATATGCTGATTCCATAGCTTTAAGATTCTGTCTTGGGTGGTCGCTTTCATCAGAAGAACTGATAATGATAATTCCTGATCTGTATGTTGGGTTTCCTGCTTCTTCTCAGATGGTGTTCATTGCATCTTCTTTTGCTCTTACCATTCTTACCATTGATACATTATCTTCTTCTTTTTTGTTAGAAATAAGTTTTTCACTTGGTCCGTGGATAAGGAAATCAAGCAGTTTAAATGGATTGAATAGATTTTTTCGATGCCATCGTTGAGTGGTATAGAGATCAAGCCCTTTATAAAGTCTATCTGCGGCTTTTTGTCTTTTTGCGTTAAATCCTCATGATTCTGGCTTTGCAATAAGAATTGCTGTTACAGTATCGTATGAAGAGACTTTACTCATTGTATCGATGATATTGTTAATTGGATCATCTGGCATTTGTTTAAAGGTTTTGATAGTGTATACTGGATCTCTTTTTGGTTCAAGAGTCATGATATCATAGTATTTTTTCTTGAATGGTTTTGGTTTTAATACTTTTTCAAGAGAACAAGTAGGGTATTGAGCTGAAATGGTACTCTCAACAATACTTTGATATTCAGGGTAAGTTCCAACAATAAAACTTAGTTCTCCTTCTTCGTATTGATAAATCATAACGATTTTTTGTTTTCCAAAGAATTTATGCATAAGAGATTCTTTAGTACTTAGTTCAGAGATTTTATGCAACCCATTATAAAGTTGGGTCATCCTTCCAATTTTTTCTTTCATATCTTTTGCTACTTCTTTTTCTTGTTCACGGTCTGTTTTCCCATCACCTTTAGGAAGAAGTACTTTAATAAAAATCATTCTTCTGCTATTTAGGAAAGAATAGATATATCTGAAAGTATGTTTGAAAATTCCACAGATGATAAAAATGGAGAAAAATGCGATGATTGTATAAAGTGTCCACATTCCAAAGGTCTCTAGCATTACAAAGGATTCATCATCAAGGATTGATTGTTCGCCTGTTGCAACTTCTCAAGTGTAGGTAAATTCCTCGTTAGGATTTTGGATTGTTGGAGTTGTTGGAAGTGCCCCTATTGAACCAGTTTTTAAATCGTTTGTATCTGGAAGCTCTGTATAGTTATTTTCTACGTTTTTGAGAAAGAGGTTAAATTGAGACCATCCTCAAAATTCTTGTAAACAGGTTTGTTTATTATCTCATCGAGCATCGGCAGCTAATTTTGATGGATATGATTTTTGAGAGTAGTCTTTTCTAAAGGTATCGATAAGTTTTTGTTGGCAGACGGTAGTATTGCTTCATGCACTTTCATGTTCTTTTTCGGCTCCATCTTTTTCCATATTAGATAAAGAAAGCTTTACTTGTGTTGTTCAACCGATAGCGTTCATACATTCTATTTTGTTTTCTCATCGGGCTTCGGTAGCAAGCTTAGAAAGATTGTTTTTCTGAGAAGTATCTTTAAGAAAAACATTTTTTAATATCTGTAAACATTCAGCTTTCTCCATATAATCAATAGGTATAAAAGTTATTTAATTATAATTGAAAAAGGTGAAAAAAGCAAAAAAAAGGCTTGATTTTATAGGTATTTTTTGTATTAGTTGTGCTGTAAATATATCAAGAGAGGATGGAGAGACTAGGCTCGTTAGAACATCCCAGCAACCTGTCTTAGATAAGGTGCTAATTCCTACCCAAAAAAGGGGAGAGATATTAAAAAAAGTAATTTGATAATTTTCTTTCCTCATAATAGTGGGAAAGATTTTTATTTATTGTTTGAATTTATTATGAAAAAAGGGAACTACTTTTTTACTTCAGAATCTGTTACAGAAGGACATCCTGATAAGGTTTGTGATCAGATATCTGATGGAATTTTAGACGCATGTTTAAGACAGGATTCTTATTCAAGAGTAGCTGTTGAATGTCTTATTACGACGAATAAACTTGTAATTGCATGAGAAGTTACAACGAAAGCGGAGGTTGATTATGTTAAAGTTGCAAAAGAAGTGTTGGCTGATATCTGATACACTTCTCAGGAGGCATGATTTGATAAGGATACTGCTGATATTGAAGTTTTGGTTCATACCCAATCTCCTGATATTGCACAGGGAGTGGATGTTTGATGAGCGGGAGATCAGGGGATTATGTTTTGATATGCTAGTAATGAATCAGAGTGTTTTTTGCCGAAGTCATTAGAATATGCAAATAGTTTAGCTTTTTTACTTGCTAGAGCGAGGAAAACAGGAGCTATTCCTTATCTTTTTCCTGATGGGAAAACACAGGTTACGGTTGAATTAAATAGAAAAGGAGAACCTGAAAGAATTGATACGATTGTTATTTCTGCTCAGCATAAGGCATGAATTACACAAGAACAAATTTGTAAAGATATTAGGAAATATGTTATAAGTCCGGTTTTTGCACCCGTCCTTATTGAAGATACAAAGATTTATATTAATCCTACTGGAAGTTTTGTGGTTTGAGGACCAGCGGGGGATACTTGAGTGACTTGAAGAAAGATTATTGTAGATACGTATTGAGGAGGATGAAGGCATTGAGGCGGGGCTTTTAGTTGAAAGGATCCTACGAAGGTTGATAGGAGTGCTGCTTATATGGCTAGATTTTTAGCGAAAAATATTGTTGAAAATGCTTTAGCTGATAAATGCGAAATTCAGCTAAGTTATGCAATTTGAGTCGCTCAGCCTGTGAGTATTTTTATAGAAGATTTCTGAACGGCTAAGGTAGATAAAGAACGTATTATTGATTATATAAGAAAACATTATGATCTTAGTCCTAATGGAATTATTGATTTTTTGGATTTAAGGAGACCTATTTATAGACAGACCGCTGCTTATGGGCATTTTTGACCTGTGAGTTATCCTTGGGAGAAATCTGAGCATTGGGAACTTTAAGAAAATTTGAAAAAAAGAAAAACCTAGGAATTGTTTATTGAAGATCCTAGGCTTTTTGTATTAAATAATTATTCTTCTTCAGCGGGTCAATTATATTGATGGTCAGAGAATTCTACATCGATGCTATCATTTGCCTTGTTGATGATGCATTTAACATTATCTTCTGCTTTTTCTCATCGCTTTACATAACTTACATGTCAGTTCCTAATGTAATATGTTCAATCTTCAATTTCGTTTTCTCGTGTAAATGACCAGGTATTGTAGTTTAGGAGAAATCCTACACGTTCTTCACATGCAGTGATGCGGTCTGTTTCTGAATCGGAGGTTGATTCTAGATTTTTATTGATTTCATCTTGGAGCCGTTCTACATTTTCTTCGATATCTCCTCGTTCTAAACTTATGGTATCGTTTCCAATAAAACATGAGACGTGTAGCTTTGTGTTTATTCAATTTCCGTTTTTATAGATAACGCTTCCTTGGTATCCGTTTTTTCAGTTTTCTTTAATTGAGTTTTCAATGATTGTTGAATGGGGGATGAAATCGGTTTCTAATAAGGAATATAGTCATTCATCTATTTCATCCATACAGGCGAGTTGCTCTTGATTGATCTTTGTGTGATATGAAGCATACCATAGGGCGCATGCGCATCAGAGTAAAATGATAATACATGCACAGCATAGTATTAGAGCTCGTCTTTTTTTCATATTGTTTGATTGTGGAAAAATAAAAGAAATATTTACTATCTATTAAATATTTTTATTGAAAAAGCAATAGTACGTATTTTTATAAATTTTATTGAGAAGTTTTGACTAAAATTTAGCTTGAAAAGAATAGTAAAATAGATATATACTTGTTATCAAAAAAGTAAATATGCTCAGGTGATGGAATTGGTATACATGTACGCTTGAGGTGCGTATGCCGTATGGCTTGTGGGTTCGAGTCCCATCCTGAGCAATGATGTACTTAGTAATTTAAGTTTCCTATAAAAATATGGGAGGCTTTTTTGTTTTTAGTGATGTATATTTTATTAAATCATTGTATGTAGGTTGTTTTTTGGATATCTTTGTTCCTTTGTAATAAGGATTTATGAATAAATAAATGTGTATTATTTGACAAATATACAATTTCAAATGATAAATAATTTTGTTTGTAATTTGAGAACCAATGACTACAACCATTATGTTAAGATATAAATCAAAAGAATATATTGGTTGTAAACCTAAAAAGAATTACTCTTTCATTTTAAATTATGTGGTATTTTAAAGCAGAAGATTTAACTAAAACCTATGTGAGTAAACCAATCGTTGATCACATTAGTTTTACCATAGAAAAAGGGAAGAAAATAGCGTTAGTTGCTAAAAACTGATGATGAAAAACGACGCTTATAAAACTTATGATGTGAAAACTTGATAGAACAGATTGAGATATTGAGTGGAGGAAGGGAATAAAAATTGGTTATCTTTCTCAAGAATTTGAATTACATCCAGAGGTTACTGTACTTGATGAGGTATTTCAAACTGATCATAAAGCTGCTAGTTTGATTAAAGAATATGAAGAGCTTATGTATATGGCAGATTCTGAGAGATTGGCAGAGATTATTCATTTGTTAGATGAATACCAGGTATGGAGTTATCAGTCTAAGGTAGATACGATTCTCTCAAGATTACAACTTCAAGAGTTGCTACATCAAAAAATAGGAACTTTATCATGATGAGAAAAAAAGAGAGTTGCTTTGGCGAAAACTTTGATTGATGAGCCTGAAATGTTGGTGCTTGATGAACCAACGAATCATTTAGATATTCAGATGATTGAGTGGCTTGAGAATTATCTAAAAACAGAACAAGTTACTTTATTTATGGTAACACATGATAGATACTTTTTGGAAAGTGTTTGTGATGAAATTTATGAATTAGAAAGAGGAAAACTATATAAATATCCTGCTGATTATGCCTATTTTTTGGAAAAACAAGCTGAACGTCATGAAAATGAACAAATCGCTCAAGAAAAATTGCGTCAGCTTTTAAAAAGAGAATTAACATGGATTCGTAAATCTCCTAGAGCAAGAGCAACAAAACAACATTTCAGAGAAAAAGAATTTTATAAGATAGAAGAGCAGTATGATGCTAATAAAGAACTTTATTCTTCAGAAAAAGTAGAATTAGATATCCCTCTTCAAGAAAGAAGACTTTGAACGAAAATTATAAAAATCAGGAATCTAAATAAATGGTTTTGAGAGAAGTGTATTTTAAAGGATTTTTCTCATGATTTTAAGTTTTGTGAACGTGTTGGGCTGATTGGAAAAAATTGAGTGTGAAAAACAACATTTTTATCAATGATCCTTTGAAAATTAGTTCCAGATAGTTGAGTAATTGAAGTTTGAAAGACAGTTGTCTTTGGAGAATATCAACAAAAGGAACAGGTGTTCCCAGACGAAAAAACAGTATTAGATATTGTAAAAGATGTTGCAGGGAGTATCGATTTAGCAAATTGAGAGCATTTAACAGCAGAAAAGCTTTTGGAAAGATTTTTGTTTCCAACACCTCAATGGTATCAGAAGGCAAATCTTTTAAGTTGATGAGAAAAAAGAAGATTAGCGTTAGTTTGCGTTTTGATGAAGAACCCTAATTTTTTGGTTTTAGATGAGCCAACTAATGATTTAGATTTGATTACGATTAGTATTTTAGAAGATTTTTTGTTACAATATAGATGATGTCTTATTATTGTTTCTCATGATAGGTCGTTTATGGATAGACTTGTAGATCATTTGTTTGTTTTTGAAGGAGAGGGAAAAGTAAGTGATTTTTGGTGAAGCTATTCTCAATGGCGTGATGAAGAAGATAAAAAAAGAGCGAAAGGAGAGGAGAAGAAAAAGATAAAAAAGGGGGGTGTAAATGAGGCTGTAGTGGATGATGAGGTTCCGTTAACAAGGCTTCCTTATGAACTTCAACAAGAATTAGATCAGCTTATAAAAGATTTAGAAAAATTAGAAGAAGAAAAAGCTGAGATAACTCAGCTTTTAAATAATAAGGATTTAGCCTATGATGATATTAGTCTGCTTTCTGAACATCTTGGAGAAATTATGAAGTTAATCGAGCGTAAAGAAGCAAGACGATTTGAACTCTTAGAAAAGGAATAATTCTTATGCAGCTGGTGTAGCTTCTTGAGAAGCTGCGTTTTCTTGAGAAGCTGCTAAATTATCAAGACTTGTTGTATTATCTGTCTCTGTATTGATAGGAGCTTGGGCTGCTGGAGCACCTCCTCATGCGATATTATCAATATATTCTACTGGATTTTGGATAACATCTTTTGTCTTATCGATGATGTTTTGTCCAAATTCTTTTGTTTTATCGATAATATTAGCTCATGCTTGTTTTATTTCTCATACTACGTTAGTTGGAGTAGTACTCATGTTGTTGTTTTCATCGATTACTACTTCCTGTCCAGCGTTTTTTACATCGGTTATGATGTTTTCTCCTGTTGATTTAACACCTTCAACTAGGTTTTGTCCTGTAGAAACAGCACCACTAACAACATTTGTTCCCATTCCTTTAGCTCAGTTTACAAGATTTTCTCCTCATTCTTTTACTTCGTTTACGAGGTTTTCAGATCCTGTTTTAACTTCGTTTACTAATGTTGATCCTGTTGCTGTTACTCAGCTTACCATGTTTGTTCCCATATCTTTAACATCGTTTACCATATTTTGTCCTGAATCTTTTACTTCGTTAATAATACCACTTCCTGCAGCAACGGCGTTACCAACAATATCTCATGAAACATCTTTGACATTTTCTGTGATGTTTGTTCATGTTTCTTTTACATCGTTTACAACTCATTCAGCTGTTGATTTTACTTCGGTTACAGCAGTTGTTCCCAGTTCTGTAGCTTGTTGACCAACGCTTTGTCCGAGTTGTACAGTATTACTAACAAGATTCGATCCCATATTTTTTGCAGCTTCTAATGGATTAGAAGTCATTTGTTGTGCTCAGTTAACGACAGTATCTTTTGCGTTGTTTACGAAGTTTACACCTGTTGATACTGTAGCTTGTGCTTGGTCTTTGATTTGGTTTCCAATACTAATTCCTTTATCAATTACTCCTGTTGTTTTTTCAACAACTTTTCAAGGAACATCTTTAATTGTTTGGGTAATGTTCATTGTTTTTTGTGCAGTTGTACTTGCAAAATTTTCTGTTTTATTAAGAAGATTTTGTGTTGAATTAACAAGCTTTTGGAAGAAGTTTCCTCCTGATTCTACAGCATTACTAACAGTTGACGTTGCTTGATTTGTAACGTTTGTTACAGCGCTAGTTGCTTGTTGAATAGGCTCTTGTGTTTGAGGGGTTTGTTCTGTTGTTTTATTTCATCAAAAACTGAACATATTTTTAATTCCTCCAAAGAAACCTCCTTTCTTTTCTTCTGCTGGTTGTGTAGGGGTAGCTTGGGCTGCTTGTTGAGAAGTAGCTTGAGGAATAGATTGGTCAATCGTAGGTGCGATTTCTTGCGCAGGTGTAGGTTGAGCAACTGGTTGTCCTGCTGTTTGTGCTTGTTCTGTATTAACAGCATCTAGTCAAACTGTTCCTGTTTGAGGATTGGTTTGAACTGGTGTTTGATTTTGTTCATCATTAGGCATTTTTGTTTTTCTAAGAGATAAAAAATTATCATCTCTCATAGTATAGGTAAAATTTTTTTAAAGTCAAAAAATAGAAGAGATTTTTTATTATATAGGTATTAAGGGGGGGAGAGAAGGTGGGTAATATATTTGTTTGAAAACATTGTTTTCTTTGACGAATTTTTATTTTTTTGTTATATATAATGTCGTTGCTTTTTGATTTTGTCAATATCTATAAACTAAAAAAAGTTTAAATAATTTCCTAAATGCAAGATTTTTCGTTATAATTGAGGAGATAATATAACTATGTTGAGACAAACATGTTAATGATTTACTTCATTATATAGTATATAAATGCCAGAAGAAGAAAAAACACAAGAGAAACAAGACATTAAAGAACAGGTTAAAGCTCTTTGGGCGAAAGTAGCTTGAAAGCTTAATAAATCTGGAGATGATGGTGAAAAGAGAGAATTTACTTTTTGAGTAAGTAAACAATCTTATATTACAACTATTTTCATTTTTATTGCATCAATGGCTATTTTTTGAGCTTGAGTTTATTTTGTGTGGGAAAAAAATGAGGAACTTATTGCAAGGACTTGGGATTTAAGAGAATTAAATCAGTATAACTTATCTGAATTTCAACAATCTGAGGCAATGAGTGAAGATAGAGACCATTTGCCATCAACAATTGATGAAATGGTGAATGTGTATAAAACTTCTAAGGCGGAAAAAGAAAGATTAGAATGAGAGCTTAGTTTTAAAACAAGTGTATATAGCGAATTTTTAAGAAATTTTTTGCTTCCTTCTCTTAATATATGGAAGGATCCTTATACGAAAGAAATTGATATTAATATTTTAGGAAGGAAATATTTGGATAAGAATCCATATCAAGATATCTCACTTCTTTCTCAATGGAGTTCGATTATTAGAGATAGTTGAAAAGATGTTGGTATTAATGAAGTAACAGATATGAGAATAGGAGAAATTGAGGAAGAAAATGAAGAATGATTTTTCAGGATTCCTATTACAGTATCATTTAAATCGAATTCAAAAAGAGCATTCTTATTATTAGTAGATAAATTATCATT
Source organism: bacterium (assembly GCA_017453665.1). Next base: position 40,817 of record JAFTEM010000014.1, on the reverse strand, counting down.
AACTTCGAATGTTAATAATTTGGGACTTTTGAATGACTTTACATATTATTTATTTAATACGATTAGAGATCAAAAGGCTGATGAGATAGAAAAACTTATAGAAGAGTATTGAATGGAGAAGGCTGAAGATATGGATGAAAAGTATTTTAATAATATTGTTATTTCTCGTTATCTTTATAATTGGATTTTTGATTCAGATACTGCTGCATCTCGTTTAATTGATGATAAGATTATAGATTCTACGGTTAAACAAAGTGTAATTTGTGGTAATGATGAAACTTCTGAGGTCTGTTATTTTAGATTTAGAGATAAGTATAGAAATATTCCAGAACTTGCATATTCTATTGGACTTGAAAGTATTGTAAATAAGCCTTTAGCATTAAAGAGATTCTATGCGGATATTCCTCCTTTGATTGCTATCGAATCTTTTACTTTTGATAAGCAATCTACGGATACTTTATCTTTAACAAATAATGTGGAATATGTTTGAGATGTTAATTTTAATATTTATGGTAGAGGATTAACAGCAGATGAGATGAATGAAATCACAAAGTTGTTAGCTGAAAGTTGTTTTGGATCTTGATCAGAGAACACCTTTGATGTTGAAAGCGTTTTAGATCCTGTACAAAGTTCTATTGAACAAATTGGTGAGATGTGACAAACGAATGTGGAAAAAATGTCTAATTTAATAGAGTTAAGAGCTATTTTGAATGAGGATAAAAAAGACAATTCAGATTTGACTCCGTATAATGCTATGATTAGAAAGTTTGAGTATTATAGAATGCTTAAGAATGTGGGACTTTGTAAATAGAGAGAAGGTGATTGAATTATATATGGGAAGCTTTTGCTTCCTTTTTTGTATGTGATTTTATTAGGAAACGGCATTAGATTTTGCCTTAACTTAAGATTGATTTCAACTTTTTTTTAGTTATATACAAATTGTTTTTATGGATTGAAGGAAATGGAAATCTATTTCTTCAATCTTTGCTTTACCCTTGGAATGTTTAAGAAATGAGTCTTGCTAATAAGTATCGTCCTCAGACTTTTGATGAAATGATTTGACAGGAACATATCATAGATATTTTGAAAGCTCAAATGAAATCTAGAGATGAGGTTCATCATAATTATCTTCTTTTTTGACCAAGAGGAACTTGAAAAACGACGTCAGCAAGACTTATTGCTAAGGGGTTAAACTGTTTAGATTTACAAGGTTGAAATCCGTGTAATCATTGTTCTAATTGTGAACTTATTAATAATTGAACAAGCCTTGATTATGTTGAAATTGATGCTGCTTCTCATACTTCAGTAGATGATATTAGAGAAGAGATTATTGAAAAATCGTTATATCCACCAACCGCGTTAAGAAAAAAAATCTACGTAATCGATGAAGTACATATGCTTAGTAAAAGTGCATTTAATGCATTGTTAAAAACAATAGAGGAGCCAAAGGGAAATGTTTGCTTTATTTTAGCAACAACAGAAATCCATAAGGTGCCTGATACTATTATTTCTCGTTGCCAGGTCTTTAATTATAGAAAAGTTTCTAATTGAGCAATGATTGCTCATCTTGAAAATATTTGTAAAAGTGAGGGACTTCAATATGTTCAGTCGGCGTTGGAAATTATCACTAATCTTTCTGAGGGGTGTGTGAGAGATGCAGTTAAATATGTTGATCAAGTGAGTATTCTTTGAGATTTAAATGAGGAGAATGTTTCTAGATTTTTATGAGTAGCTTGAGAGGCTTTATTAAAGGAAGTTTTAACTGATATAAAGAGTAATGATAGGGGAGCTGTTTTTTCTAAGTTAGATGAGATAGCAAATCAAGGAATAGATCTTTCTCAGTTTGCAAAACAAATGCTTGGATATATAGATCAACATCTTTTAGAAGATACAGACTTTTATTTAGTATGTTCTGAGATTTTTTGAAATGTTATTTCTACATTGAAATGGTATCCTTATCCGCTTATTGCATATAAAATAGCAATTAATAATTATTTTATGGGTAATGAAGGAGAAAGCGCTTTTGTTAAAAATTGAGAGAAAAAAGAGTTGAAAATCGAGAAAGCTATTGAGAAAAATGTTGCTTCTGCTGGAAATCTTACGACTAGTATTTCAGAAAATGGTGCTAATGAGAATGTGGGTGGTTGAGGAAGTATTAATGAAGAGTCTCGTGTAGAAGGGGTTGCTGCTATAGGGCAAGAGAAAGATGAAAATGGAGATGGTGATAAAATAGAAGCTGTTGGTAGTGGTGAAGGTAATTGAGTTGAGGGAAAGGAAAGTATTGAAAATCAAGGATGAGATTTTTCATCACTTTGGGCGAGAGTTATTTCTCAAATGAATAAACCTACAGTTCAAGCTAATCTAAAGGATCAAGCTATTATAGAAAAAAAAGAATGAAATGTTATCGAGATAACTGTTATTACAGCTATAGCGAGAATGCTTTTAGAGAATCCTGAAAATAAAAAGCTTTTAGAACAGCTTCTTAGTAAAGAGTTATGAGAAAATGTTGAGATGTGTGTAAGTTTTATAAAAAAAGAGGAGTATTTTTCTAGAAAAATGGGATTATAGAAAGACATATTACAACGATAATCTTTTAATAAGGTATTATTATTTAATAATTCCCTTTAATGTAAAGGGAATTTTTTGCTTTTTGTTTTGACTATTTTTTTGTTTTTCTTAGAAAATCATTAAGAATTCTTTTTTCACAAATCGCAGTTAAAAAAGATTTTAAGTTTTTTATGAAATTTGACAAAACTCAGAAAAAGAATAAAATTATAAGGAATATTTTATCCATGAACTTTTTGTGATGTTATCACGTAAAACAAAAAAAAGTAAATTAAATTGAGCAATTGCTCCATTATTAATAGGACTTTTGTGAATTTCTTCTTTTGCACTTTGGCATGGGTTATCAGTTCCAGCTTCTGCGGAGGAAACACAGTCAAATGCAGTATCTGTTACTGGAGTAGCTAATGTTACTGAATATCTTACTTCATTAGTACTTTATGCAACAGATCCTATGAGTTCAACAGCTGTTGTTCTTAAGTTTGATTCTAATTTAAATGCTTTAGTTGTTGAATGAGCAGTAAATGCTGATGCTTTAGCTGCTGGTAGTGGTGCTAAAATCAATGGTTCATGAAATGTTATTCTTTGAGGAGATGGAAATCAGATTAAAAAGAATTGAACAACATCTACAACAAATTATTCTACAATTGTAGGAGGAAAAAATAATGTGATTAATGGAGTACAAAAATCAACATGATCAGTGATTATATGAGGATCAAATAATAGTATTTGAAATCAGAATAAAGATTCTTTAGTGATTGGTTCATATAATGCGGTAGTTAAATCTGATAGTTATAATGGATGACATGCCGTATATCTTTGATGATCTTGAGTTAGTACAAGTGCAACGAATGCAGGGAATTATTTGGTACTTTGAGAATGAAATAATAAAGCAGAATCAAATTCTGTTTTGATGTGAAAAGATATCCAAACTATAGCAGGGAAAACTGCTAGTTTTATTTGGTCTCAATCTTGAACCTTTAAGCCTTCTTTGGCAGAGACATTTTATGCTAATACAGAAAATGGATTTTGATTAAATACAAATAAGCCTAAATTGATGTTAGATATTAAAGCATCATGAATTATTACTATGAAGGAAAATACATCATTGGCTACTTCTGTGTTAGTTACGTGTAATGATAAAGCAAATGGAGTTATTGCATATATTAATATAGGAGGGGTTGCATGATTGTGTGGATGTAATGGTAAGGTTTGGGTACCTTTGACGATAGATCCTGTAACTCAGTATGCTTGTGCAGACGGAGGAACGTCAAATAAGAATTGTTTATGAAATCCAAGTAATGCCACTACTTCTTGAAATACTAAAGCTATGAAAAGATGGTTTCAAGATTTAAATGATGGAAATGGAGGACGGAGCTATCTTACTTGGACTTATAGTTGAGTAGAAAGTTTAAATGGAGGAAATAAAGAATGTTCATATGTTTGTAAAACAGGATATCATCCTTGAGTTCAAAATCCCGATGGATGGTTTACTGGAAACTGTATTGCTTGTACTGCTATAGCTAATAGTGTATGGTTGACGGCCGGTACTTGAGTAGATGATTGTAAGTTTGCTTGTAATGCTTGATATAAATATGATGCTCAAGGGAGAACATGTACGTCTTGTGCTGTTGGAGAATGGACGACTGCTAAGAATCAATCTGGAAGTTGTGAGAGATGTACTATGCCGAAAGGTATTACAAATTTATGAAAAGTCTTTACGGGATGAGTTGATTTAAGGTGAGATCCATATTTCTTTGCTTTTACAACAACATGAACATCTAGTACGTCTTGTAAGTTTACGTGTAGATCATGATATGCTCCAAGTTGATATGCTTGTAGAGAGTGTTCAAATTGATATTATTCAGAAGATTGAGCAACGAGTTGCTTGTCTTGTACTAATGGTCCTGATCCGATATCTTTTTGGTGGAGAAATTATGTATGAGAGACAGCTCAGACTAAGACTGTATGATGAAAAGGTTCTCTTTTTAACTATACAAGTAAAGGAAATAATTGACCAGAAAGTTGTGAATGGCAATGTTTATCATATTTATGAATGGAAGAAGTAAACGGGCAATGTGTTTGTAAAAATAAAGATCAATATCATTTGGAGGTTGAGAATGGAGTAGCAAGATGTGTAGCAAATGTAAAGGATTGGACATGTTGAGCATGAGAAGAATGAGCTCCCGATGTATCTTCAACAATCAGATGAGCTTCGGTTGTAGAAAATGTATGATGACATTGAACTTGGACATGATGGGAATGGTACTGAGTGAAACGAGAATATGTAGATTATAATACATATGTTGCAAATGGTTCTGTTTTGTGAGCGTGTAAATGGACGTGTCCTAGTGCAGATCATGAAAAATCATGAAATAAATGTAATCCTCCAAAACATTGAGAGTGTAGTAATTTAAACGGTTCAGCAGTTCAATATTCTACAATGCAAGGACTAAAGAATAATCAGTCTGCATTGTGTAGTTGATCTACTTTAAGAGCACCAGCTGAACGTGAACAATTAAGTTATTACGATATAGATGAAGATACATGAGAAAAAAGATTTAATTTTTCGTATAATAAAACAACAAATGCGTTGATTGAAAAAACGCCAGAAGCTCGTTATGAATGGACTTGGTATTGTGAATGAAAAGATAATAAAGATGAATATAGGACTCAATGTGCATCATATGAAGTATGAACGGCAACTTCAGGACAATGTGATTGAACTAAACGTACTTGAACGTCGTGACAGTATCCAGATCCTGCATGTAAAACATTTGATTCATCAGTTTGTAGCTATAGTTATGGATGTCCTCCATTAACGGGAGTTGTGGCGATTTCTAATTGAAAGACGTGGAAGTGTCCATGAGCATATTGATGAGAATGGGCTGTCTGCGGTTGATGTAATGTTGATTATACGTGGGATAATAAAAACAAAAATAGGTGTATGAAGACAATAGTTTATTGGGCATGTAGTCAATGAGAAAAGCCAACATCTAATTTCTCATCTCCAAGATATGTAATTTGATCATGATATTATAAAGTTATTTTTAGTTGAGAAGCTTGAAAGTATTTTACGGAAGATGGTAAGGAACTTATGTCGTGGGTTTTTGCGGCAACATGAGAAGTTATTTCTTGATCTGCAAATGAGGCAAGTTTATGTAGGTTTAAATGCTGAGATTGATATCATAAGAATTGAAGTATTTGTTCTCCTAATGTGTATGATTTGAGTTATGAATATAATTGATGATCAAAATGAACATATGCTCCAAGTACAGCGGAATATAATAATTCATTTACAATATCGAATCCTGGTAAAGTTTGATATCTTTTCACATGATGGAATATAGCAGGTATGGATAATATATCACATACTATATGATCTGTAACTACGACATCCTCTACATATGCTAATTCAAAAGCAACATCATATAAAAATTTAAGAATGTATGAGGGAACTGTTTATTTCACTGCACAGTGGACTCCTATTAAATATAAAATAGCTTTCAATTCAAATTGATGAACTTGAACAATGAGTGCTGTTAATTGAACATATGATGTTTCATTAACTTTGCCAACTAATACATTTACAAAATCTTGATCTAAGTTTAAGTGATGGTCAAAATCGGCTTATTCATCTACAGTTGTTTATGAAGATAAGGCTTCTGTAAGCAATTTATCAACAACTAATAATGCTACTGTAACTTTATATGCGGTTTGGGAGACTTGTGAGGCTGGAGAGTATAGTGAATGAACTAGTTGTGTTTTATGTCCTTTTGGGTATACAAGTAATGCCTGAGCAAGCTCAAAAAGCCAATGTTATATAAGTGTGTCAGCGGGAAAATATATAGAAACAGCGAATAGTACAACTCAGAAATCATGTCCAGCAGGAACGTATAAGGCAGCTCATACTGTAAATTATGGAAGTACATCAAGTTGCGCAAATTGTTCTTGTGGATATTATAGTGCAGCGTGAGCGGAAAGCTGTATAGCATGTTGAGCGGGGAAATGGAGTAATGCATGATCAAGTAGCTGTAGTAGTATAAGCGCATGATACTATTGAACAAGTGCGTGTAGTGCAACAGCGAATAAGTGTGCAGCAGGAACATATAGTGAAGGATGAGTTTCAAGTTGTTCAAACTGTCCTTCATATTATACGAGTGATGAGTGAGCTACTTGAAAAACTTCTTGTTATATTAGTGTCTCATGATGATCTCGTAAATCTAGTGCTTATTGAACAACTACAACACAATGTTCTGCTTGAACATATAGGGAAGCACATAAAGGATATTATTGAGAAACAACATCTTGTAAAACATGTGCTTCATGAACATCAAGTTCGACATGAGCAACTAGTTGTACCTCAACATCAACGAGTTGTACATGGAAATATTGGGATGTTTATGGTGGAAGTTGTACATCTAACGCGACGGATAATTGTTCATCATCCGTTAATACATGATGAAATAATTCTGCAAATCAATGTTCGACATTTCATGCATATTGTTGTTATAAAAGATGAACAGCAAGTGAAAGAGAGATGATATGCAAATGTGGCTAGAAAGGTTTAAAGTAGTATATAAGTATTTTATTTAATAAAATAATACAATGAAAAAAACATTTTTAGAGAAATCTACAATGAAGGGAATATTCGCAGGATTTATGGTATGTTGCCTGTTCTGAGTAGTAACTTTTTGAGCAGATTATTGGAGTACTATAAAATTCTTTGATAGTTGGAATTCTGCTAAAATGAGTAATAAGTTATCCGCTGAAAGTTGGGATGAGGTTTTGAATAGATTGGATACAATGGAAAATTCAATGAAAAATGCATTGACAGATCCTTCAATTGTAATGCCTAAGTGAATGGTTGCTGCATTTAACTTATCAAGCTGTCCAGATTGATGGAAATCATATGATGACGCAAAATGAAGATTTGTTATTGGTGTATGAAGTAATTGAACGGCAACATATTCTCTTTGAGCAAAATGATGAAATTCAAATTCTACGTTAAATGTATCAAACCTTCCTCCTCATAATCATAATATTTTCATTGAATATAGATGAGATGATTCTGATCATGATCCTTGAGATGTAGTTTGAATTTGACATCATAAGGCGGATGGTTATTCTACATCATTAACAGCATATTGATATACAGAAGATACATGAAATGGTTCTAATGGAAATATGAAAGGAACTTCTTTTAGCGTTCTTAATCCATATGTTGCATTATTGTATTGTGAGAAGCTTTAGTTTTACAAAAAATTATTTAAAGAGATATAAATAGAATAATGGATATTATTCTATTTTTTTCTTGATTTTCTTATTCTCTTTACTACTCTGAAGGTGTCTTAATTTTAGATTTTAATATTGATAATACCATGGCTCAATTAGAAGGAAGTAGAACGGAACAAAATCTTTTAAAAGCGTTTGCTGGTGAATCTCAAGCAAGAATGAGATATGATTATTTTGCTAAGCAGGCTAAAAAAGAAGGACTAGAACAAATAGCAGGTTTCTTTGAAGAGACAGCTCTTAATGAAAAAGAACATGCTAAAAGATTCTTTAAGTTTTTAGAAGGAAGAATGGTAGAGATTACAGCTACTTATCCAGCTGGTAAAATTGGAACAACGTTAGAAAACTTAAAAGCTGCAGCTGATTGAGAAAAGGAGGAGTGGGAAGAAGCTTATCCTGAATTTGCTAGAATTGCTCAAGAAGAATGATTTGTTGAAATCGCTGCCGTATTTAGAATGATAGCTGTTGCTGAGAAAGCTCATGAGGCAAGATATAGAAAACTCTATGAGAATTTAGAAGCAGGTAAAGTGTTTAAAGCTTGAGATAAGATTATATGGAAATGTAGAAATTGTGGGTATTTGCATGAAGGAGAAAGTGCCCCTGAAGTATGTCCTGCTTGTGCACATCCGCAAGCTTATTTTGAGGTGGCTGCGTTTAATTATTAATATATTATAGAGCAATTATTTTTCTTTATATGAATAAGCAGGTCTTTGCTAGGCCTGCTTTTCCGAAAAAAATATTTTTTGGTAAAATGATTATCCGATAACGAATGGGCTTCTTTCGTTTAGTCTTTCGATTCAAGCTTTTAGACTTGTTTCATCGTTAGCATATAGTGTTGCGATGACATCACCTTTCTTAATAGAATTTCCTACTTTTTTGTAAAGATACATACCAGCTTGATCAATAATAGGACATCCTAATTTTCTACAAATAACATTTACATCATGAAGATCCATGCTTTTCATAGTACCGTTTGATTTAGCTATGATATCATAAGTAAATTTACCTAATTCAAGACTTTCTGAGTCGATATTTGGATTTCCTCCTTGGGCTTCGATAATTTCTTGCATTTTTTTCCATGCTGCTCAAGTTTCTAATTGATTTTTAGCTAGGTTCATAGCTCCTTTACCTTTAACTAATCCGATATTATCAATAAGTTTACCTCCAAGGAAAATGATTTTATTTTCAAGGTCTTTTGATCTTTCAGGATGTTGTTGGAGAATTCTTAATACTTCACGAACTTGTAATACTGCTCAAACTCCGCTACCGATAACTTCATTAGCTTCTGTAATTTGAACAGACATTTTCATTCCTAATTTCTTTCCAACAAATTCAAATCTTTTTTTCCAATCTTTAGCTTCTTTCATGGTTGTTACTTTAGCTGTTGGTCCCACAGGAATATCAATTAATGAATGTGTTACTCCCATAGCGTATTTTTTAGCCATGATAGAACTTACTACTTTTGCTCTAGATTGCATAGAGAGAGGATATTGTACTTTAATTAGCTTGTCGTCTGCAGGGGCTAAATCAAGTCCTCCTCACCAAACTAGACAACAATTTACTTTTTCAATTAATTCTTCAATACCAGCTTTGTTAAAGTTGATATTCATAATTACGTTTACACATTCTCCAGTTGCAGCAGGAGAGGTTATAGATTTTGAGAAGTTCTTAGGGATTTTAATTCCAAGACTTGCAACAAGTGGAATAAGTGCCATTGTTGTTTCATTACCTGGTACTCATCCGATACAGTGTTTGTCAGCAATAATTTCTCCTTTAGGGTATTTGAAAGTTACTCCACATTCAGCCATTGCTTTAGCAGTTAGGTAGGTTTCTTCATCTGTTGTAGGATAAAAGAAGCTTGATGAAACATAATAGGTCATCATAATGTCATCAAGTTTATTTTCTGAGATATCTTTGATGATACTGTAGATTTCATCATAAGAAATCTTTTCTCATCTCATCTTTTTTCTGATGGCTTCCATTGTCTTTGATTGTCATTCTGTTAGAGAAATTCCGACTATTTCAAAGTTTTTGAAGTTGTGTTTTTTTGCCATTTCTCCAGAAATTGCAACTGTTCATACAGTAACTCTTTCTGAAAATGAGACATCAGCAACTACTATTTCTCCGTTTGTTTTTATAACTTCAACTTTGCTATGTAAGGTGATTCAATAAGCCATAGCTTGTTTTGGATTTAGGATGGCAATCATTTTTTCTCCATCTTGAAGGTCACTTACAAAAAGTCTTGCAGTGAAATATGAATTTGAATCTTCTTTAAACGGGTGGTAGTTTTTTCTCCATTTATCAAATTTGTTTGCTAATCGTCACATGTTTTTATTTTTGTATAAGAATTAAAATCTAGAGATAAGTATAGTTATAATTGTGTTTTTGTCAAAAACTGGTGCTTGTATTTTAACTATTATTCATTAGCTATTTTTTTTGCTACAACCATCATTCTTTTTGCATTAGATCAGATAGGATAACATCCCATGAGGGTGAGATAGCTTTCTCATTCTTTTTGGAATTCGTTGTAATATTCTTCTACTTCTTTTGGGGCTACTACTTTTCTTTCAATCATTTCATAGGTTGTGAGTTGTCCGTTCCAAAGTACTTGGATTTTGTCTCCTGCTTGAAGTTTTGGAAGGTTCCTGAATACGAATCAATATTCATTATGTTTCCATCGTTCTGTAGAAGAGTGTCAGAAGATAAGGCTATTTCATTGATTTCATGGATTGGCTGTTGTTGGATATTTTACTACTCATTGCATAAGTTCATCATCGAAATTAGCATTTTCGAAGCTTTCTCCATCTATTGCGGGAACGTCTATAAGCGGAACGTTGATATTTAGCGATGGAATGATGAGCCTGTTAGTTGGAGGTAAGATGTTAAAATTTAATTCATGAGTTTCTTGTCTTTTATCAAGTTCTTCTTGCATTGTTAAAGCCATTTCTTGTTCTTCCCTTTTTGTTTTTTGAAGATTTTCAAAATTTGATTCTAGTGCTGCAAGCTTTTCTTGCTTTTCTAAGTTGGTAGTATCTGCTGATGTGTGTTCTTCAAGTTCTTGCATCATATCAATAGAAATATTTTCTTCGTTTCAAACAACGTCGTTAACTGTTATAAGTACTAGTTTAGCATTTGTGAAAAAGAAAAATGCAGAAAAAACGATAAAGAAAAGAATGATGAGTACTTTTAATTCTGAAAAGATTTTGGTATTTTTTAAAGAGAAAGAAGGAATGTTTATTTTTGGAAGCCTTATTGTTGGAAGTTGAAAATTAGGAAGTTTAATTGATTGGGATTGTGTTTCTAGCGTTACTATTTCTTCTGTGGATATTATTGTGTCTTGAATGATTGGTTCTTCGCTTGCTATTGCATATGCTAATTCTGGTTCGTTTGTTATGTATTCAGAAGTGTAAGAAAAACTTTTATTTTCTTCAAAATTTGTTTTTTCTAGGATTGGTCCTTCGATGGTATCTTCTGCTGGGAAGCTTTCAATATTTAACAATTCTTTTTCATATTGAAGAGGTTCTTCAGCAAAGATTTCTTTATCAGAAATCGTAGAATTGTCATCGTTGATTTTGTTTGAATAGAGAGATTCTAATGCATCTAAATTCATATCAAATTTTTATTCATTGAATTAAATTATGGGTATTTCAATTATATTGAGAAATAAAAAATTGGGAAATCTGGTGTTTAGGAATGCGTATTATTTAACTTGTGTTTTCTTTTGTTTGATATGTAGTTGTTTACATCTTTTTGATTTGTTATATCTTATGTAATGTTTTCTTTCTTCATGTGTTTTGGCCTAGTGTTTATATGAAAATGAGGTTATATGCTTACAAAATATCTTGACTTTTATAACTTTTTTGTTATAAAATTAATGAATAAAAAACAAATACGCTTATGAAAGAATTTAAGAATTGGAAAGAAGCCCTGAACTTCTCGTATGTTAACTACTCAGAAAGCCAGTATTTCTCATATATTGGCAAAGAACTTCCTCAATTAAGGAGAGAGAACGCTCTTGAAAAATGGAAGATTTGCCAGGCAGTAGGCTTCAAACGAGGTATCTACATGGAGATTACTCCATTGTGGGTAACGCTGACAATTGTGAGTGAAGAGGGGCAGCCTGCACGCAAGCAGGATTTCCGAAGGAATGGGTTCTCGGTAAAGGAGGTTCTTCAGACTATCTTTGAGTAATTAAGATTTTAGCTAGGTGACTGTTAGCTCTCCTAGCTTTTTCTTTAATAATCTTGATTTGTCTATATTTGAATAAAATTGTTCGCCTTAAGGCTTGACTTGTAGTAGTTTTTTCTTTATAAAAAAGATGGCATTCTACTAGGGAGTGTTGGTGTCGGTAGCCATTTACCGAAATAAAAAACAAATACAATGATTCTAAAAAATGAAGTAGGACAATCTGTTGTGTATGAGACAGATTCTTTGGAAGAAGCGCTTACGCTTGATCCAGAAAGTGAAGTGATTGATCTTGTTGTAATTAAGAACTGCAAGAGACAAAGAGAATGGAAGAATATTGCAAATCAGTTTATTCCGGAGAGTTTGGTTGAGAGAGTCCAATCAACCGGTGCTATTCTTGTAAGGATTGGTTTGGGGTATCTTTATCTCCTTGATATCTCGACAGGTACTGGTGTAAAGGTGTGTGAAACGGACTTTTCTCTGATATTACAGCGCTATCTCACCTCATGAGGAGGTGTATCTAAAAAAATAAAGGACCAAGAGTTTCTCTTGGTTTTTTTTTGAAAGCCTTTTTGAAGCAGAGTCTACATATTTTCATTGATTTAGTAGTAAATAAAAAATTGAAATTGGTAAGTAAAAGCAATAATCTATTTACCAAAATCGAAAAAATATGAAAATTGGTAAGTAAAAATGATAAATTATTTACCAAAAATTAAAAAATATTGATTTTGGTAAATAGATGAGTATACTTAAGATGTTTATTTTTCTAAGTGGAGGTATAAAATTAATAGAAAGAACCTATCTTCAAGAGCTTATTTCATTGATGAATACTCCTGATATTAAAATTATTACTTGAGTTAGACGTTGTTGAAAATCAAAGCTTTTGCGCGCTTTTGAAAAATATATTTTGGAAAATATCCCTAATGCTAATGTGATTACTATTAATTTCAATCTTTTAGAATTTCAGGATTTACAGGAGTACCATGCTTTAAATGATTATGTTGAAAACCGTTATATCCCTTGAGTTCAAAACTTTCTTCTTGTTGATGAAGTGCAAATGTGTAAAGGTTTTGAATATACAATTAATAATCTTTATGAATTAGAAAAGTATCAAATTTATCTTACATGATCAAATGCTTTTTTACTTGGAAGTGGTTTGGTTACTTTATTTTTATGAAGATTTATAGAAATAAAGGTATTTCCTTTTTCTTTCCAAGAATATATGAAATATTATGAGAGTAAGGATATAGATAAAGCCTTTGATTCATTCCTTGTAGAATGATGATTGGCATGAACATATCCTATACCACAAGAAAATTCAAAACGTGCTTATTTATTAGATGTGTACAATACTTTAATTTTGAGAGATATTGAAACAAAGTATAATATTAGATATACCAATTTAATGGATCGTCTTAATGATTTTTTAATGGATAATATTTGAAACATAGTGAGTACAAGGGGAATTGAGCATGAATTGGGATCTAAATGATATAAGGTTACTCATATTACGATATCAAAGTATTTAAAATATTTATGTGATGCATTTTTGTACTATAGACTAAGAAGATATGATATAAAAGGGAAAAAATACCTCTCTTATCAAGATAAATTTTATTTATCAGATCTAGGATTTAAATATTCCAAGATTTGAAAAAAAGTATTGAATTATTGAAGGGCTTATGAAAATTTAGTTGCAATAGAACTGTTGAGGCGTTGATATGAGCTTTATGTATGAGTTTTGTATGAAAAAGAAATTGATTTTGTTGCCATAAAACAGGACGAAAAACTTTATATTCAGGTTTCTAGTTCGATTGATGAAGAATCGACATTTGAAAGAGAAGTCGCTCCATTACTAAAGATAAAAGATGCTAATCCAAAACTTCTTATTGCTAGAACAAAACATGGAGAACAAAGCTATGAGGGAATAAAAGTTATAGATATAGCGAGATGGCTTACAGAGAAAGATTAGTTAATAATCCTTCTTATTCATTTATCGAGTCTAATTAAAATTTCATAGGGGATAGTATTCGCTTTTTCAGCAATAGAGCATATGCTATTCTCTTTTTTATTATCATCACATATAAGTTCTATTTTATCTCAGACTTGCATTCAGGGAAGAGCTAGTATTGAACTTAGGTTCATACAAATTGTTCAAAGTTGCTGTGTTGGTTGATTATGATAGTAATATGTAAGTTTTCAACTTAGTGTTCTTAATCGTCATTCATAATATCAGAAAGGAACTGTTGCTGTTGTACAAGGAGTTTTACTCATTCGCTTGTGATTATAACTTACTCATTCATTTGCTTGTATTTCTTGAAGAGAAATAATGGTTGAATTTAATTTTAAGGCAGGAGTTAGATTTTTTAATTTTTCAACAGTATCTGAGAAAGGGGAGTATCCATAAAAAATAAGTCATGGTCTTCGTGCGGTGAAATAATTGTCGTTGATGTTTGTCATTCCAGCAGATGCTCAAATATGTTTTCGTATTGGATGAAATCATGCAGATTCAATGATTTCTGTCATTGATTTAAACGTTGCTATTTGTTCATTAATATGATTTTTTTCGTTTTGATCAGCATCGTATAAATGAGACATAACTCATTCAAGTGTTATTTGAGGGGTAGATTTCAAAAGATCTAAGAATGTTTGTAGATTTTGCTTTTGAATTCCCTCTCTGTTCATTCAGGTATTTAGGAAGAGATGGATTTTTATTTTCTTTTTTAATGAAATAAGGTAGTGTAGAGTTTGTATGTTATAAACAGCAACAGTGGTCCTCTTATAATCAAAATAACGGTAATTCTCTTTTAATGTTTCTCACATTATAAGGATGTTGAACTTTGAATTATTATGAATGATTTGATATTCAGGAAAGGAATCAACAATAAGATACGGGAAATCTTGTCATTTAATTATTTCTAGAATCTGTTGTATTCAGTGTCCGTAAGCATTTGATTTTAATACCGGAAAGACTGCATTATTCGGCTGGAGAGCTCTAATAATGGCGATGTTGTTTAATATGGCAGTTTTATTAACGCTTATTGTATTTAATGTCTCAACCTTTGGTTTATATCGTTTTTTTAGTTGTTTTAACATGATTTTAAAGTGGGTAATTAAATTGGTTTATAATTTCATTCTTTAAGGTCTCATAGGTGGTAATTCCCTATTGTTATTCTTTGAAGATCTGTTACTTGGTATCATAAAGCTTTGAAAATTCTTCTTATATGCCTTTTCTTTCATTCATTTAATGTGATTATTATTTTTCATTGTTCTCATTTTTCTAGAGATAATGTCCTTAATAATTCTCATCATTCTTGAATTCCTTGTAGAATCTTTGGTTTTAGATTTCGATTGAATGGTTTATTGAGTTGAATTATATAGATTTTTTTAATCTCTTTACTCGGATGCTCAAACTCATTAACTAATTTTGAGTCAGTAGTTAATAACATTAATCAGCGACTTTCTTTATCTAGTCTTCCTATGTAATAGTAGTGTTTTTTGAAATGATTGGGGAGGAGTTCATAAAAGGTTTTGTTATAGGCATCTGATTTTGAACAGGTAAATCCCATTGGTTTATTAAAAGCGAGTAATTTGGGGAGTTTAGTGTCCTTTATATTGATGTTTTCGTTAATTCAAAGTGGTTTTATATAAAGCAAGTCTTTCTCTTTACATTCGGTTTTGTAATTTTCTACTCCTTTATTATTAAGAAAAACTTCTCCTTGATTAATAAGAGTTGTAATTTTCCTTCTTGAAATTCAGTGTTTTTGTTGGAGATAATCTCTTAATAACATGAAAATTTGATTAAAAACAAAAAGAACATTTTTCAATGTCCTTTTATAGTATCTTATGCATAAGTTGCAAGAGAAATTATTCGATAACTTCTTCAACTGGTTCTGCTTCAACGATAACGTCAGCAGTAGTAGCATCTTCAGCATTTTCTTCGTTTGCGATTACTTCTTCTTCAACATAAACTTCTTCAGCTGGGATGATTTCGATTTCTGGTTCTTCATTAACTTCTACATACTCGATTTCAGGAGTATTTTCTTCTACGATAGTTTCTTCAGCAGGAGTGTTGTTACATCCAGCAAGAAGGATAACTGAACTAAGAGCTAGAGCAGATAACATTGTCTTTTTCATCTTTTTGTGTCCTTTAATAAAATAAAAATATGAACGTAGTATTGTATAGTAAATTTATATGTAAATGCAAGAGAAAAATGTAAAAATTCTCAAATAATATCTGAAGAATTTCTTCTTTTTAAAGTAAAAGGCTAGTTGATATACTGTTTTTGAAATAGAGAATTCTGTGTCCTATGTTTTTTAAAAGGAGAATAGAAGTTCGGATTAATCATTTATTGCTTTTTAATAAAAATCCACTACTTCCTCTTGAATATTGTCTTCTAATCTCTATACTCTTTCAAGTTAATTTTTATCTTGATTGAAAAGCTATGGCACATAAAAAAGCCGCTGGTTCGGTTAAAAATCTAAAGGACTCTCAACCAAAATATCGTGGAGTCAAGGTCTTTGGTGGACAACCTGTAGTTGCAGGAAATATCATCATTAGACAAAAATGAAGTAAGTATGAATGTTGAAAAAATACTTATGAAGCTGCAGATTTTACTATCCTTGCAAAGACTGATGGTATTGTGGCTTTTAAAAAGAAGAACTTTAAAAAGTTTAATGGTAGAACATACCTTAAAACAGTAGTTGAGGTTGTTTCTGTTGAAGAATCTGCTAAAAAAGCTGTTGCTTCTAAAAAAGTTGAAAGGGCTGAAAAGGTAGTAGAGAAAAAAGCTCCTGCAGAAAAAAAGGCTCCAGCTAAGAAAACTGCTGAAAAAGTAGAGAAAGCTGAGAAGGCTCCGGCAAAGAAGGCTGCTGCTCCTAAAAAAGCTCCAGCAAAAAAGACAGTTAAAGCAGAAAAAGCTGAGTAAGATATTTTTAACTACTAAGTATTGTATTAGAGATGACAATCGGTCCAAAAAAGAAAATTAGTAAGACTCAAACTAATAAAAGACACTCAACATGGAAGACAATTAACCAAAGAAGATTAGCAGAGACTTATCAAACAGCTAAATGTCCTAATTGTTGAGCTAACAGACTAAATCATAGAGTATGTCCTTCATGTGGATATTATAATGGGAAACAAGTTTTGACTATTAAAGCTAAAGGTTCTGCTGTAATAGAGGCTTAATTTTATTTTCAAAATTTTCCATTCCATGGATATAAAAAAAAGAATCAATGCTAGAAAAATCGTTCTTTCGTATTTTTATCAGCATTGTTTTTTTTCTCTTTTAAGTAAAAAGGGAATTGTTTGAGATGATGTAAAACCTATTCAGGTATCTGTTCCTGAAGAATTAGATAGAAGTTCTAAGTTTTTTGATCAAGAATTTTTAGAGGCTGTTGAGAAGAAAAAACAAACTTATATTCATCGAGATGAGATTATACAGGCTAAAATTAATGAATATGCTGAACATTACGATATCGATGAAGATTTTTCATATATATTAAAAAATTTTTTTGATCAATGGTCTGCAGATGAAGTTGATGTCGATTACGTATTACAAATAGGAAATGCTTTACCTCGTTATGAGAAGGAACTTATTGAAAAAGTAGAGAGGCATACGAAAAGTTTTTGATATGAGCAGATGGATCCAATAGATGAGGTATTACTTCTTTTAGGATATATTGAATATAAAACGATTCAAACACCGAAAGAAGTTGTTATAAATGAAATGGTTGAGCTTGCCAAAAGATATGCAGATGAAGGTTCTCCTAAGTTAGTTAATGGAATTCTTCATGAGTTATTCTTGGAAGAGGAGAATAAGTAAAAAATTTTTTGATATATGGGAGGGGAGGAAGTTCAGTATGAGCTTCTTTTTTGTGAAAAAACAAATTATAAAAAAAGATACATGAACGCTGTATCGTTATTTATTTTGCCCTGACCCGGAGTCGAACCGGGGTTACAATCTTCGCAGGATTGTGTCCTATCCACTGAACGACCAGAGCATTGTATTTAAAATATCAGTCTTTGTTTTAGGAAACAGGATTAGAAAATCAAGTTATTCTTCTCTTTTATAGAAATTAGACATTCTGTGATAATCGATAGGATTGAGTTTTAACCCTACAAAAAAGCTTGTTGTATTCCCTACATATGAGCATGTTGATATAGGGTCTCCTAAAATTTTGTAAGTATGAATTTTTTGTGTCCAATCTTTTTTTTGTAAGGTATCTGTTAACATTAAGATAAATATTTTATTTGGTGCTGAACCTGGGTTAAAAGTGCAACAATAATCAACTTTTCTGTGTTTTGATACGATATAACAAAGTGTCCCTCATAATGAATGTCAGCAAATCCATTTTTGATATTCAGGATGGGATTTTCTTACTTGATCAAAAAGATTTAGACTTCAGCTTACTCTTGGATCAATAGCGTTTACTCAAAGTATGATTTGAGCGTCAGATAATAGGTCTTTTGTTTCGTTTACTTCTGTTCCTCTGTATCCGATAATACAAATTTTTTCTTTGTGGTTTAAATAGATACAGTGAAAGTCTGTGTTATAAGTTGGTTCTAGATAAAAATCTTCAACTTGATATGGTCTTTTTTCTGGGGCCATGTAAGAGTAGCTTGTAATTTTCGCACAGAGTTCATCTTGAGGTGGGAGTTGGACTCCTTTTTTAAATTTACTGTTATGCATTAGTGTTGAAATTGTGTTTTTTGCAGAAGGGGCTAGTTCTTGGAGGTCAGATTTTACTGCAGCAATTTCTTCATCTGTTGAGATGTTGATTAAATTTTTTCCTTTTTCTGTGGCTTGATGGGTGAGCGAGAGGCCTTTTTCTCATGTATCAGAAATAAGTTTCTTACTTTTACGAGTAAGATTTTTGGTGGTATCTTTAGCTATTGTTTTTATATCATCAAACCACTTAATTGTCATCTTCTTCCTTAAAGATATCTAAAAGACTTTGTTCGCTGAGAATATCAATTGTACCGTTCATAATTGCTTCTTTTTTTTCACTATCTACGACTTTTCTTTTTCAAAAGAGGAGTCATATAATACTTGTTTTTGAATCGTCTATTAAATCTTGTTTTAAATATAAGGTATTTCTATCGATAGCGATATCTGTTACTCATGATTCTCCTAGTTCTTTGATTTTATCTTTTGCTGCTTTTGTAAAAATTCTTAAATCGTAAGGATTATTGTAGGTAATCATATCTCATTGAACTTGTTTATTTTTCATTTTTGTGATTTCAAAGAGATATTTAAGAAGTTTATAAATAAAAAAGAATAGGAATATGATAATTGCTATTGTATTAATGATTAAGAAAAATTTTCAGATGCTTCCAATAAATCAAGGGACAAAACTTATGAAAAGAGAAAATACAAAGAATATTAATAGTGATACCATAGGAATAGATCTTATAAATCATGCAATATCTTTGATTGAGACGGATTTTGTTTGATGGAGTTTTACACATACAAGAGAACGGGTGATACTTGTCTCTCTTGGTATTGTGATTTTATGTACGAAAAAATTATCGTTAATTACGTGGTCGTTATCATAAGTCTCAATTTCTGCTCCTTGGATAACAGTATTCCAATTAGTTTTTTGAAAAGAGTATTTGATATCCATATCAATACTCAAGATACTAATAAATCCAATTTTTTGGAGAAAATCAATGGTTTCTGGAAAGAAATCATTACTTTCGCTATATTGTAATCATAATTTAGGAGCACTGTTTTCAACAGACATTTATTTTTGTTTTTTTATTAAAATACATTTTATATAATTGTAGTTGAAAATTGGTAAAAGTCAAAAAATAGGAGAGATTTTTTATTCAAAAAAGAAAGAATATTGAGAATTGGCGTTATTGGAAGTTGTGTGGAATATTTTTTATTGAAAAAAACAGCCTTGGTTTGGCTGCTTTTCCCTATTTGAATTACTTTTAGTACATTCCTCACATTCATCCCATTCCTCACATACCAGAATCCATTGCATGGTCATGATGATGTTCTTTTTCAGGTGCATCAACAATAACGGTTTCTGTTGTTAAGAACATTGCCGCAGTAGATACTGCATTTTCAAGTGCTACTCTTAGTACTTTTGCAGGGTCGATAATTCAAGCTTCAAAAAGGTTTTTAAATGTTCCTTCTTTTGCATCAAATCCATAATTTACGTCATCGGATTCTTTTACTTTTTCAACAACCCAATCACCTTTAAATCCAGCATTATTAGCGATTTGTTTTACAGGATATTGGATGGCATCTCTAACGATTTCAATAGCAACTTGTTCATCAGCATCTTCTAACTTGAAATCTTTTAGTACTTTTGAAAGTTGAAGAAGAACACTACCTCCTCATGCTACGATACCTTCTTCAATAGCAGCTCTTGTTGCATTAAGAGCGTCTTCAATTTTATATTTTTTATTCTTCATTTCCATTTCTGTAGCAGCTCCTACTTGGATTACAGCAACTCATCATACAAGTTTAGCTAATCTTTCAACAAGTTTTTCTTTATCGTAATCAGATGTTGTCATTCCGATTTGTGCTTTGATTTGATCTGCTCTTTCATTAATTTCATCTTCATTTCCCTTACCATCGACAATAACGGTATTATCTTTTGTTGAAATAACTTTATCAGCTTTACCAAGCATATCGATAGTGGCATCTTCTAATTTTATTCCAAGTTCTTCTGTGATAAGTGTTGCTCATGTTACAACGGCGATGTCACGAAGCATTTCCTTCTTTCTATCTCAGAATCAAGGAGCTTTAACTGTTAATACGTTAAGCATTCCTCTTATTTTGTTTAATACCAAAGATGCTAAAGCTTCACCATCAACGTCGTCAGCAATAATAACAAAATCTTTTTTACCACTTGCAGCAACAGCTTCAAGTACTCCTAGAATTTCTTTCATAGAAGAGATTTTTTTATCTGTTAATAGAATATATGGTTTTTCAATAACTGCCTCCATTCTTTGTGTATCAGTTACAAGGTATGGACTTGAATATCCTTGATCAAATTGCATACCTGTCTTTATTTCTTTAGTTAATCCCAGTGATTTTCCTTCTTCTACAGTGATGGTTCAATCTTTACCGATTTCTTCGAATACATCAGCAATAAGATTTCAAACTTCCTCATCTTGTGCAGAGATAGTAGCAACTTGTCTAATTTTTTCTTTACTATCTCCGATTTGTTGAGCTTTTTTTTCGATTTCTTCGACTAATTTAGCGACAGCTTTGTGTAGACCTTTTCACAAAGAGAATGGATTAACTCATGATCTTATATATCTTAATCCTTCTTTTGACATAGCTTCTGCTAATACAACAGTAGTTGTTGTTCCATCTCCTGCTTCTTTATTAGTTTTTTCTGCGGCTTCTTTAATCATACTTGCTCAGATATTTTCGGTTTTTTCTTCAAGGTCGATTTCTTTAGCAACAGTTACACCATCGTTTGTAACTACAGGTGCTCAAAAACTTTTTTCTAGAATAACGTTTCTTCCTTTTGGTCCCATTGTAACTTTTACAGCATCAGCGACCATTTCCATTCAAGAAAATATTTCTTTTCTTGCGTCATCTCAATACTTAATTTGTTTTGCCATTGTATGTGTTTAGTAAATAAAAGTTAATAATTTTTGATGATTTCTAAAAGTTTCAAAAGTGCGTCGTCTGAAGTTTTAAAAGAACCTCCTGTTGTATAGTTGATGGTGTTCTTTGTTTTAGATATTGTTTCATAAGGATATTCGGTGCTATAGAGAAAATCTATAAATTCTTCTAAAGTTATTAGTGGATTTTTATCATTAGTAATGTCAGGTACTCCGTAATATCAAAGTTCTTTTGCTCTTTCGTAATAGTGGTATGCCCGATGTCCTTGGGTTTTTTCTTTTTGTTCTCCATCAATGATCCTCATTACTAGAGCGATAGCTTCTTGTTTGCTGAGCGTTCTCTTTGGGGAGATTTTATTATTTGATCAGCGAAGGATTCAAAAATTACAGAGTGTCCTTAGATCGTCTTGATAGATTTTTTCAGCAACTTCAATATCGTTCGCTTTACAAAGATTTCCAGAGTATCCTTTTCTTGCTACATTGTTAATATAATTAACAAGGAGTGGAGCAGCCATTTCTCTTGTTAGATAAGCAGTCTTAAGAGATTCAGTTCTATAAGAGGTTAATACTCAGACATCAAAAGCCCATTCAAAAGCCTCTGTGCTTGTCGCAGCATAACTTAATCATTGAATGGTAAGAAGTCCGATAATAAAACTTCAGATGATTTTTTTCATTTTTAGGTTAAATTAATGGTTAAATTTAGCCTTCTTTTGCCATGATATAACTTTGTTTCATAACAAGATATTTTTCTTTTTTTCAATCTTCATCAACTTCTAATTCATCGATAGAATATTTTGCGAAATATACGATGTCTCCTATTTTAACATCAATAGGAGCTCTTGATCAATTCTCTAGAATTTTTCAGCTTCAAACAGCAACAACTTCACCTTTGCTTGGTTTTTCTTTGCTTTCAGGAAGAATGATTCCAGATTTTGTTGTAGTTTCTTGGTTAAGGGGTTTTACAACAATATGGTCTTCTAATGGAATAAGTTTCGTCATATGTGTTTTTATTGAAATAAAATGCCTTTTTTGATTTGAAAATATCACATAAATCAAATAGGTGCTACATCGTTATATTCATGTAAGACGAAATTGCAAGTTTTTTTATAATTATTCATCGTCGTTTTCTTCATCAATTTCGTTTTCAATTTCATCATCTTCGATTTCTTCCATTCAGTTAAATGTTTTTTTCTTTGCTTGAAAACCTCGGATGAGCATTTGAAGACCAAATACAATCATTCATAATCAAATTAATATTGTAATTACTAGAACTTCCAAAAAGGCGTTACTTGTTAAAAATATTCAGAATAATATGGCAATGATTCCTGCGAGGAGAAGTAGCCATCGGTTAGAAATATTCATTCTCTTGGTTCTTATAGCATCGATTGTAATGAGAATTCCTTTTAAAATACATCAGATTCCTAGGATAACAACGAAGAGTGCTGCTAAGAATTCTCCAAATTCAGGGAAAAGGAGAAAAAATATTCATAACAAGATTTCGACTGCGGACCAGATACAAAGTAATTTCCTACTTGAATAAGCTGTGGTTGTCCACGAAACGATAATTCCTATAATTCATGAAAGGATGATTTCTATACTTGCAATGACGATAATAAGTCTTAGAGAAAGTTCAGGCTTTAGAAATAAAAACAATCAGAATAAAATATAAAATAATCCATTAACTCGATAAAGTGATTTAATTTTGAACATGGTAATATCAGTGATGATATAAAATGTTTGTATGCTTGATGTTAGTTAATCGATATGTATTTTTCAAGAGGAAATAAACCTATTGACATTGAACATTATTCTTATATTTAAATGGTAGAATTTTGGCAGTAAATTTGCTTTTATGATATTCTGTGGGTATACTTGTGATATAGTGATTTTATTTTGTTATTTTTTGTTTATGAGTGTAAATATTCCTGATAGTCCTAATAAATCCCATTGAAAGTGAAAAAAAGCTTTGCTTGCTTTAGCTATTGCAGGACAACTTTTTTCTGCTTGTAGTTCATCGGATGAGGGACAAGAACCGGTTGAAAAATATTTCAGAGTTCAACCTAAGCAAAGTATAACAAGTATTGTTAGAGATAGTTTAGATTTAACAGAAGAGCAGAGAAATAATCCTAGATTATGTCATTTAATTGTTGAATCAGTGATTGCCGATAATGATATGGAGAATCCTAATCTTATTCATCCTGGGGATTCTATTAGAGTGATTCCTGAGCACGTACAATCTACGATAGATGAGTATCTTGAAAATGAGAAGCAAAAGGCTTTGCTACAAGAACAAGAAACTTCAGAAATGGAATATGATACAGATACTCCTGATGGAGCAGATGATGCACTTGATGTTTCTCCTACAGGAAAGCTTACTCTTAGTTGAGGAAAGGTGCCTGAGTATCTTCGTTGAAGAGCTTTTTGAGACTTATATGCAGGGTATCTTTGAGCTCATTATGATAAAAATAAAAGAGTTTGGGATAAAATTAGCTTGGGGAATAAGAGAACTTGGAATAAAAATGTGGCCATTAAGAATCTTTATGAAAAGAAACTTTCTAGAAAAAATACTAAGTGATTTAAAGTAGCTGGTCAACATTATAAAGAAACTGTCTCTAAAATTAATTTTGAGAAAGTACATCCTATTTCTCTAGAACAATATGAAAAGAATATTGGAAATATTGTTAAAGAGATGAGAGATGGAATAGATTGGGAGAAGTTGGGGAAAGGACTATTTCATTGAGATAAGGAGAAGTTATCTCTTCTTAAAAAACTTGCTAATAATATAGATGAAAAGGTCCTTACTTCTTATAGTATGACTGAGTTCTTCCCATCAGAAGACTGAGAACTTAATAAGAATTTTTTGGATTTTTTATTACAAAATGCTGGAGAGGAATATCTTTCTTATTTCCCTGCAGTTTCTGACGATTATACTTCTTTTGGTCAGTATCAGTTTACTTCATTAGCCTTGTATGATACACCTCAAGAAAAAAGATGAGCATCAATTATCAATCAGTATGTTAATCCATCTCTTCGTATTCCATGAAGTGTTTGTAAATTAAAGGGAAAATCACATCATAGAGCTGCATTCCTTTTTGCAATCTATAATCTTTCAACTCTTTTGAAAAATGCAGATGGAATATCAAAAAAGGCAGTAGGTGATATTTCAAAAGCAGAAAATAAGTCTGATCTCACACAGCTTATTGCTATTATGCATAATAAGCCTAAAGCTTGAGTTGTCTTTCTAAAAGAGTGGTATCAATTGAGAAATGATAAGAAATATGCAGCTAAAAAAACAAAAAATTATAAGTATGATATTAATAAAAATGGAAGAGTTGATCTTTATGAAGTGTATGCATGAATGCATCCGATATCATCTCAATATGGAAGAAAGACTTATAAAAATTATAGTGCCTTGAGAAAGTAGAGGTTATTATTTACCTAATTCGATTTTTTAAGAAAGGTTTGCATTCTTGACAAAAATTAATATAATGATGTTATTATTTATTACTATACTATTTAGAAAATGACAAAAACAAAAACAAATGATGGGTTAATGAAGAATTATCAACAACTTCTTCAATTTGCACAGAACTCTTTAGCAAATGCTGAAATGCAATTAAAGAGAGTGAAATTAACATTAGAACAATTAACTTCTTTTGATCCAGAGAACCCTGAATCATTAGCTGCTTATCTTGAAGAAACTAGAGCTTCTATGCCAGAAGAGTTGAAAGTTTATAAAGATGAAGATGCTGAAGTTGTTGAAGGAATCTTTGATGGATACTATATGGTGGGAGCAGATCAAAAGAAATATCCAGTTCCAATGAATTATTCTAGTAAATCAAAACTTATTCCTGGTGATGTTATGAAATTAAAAATCTTACCAGAAGGAAGATTGGTGTTTAAACTTATTAAACCAGCAGAGAGAAAACATTTAAGAGCAATCTTGTCTAAGACTGATGAAAATAAATTTACTGCTAATACAGAAGATGGAAAAGTATATTTCTTAAATCAAGCAGCTGTAAGCTTTCATGCAGGTAAGCCTTGAGATGAACTTTATATTATTGTTAATGATAAAGAAGAAGGTACTTTTGCAGCTATCGAAGCTATAATTAAAAAGTAAAAAATTATCGTTAATCTTATAGAGAAGAAGGGAGAAATCCTTTTTTCTTTTTTTTCTTGAAATCAATGTGTGCATTCCTATACTCACATTAACTTTAGTTTTTATTATTCATATGGACCCCTTATCGCTAGTATCATTTCTCATTCTCATTTTATTATCAATGTTCTTTTCTTGAAGTGAAACAGCATTCACTTCAGTGCCAATACATAAAGTTAATGCGCTTGTAAAAGAAAAAAAGAATTGAGCTAAAGCGCTTTCTAAATTAAAGCATAATCCAGAGAGAATGATTATTGCCATTCTTATCTGAAATAATATTGTTAATACAGCAACAGCCTCGCTAGCAACGGTTATTTCTTTAGGAATTGCTAGTGCGGTGAATTATGAACAAGGAACAGTTGTAACTATTTCAACAATTGTGGTTACAATTCTTCTTTTGTTGTTTTGAGAAATTTTGCCAAAAACATTTGCAACAACTCATGCAGAAAAAATAAGTCTTATTATTGCCCCTTTTTATACTTGATTAGTTAAGGTTCTTTATCCTTTAATTGTTGCGATCGAATGGTTGATGAAAGGATTAAATAGAAAAGATAAAAAGAGAGCAGCTGTAAGTGAGTCTGATTTGGAAGCTTTTATAGACCTTTCTAAACAATCTGGAATTTTTGATCATGATCAAGATAAAAAGATTAAAAGTTTGTTGGCACTTGATGAATTAACAGCTGAAGATATTATGACACCTAGAGTGAAAATTAAAGCATTGGATGATGATATTACTTTAGATGAGGCGATTGATGAATTGACGGATTTACACTATTCTCGTATTCCGGTTTATCATGAAACGATTGATAGTATTGATAGAATTGTGACAATTAAAGAGTTGTTGAGATTTAGAAAAAAAGTTAACGGAGATACTTTGATTTCAGAATTAAAATTAAGTCCTATTTCAAAGATTCCGCGTTCTCAACCAATTGATACATTATTAGAGAAATTTCAAAAGACACATAAACATATCGCGGTTATTGTAGATGAATATTGAGGAGTTGAGGGAATCGTGAGCTTAGAAGATATTATTGAAGAAGTGTTTTGAGAAATTCAGGACGAAACAGATGAAGAAATAGCACCAATTCAAAGAGAAAAATCATGAAGAGAATTAATATGTCAGTCATATGTAAGAATGGATGAAGTTCTAGATGTTCTAGGAATCCAGTTTGAAGATTTATGACTTGATGATGAATTTGAATCAGAGACCTTAAGTTATCTTATTACTAGTTCATTTGAAAGATTCCCAATTACTTGAGAAGAACTTCAATTACCACTTCAGTCTTGAGATGAAAATGAAAAAAATCGTTATTTGACATTTAAGGTATTGTGGGTGAAAAAGAGTATTGTTTGAGAAGTTGAAGTGAGCGTTAAAAATGAAGAAAATGAGAAACTTGATTTAAGATTAAAAGATGGAGAATAATTTAGATATTTTGTTGAGCTATGGATTTTTCAGCAATTTTAGATGATGCTAAATTTCAAATAGAGGAATTTAAAACGAAGTATCCTGATTGAATAGTTGTTATTCGGTGAGCGACTGCTACATGAAAATCTAGGCTTTCAGTAGAACTTTCTCAATTTTTTCCTATGGAAGTTATTTCAAGCGATAGTAGACAAATTTTTAGAAAAATGGATATTGGAACAGATAAGATTGCGCAAGAAATAAGAGAAAAAATTCCTCATTATCAGATAGATATTGTTAATCCTGATGAGACATATACTGCTTGAGAACGAAAAGATGATGCTGATAAAGAGATAGAAGATATTTTAACGAGAGGAAAGTATCCTTTTATTGTTTGATGAACGGGGCTTTATATAGATACGATTTATAGGAACTATTCTATGCCTGAGTGCCCTCCTAATTATGTGTTGAGGAAAAAATTGGAAGAAAAAGAGGCCCATACACCTTGAATTCTCCATCATGAGTTAAGTAAAATTGATCCTGCTGAGGCACAAAAACTTCATCCGAATTCTGTTAGATATATAATCAGGGCCTTAGAAATTTATTATGGTACTTGAAGAACAAAAACGGAGGGATATGTTCAACAACCAGTTGCACATCCGTTGTTAATGCTTGGATTGTGGAGGGACAAAGAGACCACAAATCAACTTATAAACGCGAGGATAAAGGAAATGTTTAAAAATTGACTTATTGAAGAAGTTGATGGGCTTCTTAAGGATGGGTATAGTCCTTCATTACAATCTATGCAGGGAATTTGATATAAAGAGGTAGTCAGGTATCTTCAATGAGAATATAATTATGATAAAATGGAAGAATTACTTAAAAGGGATACTCATCATTTGGCAAAGAAACAGAGAACTTGGTTTAGAAGATATATTGCTGAGGGAATGCAGACTCCTAAAGAAAATGTTTGTTATAAAGTTTGGAGTTTATAATGGATGTTCGATTTTAATATATTGAATGAATTCTTGAATTCCGTTTAGGATTATTGTTTTTATAAATGTTTTTTTGTTTATTATTGATAAGACTTCCTATTTCACCTAAAATATTTGTTGTCACTTAAATATCTTATTATTTAGACGGCATTGTTATAGTGGTATTTGTTTGAATTGTAATAAAAAAAGATTGTCTATAAAAATCTATAAAAAATCACTTGAAAGCATTTAATGCAATCCTATACTTTTGGTATTTAATATCATTATAAAAATCCATGTTTAAGCTTTCATATTCTCCTAATTTAAAAGGAGAAGTAGAAATTTCATGAAGTAAGAATGCAGCTTTACCTATTATTGCAGCAAATTACTTGATAGATAATAAAATTACTTTGAAAAATAAACCAGAGATAAGTGATGTATTAAATATAGAAAAGTTGGCTGAGGAGGCTCTAATAAGCTCTGATTGATATTTTGATTTAACTTCAGAACTTGCTACTAAATTTAGGGCTTCAATTTTATTAATTCCAGTTGGATTAAAGAAATTTGGAGAAGTAAGATTTGTTGGTTCTTGAGGTTGTAAAATTGGGAAAAGGCCGTTAGATACTTTTGATGATGCTTTAATGAAGGCAGGGGTAGAAATTACACAATGAGAATATAAGACTTTTAGAGTAGTGAATAAGCCTAAAAGGAATATTATGCTTCAAGAATTTTCAGTAACAGCAACAGAGGCTTTAATTACATATTTGGCATTTTTAGAAGATGTTGATTATGAGATTACTATTTATCAAGTAGCAACAGAGCCTCATGTGAAAAATTTAATAGATTTCTTGAATGCGGCAGGATGAGATGTTCATTTAGGGATTGATCATACAATAACTATTCGTCCAAAGAAAGTAGAAATAAAACAAGAACAGTTTAGTATTATTAGTGATTATATTGAGGCAGGAACATATTTTGCAATTGGGGCATGAGCAGAAAATTCAGAACTTATAATTAAGGATGTTAATGTTGATGATTTATCTGCTATGTATAATACTGCTAGTAAAATAGGAATTGATTTTAAGATTCTTGATAAACATACGTTAAAAGTTAATTCTTATAATAAGAAAAATTATAGAGGAGTGAAACTTGAAATTAGGATATTCCCTTGATTCCCTAGTGATTTGCAGTCTATTTTTTGAGCATTGGCTACACAATTTGATGGAGTTACTAAGATTTTCGAAACCTTATATGAATGACGTTTTTGATATTTAAATGAATTGGAAAATTTATGAGGTAAAATTGAAATATTAAACCCACATGAAGCACTTGTGATTTGAAAAACAGATCTTCACGGTGGATATGTTTCAAGTACAGATTTGAGGGGGTGAGGAGCAATGGTATTGGCAGGAATTATGGCAGAAAATGATACTTATATTATGAATGAAGAAATTATTGCTAGAGGATATGCTGATATTGTTAATAAATTGAGAAGTATTTGAGTACAAATAGAAGTATGTTAAGATAAAAATCTATATTTGATTAAGACGCTTTTTTTGTGAAATCATTTTAATTTTCGTTTGCATACGTTTGTGAAAAAATTATACTTTTGTCGTTAAAAGTAATCTCTTTTTTATTCACGAGAAGGTGGATTAAATCAAAAAAGAGTAAAAATATATTCTTTTTTTATCTAATCTATCTCAGAGAAGTGTTTAAAAAAAGGGAAAACTTAAACACTTTTATATTGTTTTTGAAAAAACGATGGTTGTAAAAAGAGAAGTAAAAACAGATCGTTTATCGACAACATGGCAAGGAAGGGATATTTCCTTTGAAATGGGTAAACTTGCAGTACAAGCAGATGCTAGTATTAGAATGCAATTTTGAGAAAATGTTATTCTCTATTCTACAGTAATGGAAAAAAATCCTAGAGAATGAACAGATTTTCTTCCTCTTATGATTGATATGAGAGAAAGTTTTTCTGCTGCATGAAGAATAGGAGGGGCTGTTTATAGAAGAAGAGAATGAAAACCTTCAGATCAAGCTATTCTTTATGCTAGATTAACTGATAGGGCATTAAGACCTATGTTCCCTAAAGGAATGATTAATGATGTAGTTATTAGTGTAACTCCGTTAGCATTAGACCATACTATAGGATTATGAGTTATGGATATTATTGGAGCTTCTGTTTCTATAATGGCCGCAGGACTTCCATTTGATGGACCTGTAGGTGCAGCTCAAATTGGATATATTGATGGAGAATTTGTTATTAATCCTAGTAATGATCAATTAGAAAAATCTCAATTAAATCTTCTTGTTGCAGGAAAGAGAGATTCTATTAATATGATCGAATGTGAAGGATTAGAATTCCCTGATGATTTGATGAAAGAAGCATTTACGCTAGGACAAAAAGTTATTAATGAAGCATGTGATCTTCAATTAGAATTTCTTAAGACATTAGATATTGAACAAAAAGAAGTTGTATTTAATAAGCCAACAGAGAAAACAATGGCCTTTGTTGAAGGAATTATTAGCCAAGAAAAGCTTGAAGCTATGGCAGGTAATACTAAAGTTCCTTTCAATGATTTATTCTCACAATATGAGAAAGAATGTCTTGAAGCGGCTGAAGAAAAGGCTGAAACAGAAGAAGCTGAAGACTTTACAGAAAGTAAAGTTAAGATGGCAGTATTTAATCATATTAAGCATTTTATTAGAGAAAGAACTCTTTCAACAGGAAAGAGAGTTGATGATAGAGAGATAAAAGATATTAGACCACTTTATTGTGAAATTAATAACCTTCCAAGAGTTCATGGTTCTGGACTTTTCCGAAGAGGTGATACTCAAGTTCTTTCAACAGTAACACTTTGAGGACCTACAGAGTATTTAGTACTTGATGATATGGAACATAATGATGTTCAAAGAAGATATTTCCATCATTATAATTTCCCTCCTTTTTCAACTTGAGAAGCTAAGGCAACAAGAGGAACATGAAGAAGAGAGATTGGTCATGGAAGATTGGCAGAAAAAGCATTGGAGAATATGATCCCTTCAAAAGAAGAATTCCCTTATTCAATTAGAGTTGTATCTGAATGTTTAGGATCTGGAGGTTCAACTAGTATGGGTTCTGTTTGTGGTTCTACTTTAGCTCTTATGGATGCAGGAGTTCCTATCAAGAAACCAATTGCTGGTATTGCTATGGGGCTTATGACAGAGAGCGATGAAGATGGAAATATTACAAAACATTTGGTATTAAATGATCTTATTGCAACAGAAGATTTTACAGGAGATATGGATTTTAAAGTAGCTGGTAGTAAAGATGGTATTACGGCTATTCAGTTAGATACAAAATTAAAAGGATTGCCATTAAATATTGTACATGAAACTATTGATAGAGCTTGTGAAGGATATAAAGAAATTATGGGATTTATGTTAGAAACAATTCCTGCTCCTAGAAATGGAGTTAAAGAATATGCTCCAAAGATTCATGTCTTTAAGATTGATCAAGACAAAATTAAAGAAGTTATTGGTAAATGAGGAGAAACCATTGATAAGATTATTGAAGAATGTGATAATGTTAAGATTGATTTTGAAGATGATGGAACTTGTTTCTTAACTCATCCAAGACAAGAAATAATTGAAAAAGCTAAATCTATTATTTTGGAAATTGCAACTGATTTGGAGGTAGGACAATCTTTTAATGCTAAGGTGTTAAGAGTTGAAAATTATGGACTTTTTGTTCAATTACCTAAAGGAAAACAAGGATTATGCCATGTCTCTAATTTAGGACAGAGATATCCTGACTGATTAGAAAAACATTTTAAGATCTGAGATGAAATAAATGTTGTAATTTCTCAAATAGGACATGATGGTAAAATTGCTGTAAAAAGAAAAATGGCGTAATGTTCTTTAAGTGATAAGAAAATTTTATGTTATTGCCTCTGTGTATTGATGCTTTTATCTGTATACAGAGGTTTTATTTTGCTCAAAACTAGGAGCAAAGGGTTTGTATTTGTGTTGGATATTCTTATAGTTTATTGTGTAAATAATATTAAAAATTTATTTTTCGTTTTTTTATGATGATAGAAACTTATAAATCAAAATTTGCTGAAATAATAGCTTCTTTTTTTAAGGTTTGATCAGGTGATATTTTGGGACTTATTCAACTTGCTCCTGAAAATGTCCCTTGAGATTTTGCCTTTCCTTGTTTTCAATTTTCGAAACAAATGCAAAAAGCTCCTAATCTTATAGCTCAAGAGATTGAAAGCTTTTTAAAAGAAAGGACGGTTGAATGATTTTCTTCTTTTCAAGCTGTTTGACCTTATTTAAATGCTCATGTTGATACTGTATATATAGCAAGACAAGTTATAGGAAAAGTTTTAGAAGAAAAGGAGAATTTTTGAAGAGGTGTAGCTACATGAAAAACGATTCTTTTAGAATGATGGGCTCCTAATACTCATAAGTCAATTCATATATGACATGTAAGGAATTTTTTACTTTCTGAAAGTATTTCTAGAGTGTTAGCATTTGCTTGAAATAAAGTAATTAAGACATGTTATCCTTGAGATATTTGAGCGCATGTTGCTAAATGGCTTTGGTATTATACAAATTTTTCTAATGAAGTATTTCCAACCACGAATTTTACCAAATGGGTAGGAAATCTTTATACTCTTGCTACAAGAAAGATAGAAGAGGACCCAGATACCTATAAGCCTCAAATTGAAAGTTTGCAAAAAGCTTTGGAAGATTGAGATGAAAAACTTGTGGCTTTGTGGAGACAAACAAGAGAACTTTGTTTAGAAGATATGAAGCATATTTTTTCAGAACTTGGAACAGATAATCTTGATAAATGGTATTATGAAAGTGATGTTGAAAAACCTGGGATAAAAATAGTAAACGAATTGTTAGAAAAGTGAATTGCAAAAAAATCTCAATGAGCTGTTGTTATGGATTTGGAAGAATATGATTTATGAGTTTTCTTATTATTAAAATCTACAGGTGCTTCCTTGTATTCAACTAAAGATATTGCATTAGCTTATCAGAAGCAACAGGATTTCCCTGAATATGATAAATCATTATATGTTGTTGGTCTTGAGCAAGAGCATCATTTTCAGCAACTTTTTAAGACTTTAGAACTTATAGGATTTGATTATGATAAGTTAAAGCATGTTTCTTATGCGTTAGTTGATTTAGTGGATGCAAAAATGTCTTCACGTGCAGGGAATGTTGTGTTGTATGAAGATTTTCGTGATGATTTGTTGGAGAAATCAAGAAGTATGGTAGCAACTCGTGATTTGCCAGAAGAACAAAAAGAGAAAATTGCTAGAGATGTTGCTTTCGCTGCTATGAAGTTCGGTATGTTATTACAAGATTCAGAAAAAGGAATTCTTTTTGATAAACAACAAGCATTATCTTTTGAATGAGAAACAGGTCCTTATCTTCAATATATGTATGCTAGAATGTGTTCAATTTTTAAGAAAGCTGGTGTAGTGACTTCTAATGTTGATTTTTCTTTGTTAGAGACTGATGCAGAAAAAAATCTTCTTTTGCTTTTAGCTAGTTTCCCAGAGCTTGTTCAAAGGAGTGCAGAAGAATATAAGCCAAATGTTATTGCAAGGTTCGCTCTTAATCTAGCTAAACAATTCTCAAGTTATTATCATCAATCAAAAATTTATGATGAAAATAATAAAGAGCTTAGTTGTGCTCGTTTAGTGCTTTTACAGGCATTACAGCAAGCTCTTAAAAATGCATTAATTCTTTTAGGAATTGAAACTCCTGAAAGTATGTAGTTTACTTTAGTTGTTTAAATGAAGTATCGAATAATCTGTTTACTTGTTCTATGATTACTTGGATTTGATTGGTTATCGAAATATCTTTTTTGTGATCTTTGAATTTGACAGAATTTACGGCTATTTGAGCCTGTGATTAATCATGGGATTTCTTGGGGTATCTCAGCGAATCGTTATGTTGTTATTATTTTTTCTTTGCTTTGACTTGTCCTTTTCTTTTTGCTTTGGAAGAGAAAATATTTAAGGACATCGGTGTTTGTCTTTTTATTAGCGGGGACTTTGGGGAATTTGTTTGATAGAATATTTTTAGGAGGGGTAAGAGATTTTATTAGTATAGGAAGTTTTCCTGTATTTAATCTGGCTGATTGTTATTTAACAATAGCAGTTATTCTCTTGGTAGTATTTGAACTTTTCTTTGATGAAAAAAAGAAATAGATTGAAATAGTTTTTAGTTTTTTCAGAAATTATGAAAGAAAAATTATGATTACTTTTTTTGGGAAGATTAGAAACAGAGAAGGGATTTGATCTTATTTTTGATTTTATTAATCAATATCCGAATAAAGAGCTTCCTTTTGAAATCTATATTTTTTGAACTTGAAGTTATGAAGAAGGAGTTTTGGAATTATCAAATCGTTTTAAACAGATTCATTATTTTGGTTGGAAACCTTTATCAGAAGTTGAGAGATACTTAAAAAATATTGATTATTGTTTAATGCCATCAAGATTTTTGGAGACATTTGGTTTAAGTGCTATTAATGTTTTAAAACGAGGGATTCCGGTTGTTGGATTTAAGAAATGAGGATTAATTCCTTTTATAAATAATGAATATGATATTAATCAATGTAAAGGAAGTAGTGATTTCTCTAGATTCTCCGAAATGTTATTAAAGTTAGAAGAAGAGAAACGTACTCAGAATAAAAGTTTTTATGAGGCTTTGGCCCTTCATTCAAAACAAGTTGCAGAAAAATATACAAAGGAAAAGTGGTTTGAACATTTTCAATCTTTGAGTTTTGATTTTAAGCTTAAGAAGATTGTGATGGTTAGTGATTTTATCAATAAGATTTGAGGAATAGAAACTTATATTCATGATGTAAAATCGTTATTAGAAGAAAAGTGATATGAAGTTGTTCTTTTTTGAAATGTTTGTCCTAAAGGGAGAGCTTGAAAATGGAAGAAATTTATAGGAATAGGGTTAGGATGTTTTAATTTCTTTGAGGCGATAAGATTTTTAAGGTTTGTTAAGAAAGAAAAACCGGATCTTATATGGTATCATAGTATGATTCGTTGGATGGGATGGATGCCTTTATGGATGACGAGGAATATGAAGACAAAGAAATGGATGATGTATCATGATTTTTGATATTTTACTCCCTATCCTCATGCGCTTTGAGATACAAAAGAATTAGAAATATTAACGTTTAGACATTATATTCATTTGGCGCATACAAAAAATCCTTTAAAGTTGTTATTGGTTGCCGGGAAATATTTTTCGTTATCATTATTGGTTAAACAATTGAAAAAACAAATACATCTTCATTTAACGCCATCAGAATTTATGGTTCCTATTGTTGAAAAGAGTTTTTGATTGCCTAAGTGAATGGTGAAATCATTTAATCATTTTTTACAAGAGTAGCTTTGAGTTCCTTTGAATATGAGAAGTAATAGGCCAATTTATTTGGCCTTTTTTTCTTTTTTAGGAAAAAACTTTAATAAAAATTGACAAGAAAAGAAATGGACAATATAATAATTACATCAACTTTATTCCTTTTTAAACATAAACATGAAAAAAACAGTTACAAAAATTAAGAGTGCTGCAAAAAAAGTAGGTCTTCATAAGCCAGAATCTGAAAGATCAACTACTCAAAAAATTATTAGAGATGTTGTATTTTTTGGAGTTGTTGTTTATGCTGCAGTAATGACATTCTTAGTAATTGATGCTGAATCAACAGAAGTTGAAGTGGAATGTGCTTCATTACCACATCCAATTACTTCTCAAGTAGCATTGAGATAAGGGAAAAATAGTTAATTAACTTTTGATATATTATAAAGCTTAGGTCTGAATAACTTTTTCTTATTCAGATTTTTTGCTTTTAATATTTTCTTTTGTAGTTTGATCTTGTATTGTTTGTTCTTCGTTTCAGAAGATTTCTTCTAAGTCTAGTTTGTGTTCTTGTTCATCTTTTTTATCATTTGTTTCAAGAAAATCATTTAGATGATTTTTCTTTTTTAGGAGTTTTGGAATTGAATCGAGGAGTATTTCATAATTTCATGATTTTGGATAGACGAAAGTTACAGGGTCAAGTAATCATGTTGGTCTTATGATTTGTTCTACGATTTTATCAGAAAGTTCTATTTCATATTCAGCAGGGGTTGCAGAAAGAAAGATAGATTTTACATCTTTTTTTATTTTATGAGAAAGTGTTTCTTGTTGGTTATTCTTTCTTGCTTCGTGGTTAATTAGTGAGTTTTTGATATCAGCTTCGTTTGTAGCATTTGTTTTTGCTTTAGCGTTCTTTTCTACGACTTCTTTATGAACTTCTGATACTAAGTCTAAATCGGCTGCAGCTTCGTCAAGTTTTATTTCGTTAAGGTCTTTTCGTTTTAGTGTGGCTTCAAGTTCTTCAAATCTTAATGGTCTGTGATCAATAGCGGAAGGAAGGCGGAATCCATAGCGAATAAGATTATTTTTTCTTGCTCTATCTCATTGAGCCATTGCTCTTAATTGAGGAATTGTCATATGAGATTCATCAATTACAAGTAAGAAATCTTCTGGGAAATAATCAAAAATTGTATTAGGTGGTTCTCAAGGAAGCCTTTGGTCAAAATAAAGGGAATAATTTTCAATTCCGTTTACAAATCCCGTTTCTCTTATCATTCTTATATCATATTCAACTCTTTTCTTTATTCTTTCTGCTTCAACAAGCATTCCTAGTTTTTCGAATTCTTTTACACGAAGTTCTTTTTCTGCGTTTATTTCTCATAAAATAACTTCTAAGTCGGAAAGATCTTGGAGATATTGTGTTGCAGGCCAAAGCATTGCTTTTTGAACGGGGCCTTTTAGTTCATATGTTAACGCATCTCTTTGTTCTATTCTTTCTAGGGTATCTTCATCAAAAAAACAACGGTAAAGAAATTTTTCGGTAGATGAAAAAATATCTAATATATCTCATTTCATTTCAAACATTCAACTTTCGATTTTTCAGTGGATTGGTTTGTATTGCATATGAAGAAGTTGTCTTTTGATCTCATTGAAATCGTATTTTTTTCATACGTAAAGTTGAAGACAATTTTCCTCAAAGAATCTACTTTGTCAGAGTCCGTATAGAGAGGATGCTGATGCTACTACAATGACATCTTTTCTACTTAGTAATGAGGCCATGGTTGCAAGTCTATACATCTCTATTTCTTGGTTTACAGTAGCTTCTTTTTCGATATAGGTTCAAGAACTTGGAAGATAACTTTCTGGTTGGTAATAATCAAAATATGAGATGAAATAATGTACAGCATTTTCTGGAAAGAAAGCTTTGAATTCTGTTGCTAGTTGAGCAGCTAGGGTTTTGTTATGGGAGATAACGAGTGTTGGTTTTTGTACTTTTTGGATAATGTTTGCTATTGTGAATGTTTTTCAGGTTCAGGTTGCTCAAAGAAGTGTGATTTTATTTTTTCATTCTTCAAAAGCTTCGGCAATTTGGTTAATTGCTTTTGGTTGATCTCATGCTGGTTGATAATTAGATTTTAAGTTAAACATGAGGCGATGAAAATTAAAATTTATTTATGAGGTTTTTTATTCAATTTCATTGAATTTTGGGAAAAAGAGGTATACTATGTTGTAGAATGAGTCTACAACTTTATCTAGTCCTTTTTCTTGTTTTAGCATTTTTTCTGTTAGGATTCATTCTAGTTTAAACATTTCTGTTTCTACTTGTTTTCATAGTGATTGGAAGTTTGAATCAGTATAATCAGTATCGTTTGCGTTACGAAAATTTCGAAAAAGATCAGTATTTGCTTCAGCGAATCTTGCAAAAAGTTGTCATCCTTTTGTTTTTTTAATACTTTCCAATTTTTCGTTAATATATTCTGTGATGATATTATTTACCTCTTGTTCTTCATCTTTTGTTAATGAAGAAAAAACTCCTCAAAATACAGGATGTTTTTTAAGGTCTGATAAATAAGGGATTTTCTTTTGATTTGTTTCAATATTATTTAAGATGTTTTTTACTTGTTCGATTTCTTGTGCTTGCATAATGTTTTTATCTACTAGTACTACTAAAAAAAATCCGTGAGAGGATTTGCTTTTCTGCAAAGATAGTATGAGAATTCAAAATAAAAAATCAAGAAATTTTCGGAAATTTTTTTAAGGTTAGAAAAGTGTATGATTTTATAGTGCTTGCGTACTTTTTTTTAAATTTTCTCTTGAAAGTATCGATTATATTGCTATGTTTTTTTGTAGTGCTATTTTATAAAAATAAAAAGTAATGAAAAAAATACTTATTTTATTCTTATTCTTCTTCCTTGTTTGATGTTGAAGTTCTTGAACAAATATGGGAATAGAGGAGTATAATAATACCTTAATTTCTTTTCAAGAAGCATCTGTAGATGCTTTGAAAAATTATTATGAAGGATTGGAAAAAAATTATGATGGTTCTAATTTAATACTTTTATTTACTTGAACCTTAGAGGATTTGTCGTCTTTAGAATCTCAGGCAGAAAATATTTCTTGATGGAATGATGATAATGAATTAAGAGATGCTGTGGTAAATTATATTTCTTGAATGAGAGCTGTTTTTATGACATATGAATGGCCTGTGATTGAAATTTTAGTCGATTATACTGGGCAAGTTTCTCGTTTTTATAAAGATAATGAGGAGGTGTTCTCTCAGTCGGCTATGCAATTAGCTTCAGAATTAGCAATATTAGATAAGAGTTTAGAAGAATCGTATATCCATTTTGCAGAAAATCATGGTTATAAAAATCCTTAAGGTTTTGTTAAAAAGAGAGGAGAAAAGGGTAGAAATTTTCCTAAAAAATTGCATTAATTTGAAATATTGATATAATTAAGCATAAGAACTTTTACTATGTTTAGCTTCTATAAAACAAAATGCAAAAATTTGTAACAAGAAAATTGCTTATGACGTTGAGTTGAGTTTGTCTTCTTGCTTGAGGGCTTATTTATGCTGCACCTCAGATTATTATTGATCCAACAAGGTTTGTTTCACAACAAAGGATTCAACAAATTAATTTGAATGCCTCTACTGGTAATTTTCAGAAGGGAGGGTTAGTGAATGCTTGAAAGAATAAGCCTGTATTGTTGATTGGTAATGTAAAAGGGACAGGTGTGGTGCAAATAAATACAATTACTTGAGATATATCATCTGTTATTGGATGAACATGAAATAAAAATTTGCAAAATGATACAACCTCATTGGTTGTGTGATGAGAAAAGAATATAGTAAAATCAGGAGCTGAAGCATCAGTAATCGTATGATGAGTTTGAAATACTTCAGATGCAAAAAATAGCGTAATTTTGGCATCATCTGGAGTAACTTCATTTCTTGAAAATGGGGTTGCCCTTTGAATTAATAATTCTTCTATTTCTTGATTAAATTCTCTTTGATTTGCTTGATCTTCAATAAGAATATTACCATGATGAGCCAATTCTGTAGTATTTGGAAGTAATGTTGCAGTTGTAAGTTGAGGAATGTTTATTTTTGATGCGTATCCAAATTCTCTTTTGACATGAAGTCTTCAAGATTCTATGCTTATTAGAGCTAATGGTTGATTGGTTATTTGATGAGATAAGATGATTCCTAGTACAGATGCAAAGAGAGATACAGTTAAATTAACAGTTCATGGTTGAGTTCTGTTAGGTAGTGGACAGTGTAATAATAATACAATATGAGCGTTATATTATACTAATGGAGAAATAAAACAATGAGGAACTATTTCTTGTCTTTGTGCTTGTGTGTATAGTTGAACTAGTACAGCGACTAGTAAGGCTATTTCTAGTCAGCCTTATTGTGATGTGGCTTGTAAAAATACAGAGGGATGAACTCCTCAAAAAGTTGATTGAACAGCTATTTGTTGAACTCGTGGTACTCAATGAACTTGAGATAATCTTTCATGACTTGAAACAATTTATCAATTTTCAGAAACAGATTGGAGACCTTGAACTGATTTTTGTAAAGATGGATCAACTCCTGAAATTTGAACAATAACTTCACATCATACTTGAGAGGTTAAATTTCCTGATCCATGAGAAACTGTTTCTTGGGTTTGTCCATGATTAACTTGAAGTGTAGATACTCAATGTAATGCCTATAGAAAGGTTACTCCTGCAAAATGTGGACAGAATGCTAAGAAGTATTATGTTAATGATTCTGATTTTGCTGGTAGAGATATGGTATCTTTTTGTGAGACAGGGACTGTTACAAAAATAAAACAACAAAATGGTAGTGAGTTTAGTGATATAAGAGAGCAAGCATTGGCTATGATTTCAAATCCTTCAAATTTTCTATTCCCAGATTTGTGAAAGACTGTTTATTGGAAATGTACTACTGATATATGACATGCAGAAGAAGAATTAGAATGTTCTGCGTATCGTAGAGATTGTAATCATTGTGCTAAAAATGGGTTCCCTTATTGTTTTGATATAGATTTTGCTGAAAGTTGTGATCCTAATGAGACAGCGGGTAATGGAGAATGAACTACTGAAGGGCCAGTTTCAACGACCTATACAGTGAAATATAGTTGTAACGGATGAGTGTGAACTATGTCAAATCAAACAATAACAAATTGAGTAGCAACAGCATTAAGTGCAAACTCATGTACAAACAGTTGAAAGACATTTGCTTGATGGAGTACATCATCC
>JAFTEM010000013.1 GCA_017453665.1 bacterium | reverse complement strand
TTAACTGTTGGAGTTGTTGTTTTTCAACTTAATTGTCAGTGAGATCATGGATTGAATGTGAAAATTGCTGATTTTAGTTGCCAGATAGCGTAGAGGTCTACTATTTGTCAGCTGGTTGCGGTTAGATTTTTTACAGATTGTTTGTTAGTATATGATACTGTTGTTGATGTTGAATCATTTCACCATCATTGATAAGTGTAACAAGTTCTTGTAAAGGCATTATCTGTTAGAGCTTGAGATACATCATAGGTGAACTTTTGATTTGACATTGTTCAGGCTGTGCTTCAGTTTCAGTTGAATCTTACGTAGTAGATGTTTGGAGTTCGATTTGCGTAGAGAGAAAGAGTGTTGTCAGATTGGATTCAGTTCTCTCAAGCTATTCTATTTCGGGTTGTATTTCGGTTTGTTCGTCAATATCAATCATCGGTGTTATTTGATTTTGTTGACCATGAAGTGAAAGTATATCATTGTTTTGTTGGTCTTGTTGAAGACATTGTAAAAGTGGTGTCGTAAGTTGCTGTTTGATTTCATGGTGCTCAGTTTCATCAGTTTGCGTTGTAGGAGATGGTGTAGGTGTTTGCTACACAAGAATTTCAACTTGCATGATATCATCTGTTACAGCTTCGGTTGGCTGTATATGATTTATTTCAATAGCTTCATTTTGCTATTGATACTGATGTTTGATATGTTGTTATATTTGTTCATGTTCGTCATAGGAATGTTGAGTTTGCTCTAGTTGGATTGTTTAGTGTAAATGTTGTAGTTTCTATGTTATATGTAGTTGGATTTGATGTTGAAACTGTTCATCAGTTGAGAGTATATGAAATACTATACGTTATTGGTTCTCGGTTTGCTGTGTATGATTTATTTCACGTACTTCATTTTGCTATTGATACTGAGGTTTGAGCTGTTGTTCAATTACTTCATGTTCGTCATTTGAAAATGTATCATGTCCTTGTTGGATTGTTTAATGTAAAGGTTGAAGTTTCTATATTGTATGATGTTGGATTTGATGTTGAGGCTGTTCATCATGCTAAATCATAAGAAATTGTGTAATTACTTACTACACACGAATTTCAACTTGGTTCGTATCATGTATTACAGCTCCAATTTGCTGTATATGTTCTCGCTGATGTACAAGCTGAAACTACTAATGATGTTTGTGGGGTCATTCAATTACTTCATGTCCATCACAAAAATGTTGAATTTGCCCTTGTAGGATTATTTAATGTGAAATTTGAACTTATTTTACATGTTGTATTATTACTTACACTTCATCAATTTAACGTATAACTTATCGTATATGTGTCTTCTATACAACTATTTCAACTTGCTTTATATCATGCATTACAACTCCAACTCGCAGTAAATGTCATATTTCTTATGCATGATCATTGTGGTATAGTAGTATATCAATATCATCAACTCCACCCTCAAAATGTACTATTTGCCCTTGTTGAATTAGCTAATGTAAACGCAGAATCTGTTGGTTTACATGTTGTTTTACTTGGCGTTGTTCATCAATTGGTATTATATGTTATTGTATATGTATTAGCTACACAACTATTTCAACTTACCGTGTATCATGGCTTACAACTCCATTTTGCATATAATGTTGTATTTGCCGTTATTGCTCATCAATTATATGCGCTTGTTAAAGAACTATTTGTATACCATCATTCAAAAACACTATTTGCCCTTGCTGGTTGTGGATATGCTGTCGCAGATATTGTCGCTGAATATCAATAATAATTATGAACACTACCATCTGTTCTAAATCCAATCGTCACAGTGTCGTCACTAATTGTTTTAGTAGTTGTTGTCTTTGTTGTTCATCAGATCTTTGATGTACAATTTTTGGCATAATAATCTGAATGGTTTCATGCCCAAAGGCATACCCAATCATATGATGTTGATTCTGTTTGGTATGTTAATTCAACATTTAAACTACTTGCTCATGGGATTCTCACAACATCTAATTGATCCATATTATCTGTATATGTTGCTAAGCTTACACTTTCTGAAACCGTTGTCTTTGGTATTGAATTTCCATATGGTATTGTTTGTGATGATATTGAGCTTCATCAATTACTATTAAAATCCACGGTAAGTGTTGTTTGGATCCAATACGCATATAGTGTCACTCATCATTCAATATGACTCCATACATTGTTTATATGCTCACCAACAGAATCCACATATTGAGTTCACTGTCAATTTTTTCAGGTAAAATATCACATAAATTGATACCCTGTCTTCTTAGGGATCGTTATATACCATCATCTGTTCATAGCTTGAGTTAAATTTTCGTCTAACCAATAATAAACTCATGATACTTTTAGTGTATTGTATAAATACCGAGAATATGTAGTTCCCGCTTCTGTTGCTCATTGATTATCATATATAATTTTTCACTTTGTAGGTTGTTTTGTTTTTATACATATGACTCATCATCATGTTTTAACAGAAAAATTATATATATTACTATTTACTGATAGCGGAGTTCAAGAACTACAATTCGACCAAGTATCATTAGCAATTATAGACTCTATATAATATCAATCTGTCAAATTTATATTTTTTATACTTATTGTTTCTCATGATGCCAGGAAAACCGATTTTTCATTTGTAAGATTGGTATAATACGTTCATCAATTATAAGAAACATCAAAAGTTCACAAATCAGCATCAGTTCGATGCTCTACTCCGGAAGGATCAACTAGCATTATATTCGTATATCCTTTGAAATATCTATATACTTTATTTGTAGAATTTGAAGCAACGGTTGTTGTTGTAT
This sequence comes from bacterium, assembly GCA_017453665.1. Next base: position 33,314 of record JAFTEM010000013.1, on the reverse strand, counting down.
ATGCTGTATAATTATAGTAACTGTAATAAGGACCTCATGTTCCATTACTTGTAGTAGTTCACCAATCACTTCATTTTGCTGTTGTTCAATTTTCATAATATTTACTTGAAGATCACAACAAATTTACTTTATTATTTGATGCATCAATAAACCAATCCTCACAAACAACCTCTGACCAATTTGATAATTTTTCCCAGTATGCATATAGTGTCAAATCATAGTTTGCATACATCCAGACATTATTAACATGGCCTCAGTTTTTATCAACATGTTGTGTTCCTTGTCAATTTTTTTCTGTATAATATCATTTAAATTCAAATCACGCCTTACTTGGGATAGAAATATAATATCCATTAGATGTAAGTTGTGTTAATGCTTCATCTAACCAAAAATACACAGTCAACCCATTAACTGATCTAGTTTGTTGATATAAGAATCGACTATACTGTGTTCAGGGATTATCAGCTCATTGATTATCATATGTTATTTTATATTCACCATCAATTGACGACGTTGATAAGCTTTTACTCTTTGTTAATCCACTCCTTACAGCTGTTGTTTCATCATCTGATTCTACATAAACTGTTGATTGTGTCTTTAGATTCTCTATTTTTGAAAAGTCAAAATAAGATAGGATTTTGTCAAAAATCCCCGTTTCGGTTTCTGATCCTTCTTCGGTCTCGTTTAAAAAATTATTTATCACCCCCCCCCCAGATTTTTCAGCACCTGAATTATCTGAGTTATTGTCTATAGTTTCTCATCCTATGTTTTTATTGTTTGCTACTGTTATATTTTCTTCATTATCAAAAACTCTCTCCATTGCATAGCTTACTGGAGTTAATACATTACTTATTACTAACATTCATAAGGTGATTGTTCAAATCACTTGTCTTAACATACTTTTATCTCTATTTAGTAAAAGAAATATATTGAAGCTTTTGTATTAAAGCTTAGAGACTTCTTTTATCCCTTTATAACTTAAATAAGTATAGGAATAAGGTCCCTAGTTAAATTTTATCCCCCTCCATGAAAAATTGCAATTTAGTCTAGCATCTGCTAAGATTTGAGATTGACTTTTTTGAAAAATATGTAAATTATTTCTTCATTTTATGAAGCTTTATCTTTTTTATTTTTGAATAGTTTTTAATTAGCCTTACTCAAAAAAGATATGTTTTCGTATTTTAACGCTATGTTTAGTAATTTGTTTTCAAGAATTAGTGGTGCATCTTAAATTATAAATTTTCTATTTAAATGATTAGTGGTGCACTTTGGATTATAATTTTTACTATAAAATTAAGACTTGACAAGGTATGATAAATCACTACCTTTATTTCGTAACAAATAAAAAAGTAAATACAAAATTCTTTATTATTTACTTTTTTTAATGGAAAAATCTTTAAACGAAGAACACTCTCAAATAAAACATCCTTGAATAGCTGGTATCGCAGATAAGATTGCTGATCTTTTTTCTCATTCTCAGCCTTCTTGAAAAAGATTATGACTTAGCAAGCTTTATAGTAAACAACAGATTTCAGAATTAGTTGATAGCTTCCCTCATATGCTTCAAGAAGATATCACTTCATGAATTTGAGAACAACTTTTTTCTGTATTAAATGCTAAAAATCATATTTCTACTAATAAATTTTTTGAAGCTAAACATGATGAAGAAAAAAAAGAAGAATTAGTAGAAGAACTTCTTAATGATCCTGAAGCTTTAGAAACAATACTTCTTTATATTTATAATAGAAATTTCTGGAATACTCATATTAAGGATGGGAATAAAATAAATGATTTAAGACTCCATTATCCATGAGAAATAAAACAAGAACGATTAGATTTTTGAAAATGGAAAAATTTTTGAGTACTTGAGAAACCCATAACAAAATATGGAAGAAAAATTAATACACTTGCAAAAAATGTTTTTTGAACATGAGTTCAAGATATTATAGAAAAATATTATGAGCCTCATCTTCTAGAAATGCCAGCTGAGGAAGAAAAAATGATTGAAGATATTCTTCTTTGATTAGAAAAATGAGAAAAGAACTTCATTATTTTAAATCATGATACTTTTGCTAATATTCCACTCGCTATCTTGAAGTTTATGAAAAAAGCTGAGGAGCTTGGAATTAAAGATGTGAATCATTATTTTACAACAATTATTTGACCACTTTTAAATGTTCATCAGGTTCAAAATACTACCTTAAATACTTTATCTAATGTTGTTATCACCCACCCTGCAGGAAACAATATCCCTGAGGCTAAACCGCTTATTTCTCTTCAACAAAAATGAGCTATTTCACAAATTATGAAAGATTTAAAAGAGTGATGAGAATGAATGGTTTATTTTTGTTCTCCTAGTGGAACAAGAGATGTTGTTGTATATTGAGAAAATGATAAATGAGAAAAGATTCCAAAAATATATCTTCCTGATGAATCTTGGGGATCTAATGTTTCAAGCATAAAAATGGTTAATAAATTAAAGAAAAACAATCCTCATCTTAAGATTTATGCGCTTTCAACGAATACTACGAACCTTAAAAAATGAATATCACTTACTGATAATTCTTGGAATAAGTGAGCTGAGATTTCGATGCATATTGCTTCTTTAAATCAAGAAGAACCATTAGAAACAGAAGATGTTTTAACCACGCTTACTCAATGAATTACTTATCATGAGGGTTGAAATGAAGATTGAGAAGGGGGATGAGAAAAACATTGTGCTATCCTTGTTCCAGAAGATGTTTTTAGAAGACTCAAAAAACGAGGAAAGGATAATTCATATCCTTATGGATTATTCAATAAAGATTGATCTTTAAATGAATGGATTCTTTCTAATGTTATGCAAAATGGGTTTTAATTTAGCTTAAAATAATTAAATAAGTAACAATTTATTTAGCTTTCTTTAAAAAATGAAAAAGCAGCTTCCTAGCATTATAGAATGGCTTATTAAAATATTTTTTATCGGATTATTAATTCAATTTTTTCTTCAGACCTTTGTTACTTATAGGCTCTGATGGGATGGTTGAATTTGGACTTTTATTCGGCTTTGGAAAGAGATTATTATCTTAATTTTTATGCTTATTATTTGAGCCGGTATCCGAAGTAAAATACAAACACAATGACGAAATGCTTTCTATAGCCATTTACGTAATAATCCAATTTTTAAATTTGTTATTTTCTTTTTAGCTGCTTGCATCATAGCCTTTATTTTAGCAGTACTTGTTCAAAGAGTTGGATTAGGAACCTTTGTTATGTCTGTTAAATATGATCTTTTAGGATTTCTTATTTTTCTTATTGGAGTATGACTTGTTTGGTATACGCCATTAAAAGATATTAAATTTGATGCTCGATATCAGAATATTTTAAAATTTAGCATATATTGAGGAATTTTTTGGTGGTTAATGCTTTATCTTGTTCCTTGAACATTGAGATTATTCGGATATTCTAGGACCTCTTTTGAAGGAACTATTTGAGGGAATCCTCCTGCTGTTTATTACACTGAAATTAATAGATGACTTGTTAGAAATCAATTCTTATTTGAAAGACCTATTAGTTTTTGATTTTTTCTTATCGCGTTCTGGCCAATATTCGCGTTTTGATATCTAAGAAAACAGACAAGAAAATATCAAATTCTTTGGACGATTGCTTTTTGAGCGCTTATTGTATCAACCCTTTCTAGGGCTGCAATGGGGGTGTGGCTTCTTGAAACCATCATAATTCTTCTATTGGTTTATTGGAAATATGTAAAAAAGATTGTCATTTATTGATGAATTCCTGCGTTTATTATTTGTCTTTGTTGATTATGGGTTTTTAGAGGAATTTTTATGAGGACACACTCTAATACCTGACATATCGTGCTCCTAACAGAGGGAGTAAAACTATGATTATCTAAGCCATTTGCATGATGGTGAGCTTGATATTCTTGACCTGCGTCACATCAACTTTGTTATAATGCTGAGGGTAATGATAGATGTGATATCATTAAGGAAATTAATACCAAATATGAAATTACAACCTATGGATATAATCCAGAGAACCAATATGTACAAGTATTTATGGAATATTGATTTCTATGACTTATCCCTTGGTTAGCTTGTTTTATTTGGCTTATATGGAGTGGATTAAAAGTTGGACGTGAATTACTTGAAGAACAGAAAAAAGGAAAAAAAGCTGATCAAAAAAAGCTCTCTCAACTCTATATTATTTTCGCTTTTTGATTATGACTTCTTTGATTAGGTATTGAGGGATTAGTACTCCATAGTTTTGTTGATAGGATGATTGTTTATCCTTTTATGCTTCTTTACGGACTTGTTTGGGGAAGGGAGCAAAAAAAGAATAATGACTAATATCGTCTTCTTACCACAAATTTTTCTGCTGCTGGAAGTGATGAACCGTATCGGTTATTGACAGGTTTTCTTGTTTCAAAGATTTCGTTAAGTCTATCTTTGATTTTTGTTAACATTACTCCTCATTTAAAGTTATTCTTTCGTCTGCTCTCGATAACATAGGTATTATCATAGACAATAATTACGTGTCAGCCTCGAACAATTAAATCTAATGGTTTTAGTTTTTGGATGATCTGATTTACAGTATTTCATGAAATATCGATAGCTTCTCAATACCCGACTAATCAATATGAAGTTCTTGGCGTATATCCATCTGTTGCTTGATATAGAAGTCATGAACAATCTACTCCCTTTAAGGTTTTTTGTGATTGTTCTCACTTGTTTAAGGTATAGCTTGATGGGAAATAGAGACTCATTTCTGGGATCCCTTGATACCATGAACCTCATCGAACATAAGCAGAACCTAATGCACTGTATAAGTTTTTTAAGATCTGTTCACGTGATGGGAGATGAGAGATTCTGTCTTTGGGTTTTGTTTTTGAGACCTCGATAAATCTTGAATCGACGTAATAATCATATGTTGGGCTTGATTTTCCATCAAATTCTTTTGTACGAACTTGATAATAAGTATATTTTCCTTTTGTTACTTTCCTTATTAAAGAGAATACGGTTCATTGTGGATAGACTACAGTTAGCTCACGAATAAGATTTGTTGAGTCTAAATGAAGACCTGTTGTTCATTCTCATCACATTACATAACTGATATCAGGGTTATTTGAATCTAATGAAAAGACTGGGGTTGGTGAAAGTGCCACTCAATATCCTTCAAATAATGGACTACTTTCTATTTCATAAAGTCTTCATAGCTCCTCTGCTATATATTGAACATGTTTAAGTTTTGCTAGTATCTCATTTTTTGCTGTTTTATTCATTGTTTTTAGTGCAGCGATTCTATAATCGATTGTTTGTTGATCTTTTTTTGTTAATGAGATACCATCAATTTTTGTATTAATTGAGAGAAATGCTTTACGAATTGCTAAGTTTTTTTGTGCTAATCAGTAAAAATAATCAGAGAGTTTTTTCTTTTCAGCTAAGGATTTATCGTTGGTTGAATTTATTTGTTCATCAATTTCTAAAAGTTGGCTTTCAGATAAACTACTATAAGCTCATGTTCGTCATAGTTGGATGAAAATAAGAATAAATACTATAAGAGTTTTTTTCATTAATTAAGGGTTCCTAAACGATTAAAAAGCAAGTTCACTCATTATTCCTGTAAAGGTTTCTGCATCTATTTCTGAATATAATCCCTTATTAACACGAGCCATTTTAAATTCAGGTTCGCTTATCGCTATTCCTGTTCAATATTTTGTAATCTTCATTCCTGCTAATAATGGGATATAGGTAGGGACTGTTCTTCTTTTTAATTCGAAGTCATAAATATAATCATAACCTCCTTCTGTAGCTTTTTTACCCCAGTCTTGATCAAATATAAAGTTTCAGAAAGAATAAAAAATTGGTTTATCATGATATTTCTCATATGATCAGGGAATATGAGAATGACCTCATAGGACGATATCTGCTCATGCATCGATTATTTCGTATGCCAAATCTCTTTGTTCTTGTGTTGGATGTAAACGATACTCTCTTCATCGATGTGGGATAATAATTTTTACTTCACAACCAGTATCTTCCATTTCTGTTAGGCTTTCTTTTATAAGATCGATATTTAAAGGATTTCGTGCTAAATTAATTCAACCATATCTTCCTGAGGTTCCCTCATAAGAAAATGCTTGAAAACAAAGATGGATGCCGTTTTTTTCCAACTGATAGATTTGAGTAGCTTCTCCTGTATTCTCTCAGGCTCACATAAAGCCAATATTTGCTCATGAGAGGATTTCACGGGTTAGGATAACCCCTTCTCATCAAGCGTTATTGGTATGATTATTTGCTAGAGAAAGGACTAATTTGTTATTTCTTTTTAAATCTAAGAGATATTGTAAATTTCAGGTATTTGAACGGAACATAAATCATCAATAAGCATCATCGTTATCGTTTCTAGAAAACATACTCTCGAGATTAAAAACAAGTAAACAATCTCAAGATTGATAACAATCGTATTGAGTTAATGGATTGTAATTATCTCATGAGAAGATCCATCAATATCCATATTTTTTAGCTCGCCATCAGATTCCTCTTGAAATCATGATATCTCATCAAGCGATTAAATCAACAGAGGGAACTTGGGGCTCGTCAATTATTTCAATTCAATTTTCTTTGATATAATCGAAAAAAAGAGCAAAAACTCATCAAAATAAAAATAAGATACTCAACATAAATAAGATAGTTTTCTTCATTTAGTATAGCTTTTTTAAACATCATTAGTCTATGAAAATCCTTTACAAAATCAAGAATTATGTATTTTTGCTTTTTTGAAGAATGTAGATATACTTAGGTAATCTTTATTTTTCAAAGAATTTAATGGCTATTAAAGGAACAGTAGCAATTCTTGCCACAGCTACGAGTTTAGCAATGATGAATACAAGCTGTGAAGATAATAAACAAGATATTTCAAAAAAAGAACTTATTGAAGTCTTGGATACTAAATCAGAAAGTTGAACTTGAGAAAACGATAATGTAGCGACACTTTTAAGCAGCCCAACTTCTGAGAAGAATAATAAGAAAGTTAAAGAAAATAAAGAAAGTTTTAATGAAGATTGTTTTTCTGTTTCTTTGCAAGATTTAGAAGGAACGCCTTTTCTATGAAGTAAAAGAATGATTGCCCTAGTTATTGAAATCTTCTTGGGTACTCACAAGCCGAAGATATTATGAAGACTTATAACGGATTACATACCGCTAATTTTAATGCAAGTGATTGGGTTGATCAAAAAGACACGCTCAGCATTCCTCTTATTTATCCTGAGTTAAAAGCTTATTTTCCTGAAGATTTAGATAGTTTGATGAAAAACTTCTCAGAATATGCGAATGAAACAGCTAATGACCTTATTATTGTTAGTCAATGTGATAATTGAAAAAATGCTTTAGCATACTATAAGAACTGAAAATTAAGACTTGCAACTTATGTTTCTATTTGAACAGCTAGACGTAAAACCGTTAGTTGAGCGTTTGAATTAACGCATGATAGAATTCGCCGCAGATCTCGTAGATATCATAATTCAGCAATGCCATATTCAATATGGATTACTTGATGATATTATCTTCATCAATGATGGAGTAATTGAAAGCCTCAGTCTCATGGTTGTGTTAGAGTTCCATGACTCTATGAAAAATGGCTTTATGAGAATCTCCCAGCTAATACAAAGATTATTCTCAGTGGACTCTATACACCAACATTAATTAAACATTAATCTTTCCAATATAAGAATTGTCTTGAAGTGTTTTCTTTTTCTAAATCATATCCAACAATTGTGCTCGAAGAATCTCTGTATCGTTGTTGGATTTTTTTCTTTTCTCATAAACGATATACGACTCCTAAGCAAGCAGGACAATCTACATCCAAATACTTTAACTTATTAAAATTTCAGGTATGACTCAAGATATTCCGTGAAACTACATCATTTTCTTTTGCTATGATTTCTGATTTATAATGAGAGAAATCTACAGAGGCTATAACAAAGATTGTTCATGGGAGATGATTAATTATTTCACTGAGATTTTCTGAGAGACGCATATCATGGCTTGGGATAGCTAGAGGGATTAGTGGTATATTAGGGAAGTATTTATTTAATCGTTGAAAATGTTCTCCTAATCAATGATCTTTTACATATATCGATTCTCAGCGGGAATAAAAAACTCATCACGTACAATCGATAGCGTCGGTTTTTAGTGCGCTAGCTTGAAGCTTTTCGTTGTGATAGTTTATGGTCGCAGTTTCACATAATCATTCTATTTCTTTCTGTTCTGGGAAGAAGTGATTTGGAGAAATAAGTACAATTGTGTCTGGAAGTTTTTCTTTAAAATAAGTTTCTTTTAGAAAGCTATAAAATTCGTCAACTTTTCCTGGCTGAATCATAAAATGAGGAATAACGGACAGAAATATGGCTTTTGATTGGCAGTAAAAAAGAAAAGAAGCTCCTAAAATTATTATTAGGAGCAGTCCTCAAAGAAAACATATTTTCTTTAAAATTTTCATTATTTATTCAATCATTCAAGTAATTTTCTTGTTTCGATTCAATAAGCTTTCTGTTTTTCTTCGTCAGTTAAATTATCGTATTTTTCTTGCCAATCAGTATCTGAATATCTTGCATCTCATTCTAAAATTTTATCATCTTTATAGAATTCATAATGAGAGAATATTGGTCATAATACAACTCTTTTTCAGTTCACATCGTCTACCATTAACGCCATAAGAAGTGGCCTACCAACGGCTTCATAGAGAGGATTTCATCACATTGAAGTGAAAATATCAGCAATAATAGCTCCTCTTTCTAGTTTATTTGAGCTTTCTCCAAAAAGCTTTCTAGGATAGGTAATTTCTTGTAAGTCTTGGTATGAAAGTCTTAATCGTTCGAATTCTTCATCAGCTATTACTTCGTTTTGCATTTGTTTTGCTGCGATATCTTTTATGTGTTCAAGATATTCTCAGAAGGCTTGGAAATTATCTTTATTATCAAACCATTCTGTAATTGCAGTATTTAGTGCTATGAGTTGATTTAGGAAATTTACGTCACTTTCGATATATCCTTTTGGAACAGGAAGTTCTGGTGGATAGATAACGATAGAACAATCTCATCCTCCGCCACCACCCATCTCAGCATAAGACTGTTTTGCATAAAGCAAGGTATCGTGTTTAAGCTCTGCATATGAAGACATATAGGTTGCCATATTTTTTAGCAAATAGAGTGGATTATTTTTGAAATATGGAGCGTTCTCTACTGGTTCAAATAATTGACCTAGGACATTTAACCATTGATGATAGATTGTTGTTTTTAATGATTCATCTTCATTAAGTGTTTTTTCTATTTTTGAAGTAGCATCACTTTTTACTCATTCATAACTCGTTAATTGTTTACAGATTAAAGACTCTTCGTTTTCTCAAACTCCACAAACTTCGTCTTCCAAGACTAAACTATCTTCTGTTTTTTCTGTAAGTCGAAGATGAACTAATTCGTTAGCTAAAGTGTTTCATTCTAGTATATCTGGGACAATAAGAGCTGTTTGTATTGTTGGCTTTTTTAGGTATTCAATTTCAGCACTTCATGCTGTTAGAAGATCGAAAATATAACTATCGATCGTAAATTTTTCTCCTATAAAGACGAAACCGTTTAGCATATCTTTTGCTGATTCTTCGTCTGTCATTAGAGGTTCGGGGGTAATATATTCGGCAGAAGCTATTCTTTGTTTTGTTGTCGTTGTTTGTAATTTATCAAGTTCTTCTACACCAAGATTAGAAAGTGATGAGTTTAATTCTCATACATAAAAATCGTTAAGTTCTTTGATAGTGATATCGTCATCACTTCAAACTAATGCTCTGATTTTATTTTGGAGTCATTCTAAGGCAGTAGCTAATTCTTGTTTTTCTGTTAAGACGTGAGCGAGATAAAGAGCTGCTTGAGCGCTTTTAGCGTCTCCGATATAGAATTTTTCTCTCATGAGCCATTTAGAAGCCATGAAATAAGTTTTTAGGAAAGAAGAATTTGTATAATGTGATCTTGGTCTAAATTGGGTGTAATCTTGTTTTATATCATACTCACTTACAAAGTCTGGAGTAAAGGCCATAAATAATACATCATTTTTATCGATTGTTTCTGCTTTCCGGATTTCTTCCCAAGCTTCTTGTAATGCTGGTTGATATTTAGGATCTACTTGAGCTAAGATTGTAGTAAATCTTGTCGTTAAATATTCTTTTAATTCCTCATCTGAGAATTCTGCTTGTGGCTGAGTATCTTCAGACCAATTAGCATAATTTTCTCGCATATGTCATTCTCTTTCTCTTAATACTTGTATGAGTTCTGAATTATCTGGGAGCAATGCATATGGAATTGCCCAGTAAGCTGCTAAGAAATTATTCAATTCTTCGTTATCTCATGCTTCTCATTTTTGGAAAGAAGTGAACATTTCTTTAGCGATGTTTGTGAGTAATACTCTCGCTTCTGATTCTTCAAAATATTGGAGTTCATTTGAGAATATTTTATGAAAAATATGGAGTAAATAATCGTTTGTAATTAAGAGCGTATTGAATGGATATCTATGATATTCAGGATTTCGGAACATTCATCATATCGTTCTTGCGTTTCTTACCCGTTCCTCGGTTTCATAAATTCATTCTTGAATTTGATAATTTGGAATTTTATTAATAAATTCTTTTATTCAAAATCCATATTTTTTTAATTGATTGATAATAGCTCATGTTAATGGTTCTTCATTCCATCAATGATAATATCAAGTAACCGTAAAGGTTTTTCATTCCACTAAATCATTTTTAGGGATTTGGACATTGTATGAGCTTCATTGATCATTTCCATATGTTTCGTATGGGAATAAATAGACTCCGTTTTCACAATATCCGTTTTCCATTTCATATTTTAGAGTTTCTACATCTTCTTTTTTTAAGGTATAATTAACGGACCATTGTTTATTAAATTCTCTACTTTGGATTTCATCTTTATTCTCCATATCTTCGAAATCTGGTTGTTGCATAGCGGTCTTATAGCTAACAGTATTTTCACGATTTCAGAAGATAGAAGCTAAGATACTTGAGGATTCTTGATTCTCTATTTCGATTTCAATGTTTTCGTTTGTAACTTCAGGTGCTGATTCGTTACATCATGCAAAGAAAAGCATTGCGAGTAACAAAATAGAAAGTGAGGTTTTTTTCATAACAAAAAAGCGTATAGATATAAAACATTAGTATTGTATTATATATATACGCTAAGATATCAACTGAAAAATTTATAAATTTTCTTCTTTTGTATCCAAATACTCTTTAACAACCTCACTCATAGCTTCTACTAAAACAGTAAATCTTTCATTATCATCAGAAAGGTCTTTTTCTACTTGTTTCTTTTGTCTTGAAAGGAAATCTTCTTTTAACATCATAAGTTTTCTTACTTGTTTTTTAGGAGAACTTACATCATTGAAAGGGAATTCTGTATCAAATTCTAGTTTAATAAGAATATCTCATTTTGCTAGAAGTTTATCTAAGAAACCGTTTTGATTTCGAGAGATAGTATTTATTTTATTCCATGAAAAGATTTCTGTTTTGTACTCTAGTAGACCTTCCCATAAGAAGAAAGTGATATTGTCTTTAGAAAGAATTAAACAATCTAAATAGAGGTTTAAAAAATCGATTACCCATTTAGCGAATAAAGCTAATCCTAGGATTCAGAATATCCATTTTCGATATTCTGCAGGACTACTTTGATTTAATAAAGCAAAAATCACATAAAGAAGAAAAAGAAGTACAATTGTTATAATTGCCTTCTTTATATAAACCACAGAACTGTGTCCAATAATTCGTTGTGTATCCTTGGTATCTACATATTTTTTAATAAGTACATTTCTTAACATAGGGTAAATGTCTTATAATAAAATCCAAGAATAATCCTATTTCTTTTGAGCTGCTTCGATTCTCTTTTGTTTTTCTAAGTATTTTTCCATCATACCTTTAATAGGTTTTTTAACAACTCTGTCTTTATTGAAAACAGGATGACATTGATAACAAGTTTCCACTTTGATTGGTCCTGGAACAGTAGTATTGATTTTGAAGCTAGCTCCGCAGATGCAGTTAACTTCTACATCTTTATAATACTCTGCATGAATTCCTTTTTTCATAATTCTCACGCATTTAGAAAATATAAATTTTTCCGAATAGATAGAATATAACTATTTACCTCAAACTATCAAGTGATTTGATGAGATTTTTTTTAGAATTTTGAACGATATTTTTCTATAAGATTTGGCAAATTGATGATTTCATCATCATCTGCTCTCTTATTTCGATGATTTTTTCAGCACTTCGTACAGGTGAATAATATTCTATAATCTCAATTTTTCATTTCATAAGAAACAGGGTACATCATTCAATGACATTGAGTTGCTCTGTCTCAAGGAATCTCTCAATCTACATGGAGTGATGAGAAACAATAAGGACAATGATTCCTACAAGTTTTAGAAGCTTTGATTACTTGTTTTCAACATTCTAGGCAAATAAAGTCTTCGTTGATGGTTTTCATATTACCTTATAAAAAAATAAAGTATCATTTATTCTTTATTTTATACGAAATGGTCAAATATAGTTTCTTATAATGATTCGAGATAAATTAATAAAAAAAATCTCAATAACATTCACCTTGGGGTAGCTGGGGATCGAACCCAGGACCACCAGCTTAAAAGGCTGTTGCTCTACCGACTGAGCTACTACCCCACAAAGAGAATGTCTCTTTGAGATTTTTTAACGGAAAGAATATACTCTTTTCCTATTAATTTTCAAGATATTTTATCTTAAAATTACATAAATCCTTTAAACTTTTTATAAAGTCTAGAATTAATCTTAACTTTAACTCTGCTTCAATCTTCCAATCTTACCCATTTATCAATAAGGTTTACTTTGAACTGTCTTTTTCAAGCTCTCATAGAATGAGATCTTGTTTGTCCAGATCTTGATTTTCTACCTGTAAAATAACATATTCTAGCCATGATTATTACAACTCAATAAAGATAAAAGTATTAAAATTATTCTGCAGCAGCTGCAGGAGCATCTCATGTTGCCTCAGCTGTTTCTGTTGTTTCTGTAGATTCTTCTTCATCAGATAATTCTACTACTGTAACAACTGGTTGTTCTGCATCATCAACAATTCTAACTTTACTTGAAACTTCAAGATCCTTAACAAAGATAACATCATTAATTGATTCAATCTTAGAAAGATCAATTTCAATATTATGAGGAAGATCTTGAGGGAATGCTTCAACTTCAACTTCATCCTTAACTTGTTGAATCTTTCCTTCATTCAATTTCTCAACTTTAGATTCACCAATAAGTACAACCGGAACAGATGCAGTAACTTTTTCATTTTGATTTACAGCTAAGAAATCAACAGAAAGTACTTCATCAGTAACTGGATCTAATTGCATATCTTGTAAAAGTACAAGTTGCTTAATAGCTCCTGATAATTCAATAGGAGTTGAATATCCAGCAGCTCTATATACTTTAATGAAATCATTCTTTACACAACCGAAAAGCACAGGTGTTCCTAATGTTTTTCCGTATACTACTCCTGGAAGTTGTCCTTGTTTTCTCAATCCTTTTACAGCCTTTCCAGTTGCAGTACGAGCCTCAACAGTAAGTTTCATAACGACATACGACAAAATCTAAAAAATTACTTCAATAAATCTGTATCTCTTTTATCTGCAGCAATTTTACTCTTCATTCTAGCAGATTTACCGATTTTTTCTCTAATATAGTAGAGTTTAGATCTTCTAATCTTGTATTCATCAAGCAAAAGAACTTTCTCGAACTTAGGGAAAGAAAGAGGATAAACCTTTTCTATAGTTTGTCCTGCAGCTAGTCCTCTAATAGTGAAAGTACCATCTGCACATCCAGGTTTTTTAACCTTGATTACAAGTCCCTTAAATTTCCAAATTCTTTCTGTAGATCATTCTCCAACTTTTTCGTGAAGTTCAATCTGCATTCCTGTCTTTACAGGCAAAATTTTATATCCATTGGTATCAGAGAGATACTTCAATCTTTCATGATTCATTCTGTTTACTATCTATCAAGATAAAATTATTTACTTCCTTTGCTATTCATCACTTTAGCTTTCCATTTTCTTTGTTGCTCAAGCATTTTTCTTACATCCATAACTACTACTTTTTCAACTCTAGTAAGTGCCTTATTGAGCTTTCTCTTTGCATTAGTCCTAAGTCTTGCCATGGAATTATGATATTTTAGATGATAAATGAGAAAGTCCTCTTCTTTCAAGAACTTCTTGGATTTTCTGCTGTCAGATACCATATTTCTTAAGTTTTGCAGCAGCTTTCATTTTAGCATTTTTTACCCAAGCAGTTTGTCCTTCTTTTTCTTCTTTTTTTAGGACGTTGATATAACTATCAACTGCTTTTTCATTTTTAAGCCCAGTCTTTTTTCTATGCATATTTAATGCTTTAAGAAAGTGCTTAATTTTTCTTCCGTTTGTATCTCACATTCTAAATTAAGAACAAAAATAAATCCAACAAATAACTAGTTAATATATTTTGCCATATAAGCGAATGCTTTATTGGCTTCAGCCATTCTATGAGCTTCTTCCTTTTTCTTAACAGCTGCTCCTTGATTAGAATATGCTGCCAACATTTCTTCAGATAATCTTTTATACATAGGTTTTCCGCTCTTAGCTCTTGCAGCATCCAAAATCCATTTCGTTGCGAAGAAAAATCTCTTATCAGCTTTTACTTCAACAGGAACTTGATATACAGCACCTCCGATTCTCTTTGATTTAATCATGATTGTTGGAGAAGCGTTTTCAATAGCTGTTCTTACAACTACAGTTGGATTCATATGTCCACTTGCTTTTATATCTTTAAGCGTATCAGCATAAATTTTCTTTGCTACACTCTTTTTACCATCTTTCATGATAAAGTTGATAAGTTTTTCTTCATAATTGAATGTATCCAAAGCTTTATTTTTAATCACTGCCATAGGAAATAACAATATACAAAATTAAAAAATACTATTTAGCATCTTTAGGTCTTTTTGCTCCATAGAGCGATCTACTTTGCTTTCTATTTGCAACAGCATTAGCATCATACTTTCCTCTAACAATATGATATCTTACTCATGGCAAATCCTTTACTCTTCATCCTCTTACAAGAACAACACTGTGCTCTTGAAGTGAATGAGCTTCTCCTGGAATATATGCCAAAACTTCTGCACCGTTAGAAAGTCTTACTTTAGCAAATTTTCTTTGAGCTGAATTAGGTTTTTTAGGTCCCATTACTGATACCTTTAAGCAAACACCTCTCTTGAATGGAGCAGGTTGCGCTACTTTTTTATTTCCTTTAAGCTTGTTTACTCCAAATTGCAATACAGGAGCCTTAGACTTAAAAGTTTTCTTTGTTCTTCACTTTTTAATAAGTTGGTTAATCGTTGGCATTATTTTCCAAGAAAACAAATAATAAAAACACAGTGAAAGTATATATATGAAATTCCTATCTAAAATCAAGAGAAAATACAAAAATTGTTATTTTGTTTGTTCGTATCTAGTATTATTACGAGATTTTTGGTCGAGAAAAACGAACTAAAGCCTGATTTTTACAACTTTTAATTTTAGAAATCAGTTTTTATAAGCCTTTTTACTTTGCTATTTAAAAATCAAAAATATCTCATATATTGTATCTTTTTTTTCAAATGTCTATTTAGAAACACTTGTATTTGGTATAAGCATTCTTATTATTAAAGCAATAGGAAACCTCTCTTATATTTTATCCTTATCTGAGGCATGGGAAAAATAGAAGTAAGCAATAACCTTTCTATTCAGTGAAATAAAGTACTCATTCTTTGAAATTGGTCGTATAGGAATATGTGAGACGAGCTCATCCTTTTATGAACCACTCGCCTTCTTCAAGAGCAATGAAAAGAAGTTATTATCTCTGCATATGATCCTAAACGATTGAAAGCTTTTTTCTCTCAGTTTGAAGATTTACAACCTATCAACTTTCTTCATGAATTTCCAAAAGGAGTTCGTTCTTTCTCTAAATATTTTCTTTCAAAAAGAAAACAAGAACTTAAAATCTATAAAGATGTAGATAGTATTATTATTTGAGGATGAGAAATTTTAACAGAAGAAAGTAAGAGCTCATATTGGTATCGGAATCTCTGATTACTTCCAGTTTTAAAGCAACTTGATACTATCCCTGTTTATCTTATGTGAGGAATCCAGATTCCTAAAAAAAAGAGCAATCTTAAATTATTCGATTGGCTTCTTTGAAAAACAAACTATATTTATGCTCGTGATTGAGAATCGGTTGAAGCATTAAAAGAGCATTGATTTAATGATGTTGATTTTTTTATGGATACGAGCCGGTTTGCTTATCCTTGGGAAAGCATAAAAAAGACCGAAGAAGATTCAAAAACAGTCCTTATCAACCTTAATAAAAATGGAGAAAAGTTCTTTGATGATCTTTTAAGAGAATGTGAACAATTATTAACTTCTTGATATACCATAAAATATGTTCCTGTAAGTAAGTGAAGAAATGATGTCTATAATGACCTTATTTTTAAAGAGGAGCTTGAAAAAAGATTGTTAACAAAATTTGAGGTGTTAGATTGGGAAGAGAATTTTGCCGGATTTCTTCAAGAGGTAAAAAATGCTGAAATGATTATTACTTCAAGACTTCATTTATTCCTTATTGCATCATTTTTAGGAGTTAAAACAAAGGTTTATCCTTATCAGATGAAGATTTTAAAAATGAAGAAAATTATTCAAGAGCTTTGAATTATTGAACATTTAGTTTAGTACTTATACATGAAAAATATTGATTTATCTCATTTTCCAGAGGAGCCTTGAGTCTATCTGTTTAAAGATAAAAAAGGAAATATTCTTTATATTGGGAAAGCTAAGAATCTTAAAAAGAGAGTTTCTCAGTATTTTTCTCCTTGAAGTGTTTGGAAACAAGAGATGGTTGCTCAAGCTGAGCATGTCGAATTTATTATTGTTGAAAATGAAAGTGAGAGTCTTTATCTTGAATCTAATCTCATAAAAAAGCACCTTCCTCCATTTAATAATATGCTTAAAGGAGCTAATGCTTATGCTTACATAAAGCTCACAAAACATCCTGTACCTCAAATATTTATTACTAGGAAAAAACTTAACGATTGAGGTGTATATATTGGACCTAAACATCATACCAAAGATTTAAAGAAATTTCTTCAGTATCTTAGACAAGTTGTTCAATATAGAACGTGTCCTTTAAGTCAATTTAATCAATGAAAAGTTTGTTCTGATTACTATTTCTGATTATGTAAATGATGGTGTGAGAAAAAAGATATACAGGAAATTGAGTACCCTAAACTTATTACTAATTTCTTTAAAGGGAATACTAGACCAATAGAACAAAAAATTAAAAAATTAATTGATGATGCTATTAAAGTAGAGAACTTTGAATGGGCAGCAAAACTTAGAGATATTTTTTTTCAAATTTGAAATTTTACTGAAAAACAATCTGTTGAATTTGCGAAGTCCTTTAGCTGACATTTATTACAGATTCGTGAAATCGGTTCTTGGAGAGCGTATGTGATTTTGCATTTTTATGAGGGAAAAATGATTGACATTATTCGTCATCATTTTGAGAAAGATGAGATTGATGAAGACACAATGCTTGCAAGTTTATTACCAGATTTTTGAGTTTTCAAAAAAGAAGATGGGTGGTATTCTACCACTAGTTTCCCTTGAACAAAAGAAGAAAAACAACGTATGTTACAACTCTTTGATGATTTTTTTGAATCATATCTTCTTATTAACACAATTCAATGAACAGGAGTTATGAATGATTTACTTCAGACGTTACAAGATCGTTACTGATTAGCACAGTTTCCTTATCAAGTGGAATGTTTAGATATTTCGCATCTATGAGGAGATTGAACAAGTTGAGGGTTAAGCGCTATTGCTTGAGGACTTGTTGATAAACATCATTATAGGAAATATAAAATTAGCTCTTCTAAAAATGATGATTATTTATCATTAAAAGAAGTACTTACTAGAAGATTTAAGCTTTGAGAAATAAAAGAAGAAGATAAAGAACTTATTAGGAATAAAGATGAGAGATATTTTCTTCACATTCCTAATGTATTTATTCTTGATTGAGGAAAAGGACAGCTTTGAATCATCAAGGAATTATTAGAAGAATATCCTCATTTTGAATATCTTCTTAATTGTGTTCAATTTTGTGCGCTTTGAAAATGAGAAGCTAGAAAGAAAGCATCTATTTGAAAACAAAGTAAGAAGTGAAACGATAAAACTATTTGAGAAAAACTTTATGTATGGAAAAATAATGAAATTATTGAACATGATTTAGTATATGATGAGGCAGATAGAATCCTTGTAAAGTTAAGAGATGAAGCTCATAGATTTTCAAATGCATATAGAAAAAAGCAAGAACAGTTGGCGTTTAAAAAAGCCAAGAAAACGATTGAGAAGAAAAAATGACAATAAGTAAGTATAATAAAGAGAAAATATTATAATGCTTTTAGTTTTTCTAATCATACTTCGTTTACTTTTTTTTCTTGTCAGGCGATAAGTACGGTTATATCTCCAGTATAATTCTTTAAAACATCAGCTATTATTCAGATTTTTTCAAAGCTATCTGGTAACTCTTTTATTGAAAAAATTTCTTCTTCAGGAGCTTGAGGTAGAAGAATATCTTGATCTGGAGTAGCGGTTTGTGAAAGAGATTCTTCTTGTTGCCTCTCCTCTTCTTGGAGGATTTCTTCTTCATCTATCATTCACTCCTCTGGGAAGTTTTCATCGGCCATCATTTCTTGTGAAATCTCTCATTGAGTTTCTTGGTATTGAGGTTCATCAAAGGTTGATTCTTCTTTCTTTTTTTGCTCTTCGATTAATTCTTTTTTAATTGACTCGATTTCTTTTTCCTTTTTATCTCAATATCTTTCTTTTTTCGCTCTTGCCACTGTTCGTTCTGGATCGAATCTTGTTCCTGCTAGATGTTTTAATGTTTCATAATCGGTTTTTACCATTTTATCTAGATATACTCTTCAATTATTTTTACTTCAATGAAGCATTATTAGGTCAAAGCTTTTTACATCTGGAGCCTCTCTTACAAAGAATTCCCATCATCCTGAAATATCTTCTATTTTTACAAAAAATCACTTTTTCTTTGCTCTTTGTACTTCTTTAATATATCCTATAATTACAAATTTTTGGATTTGTTCTTGTTCTAGGATCTGGTTTATAAATGAGAATTTCTTAATATATTGATAGAGACCATCAAGTGGATTTCATGAAACAAAGACTTTTAATACATCATTTTCCATCATGAGTTTTTCCATATGGTTTGCAGGAGGGATCTGTTTTAATGGAACGACGGCATCAACTCCCATTCCTCAAAAGAGTCATAAATCCATACTTCAAATATTTTTTGTCCAATCAATAATAACTTCTACATTATTTAAAAGTATTTTTCTATCATTAAAACAATCTAGGGCTCATGATTTTATTAATCCTTCTAATGATTTTTTATTAATAATTGATTTACATCTTTTAAGGAAGTCTTCTAATGATGAGAATTGACCATTTTTTTGTCTTTCTTGTTGGATTGTTTCTCAGACCTCTTCTCAGATTCATTTTACTGAGATGAATCATAGTCTTATATCTTCATCAATTGCTGCGACATGATTAAATGAGATATTAACATCTGGTGGTAATACCTTTATTCCCTTATTCTGGATTTCTGAGATATAAAAACTTTGGGTATCGATATCTTCCTCTACTGAACGGATAAGCGCTGCTGAAAATTCTACAGGGAAATGAGCTTTTAGATAAGCTGTTTGATATGCAACCATTGCATAACATACTGAGTGTGATTTATTAAATGAGTATGAAGCAGCTGGTTCTATCATTTTTTCGTAAATGTAGGTTGTTGTTTCTGGTTTATATCATCTAAAAGATTCTCATCTTGTGATGAATTCTTTTTTGAGTTTTTCGATTACTTCTTTTTTCTTTTTTCATACTCATCTTCTTAAGAGATCTGCCTCACCTAAAGAAAATCATGCCATTGCTTGTACTAAGAACATTAGCTGTTCTTGGTAAATTGCAATACCGTGTGTAAGATTCATAATAGGAGAAAGATCTTCTACAAGTTTTTTGTTCTCTTCTTCTGCAATCTCTGGGCTATATTTTTTTGTTAATTCGTTTCTTAATTCTTCGCTCATATAGACGGTTTCTTCTCTTCCTTGTGCTCTCTCGATATAAGAAGGAATAAATTCCATTGGACCCGGACGATATAATGCGTTCATAGCGACAAGGTCATGGATTGCGTTTGGTTCGAGTTGGATAAGATATTTTCTCATTCATGGAGATTCAAATTGGAAGATTCCTGTTGTATCTCATGTTTTAAAAATTTCATAAGTAGCAGGGTCGTTAATATCTGGTTGAAAAGATGTCGTTTCTAGAAAATGTTGGTAAATTTCTGGGAGCTCTTTACCATCTTTTTCATATCTTTTTGCTATGATTTTGATTGCGTTTTTGATGATTGAAAGATTCCTTAGTCATAAGAAGTCCATTTTTAGAAGTCAAATACCTTCCATTGTTGGACCATCGTATTGGCTTACTACGGTATGATCATCTTCTTTAACGTATTGCGCTGCTGTATATGTTGAAACAGCTTCTGGGGCGATGATAATTCAACAAGCATGTACTCAAAGTTGTCTTAGATTTCATTCCAATCAAGAAGCCAATTCAAAGGCTTTTTTAGTTTTTTCATCTGAGCTGAAGATATTATGGAGTTCTTCATATTCTGCTGAATTTGATAGGATATCTTTTAGACTTACTTTTTCTGGGATAAGGTTTGTTATTTGATTTGATTTTTCAAAAGGGATACCTATTGCTCTTGCTGAATCTTTAAATGCGGCTTTTGTTGCCATCTTCATAAATGTTCAGATAGAGCACACCTTTTCTTGTCCGTATTTCTGAGTACAATAATCTATCACCTTTTGTCTTTGAGTATCTTCAAAATCGATATCAAAGTCTGGCATTGATATTCTTGCTGGATTTAAGAATCTCTCAAAAAGAAGATCAAATGGTAGTGGATCGATATCGGTTATCTCAATCATTCGGGCTAGTAATGAACCTGCTCATGATCATCTTCATGGACCTACAACAATCATTTGTCTTTTCGCTCGTCTTACATAATCAGAGACGATTAAGAAGTAGGTATTAAACCCCATAGATTTTACTACTTTTAGTTCGTATTCTAATCTTTCTATATAGTCTGCTAAGGAATATTGAGATGTTGATAATGGAAAATTTTTACGATTTTTTTCTATCATCTCAATTTTAAAAGGAGTATAGGTTTCATGAGTAAAACGCCTTAAATCCTCTGGGGAGGTCTCTGGCACTGATTTTTCTAAAACTCCTTTGTTTGTTATTTTTGTAAGATTAATGATTGTTTCTTCATCCCAACCAAGTCTTAGTCTCGTATTCATTCCTAGGTATGCAAGATAACGTAGCTCGAACTCATGTAAATCCATAACTGCCATTTTATGTTGATTGGTTGAGAAATTAAAGGTATATGTAGTGTAATTTTTCTATTTTGAAAATCAATGAAAAAGAAAAAACTCCGTAAGGATACGAAGTTTTTTCTTATAATTTAGATTCGACTCTTTATTAAGATCCTGTTGTAGCTCCGGCATTTCCAACTACCCAGAATATTGCAGAAACAATAATCCAAGATAAGATAATAATAGTTAAACCGATACCTGCTTGTTTCAAAATAGTAAATCCTTTCTTATATTTACCATCATCACCTGCAGCAGTAACCATTTGGAAACCTCACCAAAGTACAATACAAAGAGTAATCAATGATAGTAATCAAAGTACCCAGTTAATTGCAGTTCTAATGATCGTTAATAAACTAGAACCCTCTCTAGCACCATCTGCTGTTCAACTAACTCCCATTACTCATGAAACTCACATGTTTCAGTTTAATCATTGAGCTCAAGCCCAAGTTTCGTCTCATGATGCTGCACTAGCAAAGTTTGAAATAGTTCCAAATGCAGCCAATCACATCATCATAACTGCAAGTAATTTTGTTTTCATGTTGTTTTAATAATAAAGATTAAAAGGTTTTTGAGAGTATTTCTCTCTTACATATACCTAAGTATAGCTATATAATTTAATTTTGCAAATTTTTTATTAAGATTTTTTACTTTTTATAAAAAGTCTGAAGTTTTTATAGCCTCAGACCGTTCATATTTTTATTTTAGGATTGTTTAAATCTCTTCAATTTCTTGAGATTCTTCTTCTAGAATAGCTCACATATTATCTAATGCTTCATCATCTAGAACTTTTTTACCTAATCTCATATCTTTAATTTTGTCTTGGATTTGTTTTTCTAATGTTGTACGAGATTTTTCTTCAGATTCTAAGTATTTACAAAGTTTTTCTTTTCATTGGAATTTTTCTGAACCTAGAGAATAGAAAGCTCATGCTTTTGTAATAAGTTTTAGAATAAGCGCTGCTTCTATCATGTCACTTACTCTATCGTATCCCATACTCCATTTTACAGGAAGTTCTGCTGTCTTAAATGGCGCGAATATCTTATTTTTAGCTACCTTAATTTTTGCATAGTATCCAACTTGTTCTTTATCTTCCATAATTTTATCACCTTTTCTTATTTCGATTCTTTGAGAAGCAAAGAACTTTAAAGCATTTCCTCAAGTAGTTGTTTCTGGGTTTCAGAACATAATACCAATTTTCATTCTTATTTGGTTAATGAAAACACATATTGTTCCACTTTTAGCTAGAACAGATGTTAATTTTCTTAATCATTGAGACATCATTCTTGCCTGGAGTCCCATATAAGAATCTCCCATATCTCCTTCAACTTCTGCTCTAGGAACTAAAGCAGCTACAGAATCGATAACAATCATTTTAACAGCACCTGTTTTTGCTAATTCTTCTGCAATTTGAAGTGCTTGTTCTCCATAATCTGGTTGTGAAAGAATAAGACTATCAGTATCAACCCCTAACTTTCTTGCATAATGAGGATCTAATGCATGTTCTGCGTCTATAAATGCAGCTGTCTCTCCTCTTTTTTGGATTTCAGCAATCGCATGTAATGCAATTGTTGTTTTTCCAGATGATTCAGGTCAATAAATTTCAATTACTCTTCCTTCTGGAAATCCGCCTCAAAGGATAAGATCTAGAACGTAAGATCCACTGTGTGCTGTATTTACAAGTCCTACGTTAGCATTATCTCCCATTCTCATTACAGCTCATTTTCAGAACTGTTTTTCAATGTTCATAAATGCTTCTTTTAAAGCTTGTGCGTTTGTTGAATTTGCCATCTTATATGTAATAGATTATAAAACTTATTGAGAACAGAATGGTATTTATGAAAAAAAAATTAAAAATCAAGACAATTTTTACTTAACATAATTTTTTTGTCAAAAAGATATGAAATTTAGTCAAAAATAATTTGACATTGTCAAACATTTTCTTATACATTGGTAATGTAGTATTTATATTCTTTGCTAAAAAAGATGAAAGAACCTCTTAAATTAGATGAAATACAAAAAAGACTTATTGCCTTTTTTAAACAAAATGAAAATCAAGAATGATTAACTCTTAGAGAAATAGCGAGTCATATTGGAGTAAATCATCCACAGACTGTTCTTAATAAATTGAATCAACTTGTCTTTAAAGGATACTTTATAAAGAATAGTCATTGATATCAACTTATAAGAGAAGAATTTGGTAGCAGAGGGAATGATGTTGTACAACTCCCTATCTATTGATTTGCTCAATGTGGAAATAAAGGGAAACGCGTGATTGAAGAATATTCTCAAGAATCTATTCCTGTAACTGCTGCATTTGTTTGAACAGATCTTTCTCGTTGCTTTTTTGTAAGAGCAAAAGGGAATAGCATGGAACCAAAAATTCAAGATGGTGACTTAGTACTTATTCGTCAACAAGATAATTATGATGAATCTGATTATGTTCTTGTACTTCATAATCAGCTCCCTAAACTCAAAAGAATTATTAAAGAAAATTGAAAATATAAACTTGAATCAATTAATCGTTTCTTTGATAAAGTTGAAATTAGTCCTTATGATGAAACGAAAGTTATTTGAGTTGTTAAAAAAGTTATTAAGGATTATTAATTGCACTTTTCATTTCTTTTTAGTCAAGATGTCGATATCAATTATCGACATTTTTTAGTCTTTTTAGCTTTCAAGACCTTAAAATTTCTCTTGCAAATGATAGACAGTTGTGTAAATTAATGTAGACACAATTTGTCTTTTAATTGTTTTGTGCTAGATGCGAAAGTTTATAAAAGATATCTTTTTGTCTATAATAATTAATGCTGTTATCTTATATGCACTTAATTATTATAATTTTTGAATTATGATAGAAACAACATATTGAAATCAAATTGAAGCTTATTTTGTTCTTTGATTCATTTTTTGGATTGTTAACTTTGTTCTTAAAAAGATTATTAATCTTATAAGCTTCCCTTTAAGATGGTTAAGTTTTTGACTTATTTCTATTCTAATTAACGTATGAGTTCTCTACTTCTTTGAGAATTTTATTAATACTAACTACTCTGATATTGCTATTGTTACTCTTTCTTGAGATTGGGTAAGAGTATTGATTATCTCTGTTGTAGTATCTCTTGCATATTCTTTACTTAGTAAACTTCTTAAATAATGAAACGAGGTGTTTGGTGATATTGAATTTTGTTTTTAGTCTTCCTTGCACTTGTTGCTGTACTTCTTTTTCAAAACCTTTCATGAGATGCGAGTGTAAAGGTTTTTTGGATGGAAACTACTCCAGTAATGTTAGCTTTTTTTGCCGGACTCTTGGGACTTCTTCAATGAATCTTCCTCGTTATCTTTATTAGGTCGTTTTTTACTTCAATGCAAAGGGCTGAATTATCTAAATTTGATTTAGATAAACCATTATAGTTTTATAGCTTATGTTTAAAATTCATGAAAAATTATTCAATTACTAGAGAAAAAGCTGCCATCGAACTTTGAGTATCTACAAGAACTATTGATAGGTATGTAAAATGATGAAAATTGTCATATAAAAAGGTGGCAAACAAAGTACTTCTTGCAAAAGAAGAGATTGATGCATTAAAAGCTGAGTTCTCTGCTCTTCATCAAGAATTCAAAAGTGAATTAGTTAGTGAGGCTTCTAATACTCCAAAATATGCTGAAAATACCAGCAATCAAGATACTACAATGAATGTTAGATCTGAAGATCTTGATAAAGCGATTGAGGAAAAAATTGATAAGTTTATGCTTATCTTCAAAGAAAAAGATAAAATGATTGAAGAAAAGAATAAAGTTATCTTTATGCTTCAACAAAGAATTGGAGAGCTTGAAACTAAAATTCAAACTATGATTGCACTCCCTGATTATAATAGGGAGAAACAAGAAGCTATTATTGAAAAGCAAAAGCTTGAGGAAAGAATTTCTAAACTTAAGGAGGCTGTTAGAGCTGAAAAAGTAAAGAACTTCATTATTATGCTTTTCTCTGTTGTATTTATTGGAATTGCATTATTTTTGCTTCTTAAATATAAGATAATTTCTTAATTTATTACCTTTTTGCCTTTTATAGCCTTCACCCTATGTTTAAAAAAATTCTTGCTAGTTTTTTTGTTATACTTTGAATAAGCCTAAGTAGTTCTACTTATGCCTTTCTTTTTTGATTGAAATCATCTGATAATACTGTTGAAGATATCGTGAATATTGAGAAAACTTATAATCTTTATCTTCCTCTTGTTGGGTTTATATTCGATCCTTGGGAGAAACAAGATGTGGTTGGAGAGCTAAAAAAAATGAAAGAAGTGTTATGAGAGAAAAGAATCTATCATATTACCGTCTCTCCTGATATGTATACTGCACAAGAAGTTAGTGATTGAAAATTTGATGAAGAATATACTGTATTTTTTAAGACCATAAAAGAACTCAATTTAAAAGTTATTTTTAGGACAATGCATGAGATGAATGGAGGTTGGTATCCTTGGTCATCTCAACCTGAAGAATTTAAAAAAGCATGGATTCATGTATGGAACCTTTCCCGTTATCTAGGGCTTACAGAACATGATATTTTGTTTGATTTTTCTGTAAATCACCGAGATATGCCAACTAAAGGTATTCCTTCTCAATCAGCAAGTTTGATTCAATGTACAACGCCAAAAACTTGAGAAAATAAAAATATCTTAGACTATTCTAAAGAATGTTATCGTTTTGAGGATTATTATCCTTGAGATAAATATGTTGATTTCGTTTGAGTAACGTTTTATAATTGGGGGAAAGCAACAAGTTCTAGGTTATGGAAATCGCCTAGCAAGATTCTTAATGATAGCGACCGGAATACTGTTGAAAGATTAAAAAAACTATGAAAACCTTTATTTATTGATGAAGTATGAACTACCGCTATTTGGTATTCATGAGCTTATGATAAAGAAAAATCTAGAGAAGAATACATTGGAACTTGAGGGGATGCTAGAAAAAATAAATGGCTTAAACAATTAAGTGAATATCTTACTACCAATAATTTTTTATGAGCTGTATATTTTAATGTTGATTATACTTATGGATTAACACTTCCTAGTGTTGGAGAAACAGATTGGGCTATTATCAACCCAAGACTTGATAAATTTTATGAAGGATTCTGGGATCTTTATTCTCGTTCTGCTTCTGATTTTCAGAATATTCTTAACATTTTTTGAGTTTCTAGCGTTGTGATAAAAGGGAGATCAATGTATGCTCCTTTATATGCGATTAAGAATATCACATTTATTGAACCAATTGTTAGCAAATATTTTTCTTGAAATGAAGAAAAAATATCTGAATTTTATAAAAAGTTAATAAGTACTCCTAGCTGAAAAAAGAATTTCGATGAGGCTGTTGCTGCTTTAGCTAGAGAATATATCATCAAAGATGAAGAAGTTTTCGATGAAAAGAGTTCTTGAAGTGGTGAGGCATTAGAAATCAATTGAAAATCTTAAGCTAATCATTAGAAAGGAATTGGCTGACTATCTCGCAGTGAAGTTTACTATCAATAATCTCAACTTATACCTGGGAGCCGAAAATCCTATCTGTATGGATAGTGAGGAGCTACCCACCTTTCCTTAAGGAGAGATGATACACTTTATTACGGCTAGTCGGTCTTTATTTTAATAGAAAATTTATGATGGAAGAAGTTATTTATCAAGGAGATTGAGAAAGGTTAGATGTATTTTTGAGTAGTAAATTTTCTTATTCTAGGAATTTTTTTCATCATATTATTGAAAGGGATTGAGTCTTGGTTAACGGGAAGGCGGTTAAAAAATCATTTAAATTAAAAATGGGAGATAAAATTGTTATTGATAATCTTGAAAGATATCTTTCACCTATTCTTTTAGAAGAAGCTCCTAGAATTGATATCCCTATCATAAAAGAAGAAGATGATTATTTAGTTATCAATAAGCCTAAAGGAGTTTTATCACACCCTAATAGTATTTGGGATATTTCTTATCCTAGTGTTGTCTGATTCCTTTATCATCATTATAAAACATTACCTAGTATTGGGAATTTTATTAGAGCCGGATTACTTCATAGACTTGATAAAGATACCGATTGATTAATGATTATTGCAAAGACAGAAGAAGGATTGGCATATTTTAAAGAGCTCTTTAAAGAAAAGTCAGAAAAAGAAAGTATTGAGGAGAAAAAGAAAGTACCACTAAAAAAGTGGTATCGTGCTGTATGTGAAATTTGAGAACAATGAGAAATATTTTTAGAACAAATTGAAAGAAAGCTTCCTTTTATTATTCAGGAAGTTGTTAAAGCAAAGGTACCCAACAGTACTCCTAAAATGGGGATTACTCAAGTAGAAACAGTGGAGAGATTAGATAAGAAGCATGTGTTTCTTTCTTTACAGATTTTTACCTGAAGGACACATCAAATTAGATACCATTTAAGTTCTCATGGATTAGCTATTGTTTGAGATTATTTATATGGGAAAGAATGTGATATTCCTATGCAACTAACTGCTTATAAACTTGAGTTTATCGATAATTTAGGCAATAGTATTAGGATTGAACTTCCTAGAGATTAAAAATACTACATCAATACAAGGGTTTTTGTAGCAAATAGATATATTATTATAAAATATATATTTAATATGTCAATATTGAGAAGACAAGTACTTTCGCTTTAAGTGGTAATAATATCAGTTCTTAACTGGTGTTATTTTTATTTTTCTTATTTATAAAAATATTCTTAAAAAGCTAAGATTAGACTTGAAAAAACGAAAACTTCTCTTAAGATACAAGTGTACTAAGTACGTTTTATATTCTATTTGTTATAACAATGACAAAGACAGCTCTTATAGCTAGCTTAGCTGCTGAACTTGGAGTATCTAAGAAATTAGCTGCTGAATTAGTTAACGCATTCATCGAAACTGTAATCGGTGGAGTTAAAAAACACGGAGAAGTAAGAATCCAAGGATTCGGAACTTTCAAAGCTTCTAAGAGAAAGGCTAGAGAAGGAGTTAATCCTCAAAATCCATCTCAAAAAATTAAAATCCCTGCAATGAAAGTTGTTACTTTCAAAGCTGGTTCTGACTTCAAAGCAGCTGTTAAATAATTATAACTTCTGTTCTTTGAATATAAGAAAGGCCCGAGAAATCGGGTTTTTTCTTTTATTTAGAGAAAAAGGTAAGCTTTTGCCTACCTTCTTCTTGTATTCTAAGGATTCTTGCTATTTTCTGTATACTTCTAGTGCTGTATTGAATTCTTCTGCACCTGGAGGTAAGTTACCCCATAGATCAGGACTATATTCAACAAGAACTGAAGCTCCGTTAAGAACTACATCTCTTTTTTGTTCTGAAGTTCCTTTTGAATTCCAATGGAACCATGTGTAAAGTTCTGATCTTCTGCTGTTTACTACTTTTGAAAGATCTCCAATAGCAACTCACTTAATGTGAAGATTTCCATAATTACACCACTCTGAATTATTCACATTTGTATTCAACTTATCATTTATAGAGTCAAATCCTGCTCATGCATAGAAGATTCCTCTTACCATTTGTCCTGCATGACCATACTTTTCAAGATTACCATTACATGCTGTTGATTTTCCTCAATTCTCTGAGACGAATCATTGCGCATCGAAAGTAATCGTTCATGTTGTCATTACCATAGCGTTAGTGTAAAGACTACCTTTGATTATAATATTTGCACCAGCTGTTGATACTAAGGTAAATGGTTTATCTGTTTCTGAAATACAATCATTTAAAGTAATTGAACCACTCTTATCTATAAAGTAGATTGACTTTCCTTGTACCTTTCTAATCTTACCACAAGCAGCAGTTTCTTTTACGACTTGTGATGCATTAAGATATTTTTTAATAAACTTTTGGAAAGTATCTTTTAATGAAGCTGGAACATCATAATTAGCACCCTTTGCCTCATTATTTCCACTAAATAAAGGATCTCCGTTAATTTGTTTATAATTAGCTAGTGGAGTTGAACTTGCTATAGATCCGTATGGACTCTTTTGAACTAAGTAATTATTTGTCACAGCAAAGTCTACCTGACAGATAGGACCATCCTTATTTTCATATTTATCGTTTCCTCAACATACATCGTAAGTTACACTATCTAATGAAAGTTTATACTCTCAGAAGTTTTGGATATTTGGTTTTGATGTTAATTGTGTACTACGATCTGTAATATTTGCTGATGTTGTTCCAAATTTATCAATAATAAGCTTTGATGATAATGGATATAAGATTGGATATTCCTTTCGGTAATCATCAAGTGTCTCAAAGACGTTTTTATTATCTCAATTTTCGTTTAGAACACTTCATCCAAACCATCCATATTGATTTTGTTTGATGAAACTAGCAATTGCTGGATAAGTTCATTTATAATTTGACCAAGACTCTGTTGTTACACAATTTGTTGTGAATTGATATATTACTTGTCTTCCTGGTCAGTACACCTTAAATCCACATTTCATACTTTTAAGATCTATTTTACTCTCATCTCATGATCAACATGTCATAGAGTAATTTTGCTCATAATATGCCTTTCTTTCAGCAGCAGTCTTTGTTCCGAGTTTTCATTCCATATTCCAATAGAATGGTAACATTTCTCATTTCATAATTGAAATTGATCCATTTGCTACATTGAAACATTGAGGTGTTACACCTGTATGTACTAATGTACATGAGTTTGTACATGTCCATCCTGCGTAATTCTTATCTATGATTGTTGGATCGTTTTTGAAGAGTTGTCCACTTGCTGGAATTGTTGTTGATGATCACCAGTCACAGTATTCGATACCGTTTTTATTACCATTTCAACAAGAGCTTCATCCTCCTCCTCATCCTCATCAACCTCATCCTCCTCCACCACCTGGGCTACTAGGATTTGTTACGTTTGCTGAGTCGTTAGAACAAACTTCTTTTGTTGTTCCATTTTCTTCTTTATCATAACATACATATGCTGTATTTGTTTCTGCATCTTTCTTTTGTGCAGCGAAGATAATTGTTAATGTATCTCAACTCATAAAATACCCTGTTCACATATTTACCTTCCAAAGAAGATCGTGTTTTCCACCGTTAGCAGTAACGGTTGGCGTAATAGTATAGTTTTTAGAACCTGTATTAGCTGTTCAGAAAGTAATAACTCCTGTAAAATAATTATCCTTAATATTCCATGATTTTTCTTGGAATAAGAGTTTGTTATCATTTAATGAATCCTTTACTCTAAATGCAGTCATAGGTTCACTTGCACCAGCGATTGTTAACTTAAAGTAAACATCACTTGGATTAGACAAAGGTCCTTTAGTATCTTGCCAATCTCCGGATACACTTTCTGTTGTACTAACCTTCTTAACAATACCTAATTTAATATCTTCTGATGTTAAACTAGCTGGATCTTCATCACATTCTTCTTCATCTCACTTCTCATAACATACATACGCTGTATTTTTTTCATCAGCTTTTTTCTCTACCATAAAGATAATTTCTAACTTATCTCCTGACATGAATTTACCGTTTCACATATCTACAGTCCATACAAGTTGAGTATATCCTGTTCCGTTAGGATAAACCATTGGAGTAATTGTATAGTTATGGGTTGTGTTATTATCTGAACCAAAACTTATTACTCATGTAAAGAGATTATTTTCTAATTCTCGAGATTTATCTGAGAACAATAATTTAGAATCATCTAATTTATCTTTTACTGTGAATCTTTCTAATGGTTCTACAGCTCCATCAATTACTAATTTAAAGTATGCTGTTTTACCGTTAGCTAATGTCATGCTATTATCATTCCATGTTCCGTTTAGGCTATCACTTACATATTTTTTAATTTTAAGTCTGATATCTGTAACAACATCAACTTGATCACATTGTTCTTCCTCACCTGGAGGTAATAAACAAGCTAAGTTTGTATAATATGTTTTATATGTTTCAGTAATTGTAGCTTTAAATTTGATAGTTAAGATATCTCCTTTATTAAATCCGTCAGGAATACTAATACTCCATGCAAGAGTATCTAATCATGTTGAAGTTGTTCCTGTTGCAAAACTTTCTGTAACTGATTTTCAACTTGTTAATGTTAATGTGTAATGACTTCCATCATAAGCAGCTGGATTAAATGCGACTCATTTAGGAAGTGTATCTGTGATATCAAATCCTGTATAAGATCCATCTAGACCAGTTACCTTAATTGTATATTCTACAACATCTCAACTTACTACAAATTCTTTATCTACTGTTTTTACGATAGAAAGACCTTTCCCTCATATCTTATATTCAGCATTATCACATTCGTAACTTTTATCTGATCAATCTGCATTTTTTTGATCATTACCGTAGATACATACCGTATTGATTCTTGCATTAAGACTTGAAGATAATACTTTACCTGTCATAATAAGGTATCCTTCTTGAGCTGGAGCTAAATCAAATCCAGAGTATTCTAGGACTTGCTGACCGTTAACTGTATAAATTCCACTCAAAATTGGAGAAACTCCATGAATCTCACTACTTACATATTCAAGATTAAGTGGAATATAATCCTTAATTTTAGCGTTTTTAACTGTTGTTGTAGTAGCATTTTTAAATGTCATTTTAAATCCTACTACCTCACCTTCTTTATATTTATGATCTTTATCACCAAGAAGTTCTTTTTCAATTGTTGGTTCTCCTGGTTCTTCTTCGATATAGATAGGTACTACATCGTGATCATCTTCATCGGTTGTTTCATCACAGGCTTTATCATCTTCTGTATACCCTTTACCATTTCCTGTAATGATATGATTATCTTCTCAGAACAAACAATCATTATCTGGATTATTATCTTGATCTGAATCGATATCATCTGTATCATAATCATCTGAGTTGTCTTCACTAATTTCTGCTTTATTTAGAATCTTTTTTCCTATAAAGCTTGTAGAAATTTTCATTGTTAATGTTACAGAGGTATTTGCACCTGCTGCGATTTCATCAGTAATAGTTCTTGTTGCTTTTGTACCGTCTGATGAAAGTGTCCAATTACTATCATTTAAGATTAATCCATCAGGGATATATTCTGTAATTTCTATATTTTTAGCAGTATAGTTTCCTTGGTTATAGATTGTAATCTTGTATACAACATCGTCTCATAATTTATATGTTGTTTTTGTTTCATCATTGAGTTTTTTAGTTAATGCTAAGTCATAAACCTTTTTATCTGTTAATTGACAAGAAGCATTACATTCTTTATCTCCCCAATTAGTTTTATTTGGATCGTTTGGATCACATTGTTCTCCATATTCTGGTTGATATTTAGCATCTCAACACCATAATTCTTTTGCTTCCCATTTTGCTGGAGTTGTTCATGTATCTCCTTCACATGTCCATGAATAAGTTCTTCCTGGTTCTACAGGACCTACAAAACTTTTTACTGTTCATGGAGAACAAAGATTTAGGTCTCCGTTTAATAATGCGTTTGGATATGTAGTGTTGTAATGAGAACCAGTGTAGGTTGAATTACATTTTGGTTGTGGAATTGCTTTACAATCTGCTGTACAATTTGCTCATCCATCACATTCCTCACCTGCTGTTACTCCATTATCGAAAGATCCGCTTTGAACGATTCCATCTCAACACCATGCAAGTTTGATATTCATACATTCATAATCGTGTTCTTTCTCTTCTCACCATTCTATCTCTGTTGTTGTATATGTTGTTGCTTGATGAATATAATCCCCTTGCCATACTGGTCATC
>JAFTEM010000003.1 GCA_017453665.1 bacterium | reverse complement strand
TTTTTCTCTTTCTTCTTTAAGAGCTTCTCTTTCAGATAAGATAATTCTTCTATCTTCTTCATCAATATTAATAACTCTTACTTTAATTTCTTGTCCAATAAGTCCAAGAAGTTTATCAAAGATAGCATCTTGATCTCCATCCTCAACTCTAGGGTAGTGAATAGGAGCTAATTGAGACAAAGGAATAAATCCTTTAATACCGTGCATATCAATTAATAATCCTCCAAGATTGGCTTCTGTAGGAACAACAGTAATAATTTCATCTTTTTCGAATTTAGCGATAACTGACTTCCATACATCGTATTGTAATAATCTTGTTACAGAAACAATATAATATCCATCCTCATGTCTTACAGAAGGATTGATGATTTCAAGTTCAAGTTCTGTAGAAGGATCTAAGTTAAATTGTGATCTTTTGAGTTCTTTAGCTTCCTTAGAAAGGATAACTCCAGTAAATGCACCATTTTCACAGTTTACAAGAACTCCATTTTCAATTTCTTTTAAGATAGTTCCTTTAACCTTTTGACCTTCTTTGATCGTAGGCACTGTGTATTGGCTAGCTTTTACAGCTGTAGCTTTTTTAGCCATTAAAATATAAAATTAAAGAAATAAAAAGAAAAATAGTCATACAAACTACACTTTAAGACCTATTTTTTTAGAGATTTTTGTATAAGCATCAAGATCTTTGCTCTTTAAGTATCTTAAGAAAGTTCTTCTTTTAGCAACCTTCTTTAAAAGACTTCTTTTTGCGTCATAATCTTTTGCATTAGCAGCCACATGAGCTTGTAATGTAGCAATTTCTTCAGATAAAATTCCGATTTGCATTTCTGGAGACCCTGTATCTTTATCATGTCTCTGAAATACGTTTTCCTCAACTTTTGCCATTACGTAATAGAATTAAAAGATAAAATAGATGAAAACAAACCAAACAGTAAGCACTCGACCGTTTACGGAATGTCCTCACACCAATAGACATTTTTTTCTGTTTCTTCAACAAAAAATAAATGTACCAAAAATTGGTGCTCTTGCATATTAAGGATTCGCACTATCAAGTCAAGCAGAATTTTTACCTATTCGTTTATGATAGAATAAGTAGTTTTCAACTATTAATTCTAATTTTTTATGCCTGAACGATTCATCTACAATAAGGGAACCTAGAACAACCATAGAATGGTCAATAAGGTCCTACTCTATATACCATCTTAGATCAACATCTTGGACAAGCAACTCATTCTGATGCTTGATTTTGATTTCCATTTTCTACTTTATTTCTCTTTCTTCCTCATTTCTTACAGTGAATACAAATCTTTCCTACTCATGATTTTAACCTCTCATCTTTAAAATCTTCAATAGGTCTTGGTATTCAACATTCAGGGCAGGTCTTTAATTCTCAACTTCAAAGTCCTTCAACATTACCTTTAATCTCTGTAAGAACAGATGTCTCATCCTCATGAATCTCATTATGTTCTGAAATAAGTGCTTCGATTCTAGCATTCAATATTTCTACTGGATTTTTTCAAAGTGTAAAACTATTTACACGAATATATTCATATCCATAACCTTCCAATACTTTTTGTTTATATACATCTTCCCAATTTAAATAGATATCATGGCTACTTTCTTGTTTAAGAAGTTCTTTTAAATTTTCTTTAAAACCATCATATTCGATAATAATTTTAGTTTGTTTTTTTGTTTCTGGATTTTTGTAAAAGAAGAGACAATCAACTTTATAACTTGGATGGACATAGTTTTCATCAAGTTGTTTAAGATAATTTCAGACATCAAACTCAGGTTTAAAAACAATATGATCTTTATTTTCTTTATAAAATTTCGTTTCAAGGATGATATCTAAAAGAGTCTTCTTTTCTGGAGCACCGTTAATCGCCTCCTGAAGCGTTAGTTCCTTTTCTGCCTTTTCTTTCTCTGATCGATAATGCATTAATGTTGTACGAATCTCTCAAGAGAATTGCTCAATAGGTTTACTTAAAACAAAGACAATTTTTTCTTTAGGACGTGAGAATCCTACATTTAATCTTTGTGCTTTTAGTTTTCAATCTTCTTCAAGGTCGATATCCTCAAGACTTTTTGCAAACACTCACCAAAGATGATCATCATTTTCTGTTGCAACCATAGAATAGAAAATAACATCTCTTTCTTCTCATTGACAACTATCAAATGTCATTATCTTAAGTTTTAAATCGTTGATATAGTAATCTCTTCATGCTGTTGCATTAACAGCATCAACTAAGGCTTTTTGTTGATTAGTATGTGGAGTAATAATTCCAACTGATTGTTTTACTCAAGAAGCTTTTATATCTTCTAATGCTTGAAGGATATATTCTATTTCTACGGAGTTCGTATTTGGTTTCTTTTCTATCCTTCAATCATGTTTGAGAAATTTAAATTCAAGAACATCGTCGATATTTTGTCCTCTAATCTTCATAACCTGAAGATTATCTGAATAGAAGTATTTGTTTGAATAAGAAATAATTTCTTTATATCCTCTAAAATACTTCTTAAGCATCGCTTCATAATGACAAATATGCTCACAGAAATCTAGAATAGAACTTTTGATATTAAACATTTCTAGTCTTACAAGTTGAGATGGATTATCTCAAATATTTTCTATAAAGCATTCACGAATCCTATTTAAATATTCTCTATTCTGCTTAATACTTGCTTGAGAAGTTTTTACGTTACTAAATTGTTTTTTATCTCATAGTACTAATACTTTTTTAGCTCTTAGTAATGCTGGGAATGCTTGTGCAATACTCACTTGAGATGCTTCATCAATAATAACAAGATCAAAAAGCTCTGGTTCAAGAGGTATATATTCAGAGTAGTCTCTGATTCCTGCTAAGATACAAGGGAAGGCTTTTTTGAGTTCTATAAAATCTTCTTTAGGGAACTTTGTTTTCTTTTGAATAATCTTTTTTAAAGACAATGCGGTATTTTTCTTATTTTCATAGAATTCAATAAATCTTTTATCCATAATCTGCGTCATCTGCATTGTTGAGATATCTTCAATTTTTTCTTTATCTCTATTATAATCAAAGATAGGGATTTGAGCGAAATCATTAGCAAGTTTCGTTGCGATTTCTAGATATTCTTGTAATGATGAGAAATCTTCTCTGTTTAGACTAGCAAGGGCATTACTAGCAAGTTTTTCCACATCATCAGTCATAAGTCAAAGATTGTTTGAGGTTATTGGATAGTTTTCTGAGAAACTTCGTAGAAGTTTTAAATCTTCAGTTAATGCTAGAAGGTTTATAAGCTCATCAAATGAAGAACTTTTCTTTAAGAGATTAAATGATGCTTGAATTCAATCAAAATCTTGAGAGAAGTATTCGTTAATTGATTTTGCTTCTGTAAGTAATTTGATAATCTTTTTGATACTTTCAATTTCGTCTTTGATATATCAAGAAACAGTATATCAAAAGTCTGTCTCTAAGCTAAATTCTATTTCTCTTAATACATTTTTCTTAAAAAAGAATCAGAATACTGCTTGTTTTTCTGTTTCATATTTCATTACAAGCAATTTAAGGACTTCAAAGTTGTCTTTATTAATCCTTGTAAACTTTTGTAATTTCTCAAATACAGAAGAACGATAGGTCTCTTCAAGAATCTTTATTTTATCTTGGACTTTTTTAAAGGCATGTAATAAATCATTTAAATCCTTTAAGCTCAGTATCGAAGAAGTATCTATTTTAAAATCCTCAAAAAGTTTTCAGTAATTTTCATCTTCTGTTGCTATAAAAGCAGTATAGAGTTTGTCTGAAAGTTCTTTCAATGCACTAATATCTTCAATAGCATTGTTATTAGAGTATAGTTCTTGAAGACAAAGGAACGGTGCAGTTTTTTCTACATTATCTTCTAATGCAAAGAATTTTTTTATTTCTCAAAAAGAAATAGCTTCATATGCTTGTACTTCTTTCTCAATTAGTCCATCAAGTTTCGTTGCAGTTGAAACAATCTCGTCTTCTACTTCTTGTTCTTTTGCTTTTGCTCAAAAATAAGCATTAGAAATTTTACTTACATGGGTAGGACTAAGGATACTAGAAAAAGTATTTCAGGTCCTTCAAAGTCTTAAGATAGGATTTTGGAAATCATCTTGAACTCTTACCTTATCCATACTTTCAGTGATTTTCTCTTCTACGACATCGAGCGCCTCTTTTTTATCAGATAGTACAAGTACTGATTTATCTTTTAAGATTTGATCAAAAACCACTCAGGTAATAGTGTGACTCTTTCCGGTACCTGGAGGTCACTGCACAATAATATATTTACATTCATCACTTCTTACAGCCTCAAGAATCTGTTGTTGTTCTTCATTGAGAGGTATAGGACTACGATAGACTAGTTTTTTTCAAAGACTTTGTTCATTTCGTGCCTCTTTTATTGCGAAGGTCCTTTTTTGAGGATCTTTATAAATGAAATCATCAATAAGTTTGATAAATCATGCTCATAAGGCATCATCATTTGATGAAAGTTTTGTTAGAATTTCTTCATAATCATTGATAAGTGCTTCATCTGATTTATCAAAAAGACTAATATAACAATTATTTGATACACTACAGAATGAAGATTTTGCTACTTGATATCATGGAGCTTCTAAAGAAATATCACCATTAAGCTTGAAGAAATCAAGGATGTTATTAATTGTATTTTGAATATTTTTTAGAACGTCTTCATCTGAAAGATATAGGATTCTTTCAATATCTACTTTAAGTGTTGTGGTGTTGTTGTTTTCAAGATTGTATTCTTGAACAGCATATTCTATAGTTTTTTTGTTGTAGTATATTTGAGAATCAAAGTTGATAGTAATCTTTTTATCTTCTTTTTTTGCAGTAAATGGGATATAGAATAATGGATATTTAGCTGATTTATAACTAATATCACAGAAATAGAGATAGAAATCTTGTTTATCCATAATCATCTTGTTTCTGAGAAGTTCATCTATCTCTTCGTATAAATCAAGAAGTTTAAAATTCTCAAAGAATAGGCGAAGTGTCCCTTGAAGATTTTCTAATGTTAAGCTTGCTTTTATTTCTCAATCAACATCAACTTTTTCATCTACAAGTAGATTCTTGAGGATTTCTTTTACTTTTTCTGAAAGTTCATCTATAAGAATACCATTAAGTTCTTCTTGCATAATAGAAACCGTATTTATATCTCAGAATTTTAGGCTTTCAATTGGTTGTTTTAAATCTTCAAAGAATCCATAAAGTATGAGTTCGTTATATGCTTTAGCTATAAGATCTAAGCTTTCTGAAATAGCGAGATTAAGCTCTGTTTTATGAATTTGTGCATTGGTTAATAATGCATCGACAATTCTTTCTTGAAGTAATTTGATTTCTTTTTCACTAATTTTGGATACTTTTAAATCAATAAGATCGATGAAGTCTTTTGGAATATTTGTATAATAGATGCCTTTTTCTATATGAGAAAAAACTTCTTTATCGAATTTCTTTAAGATAAGTTTTTGGACAATATTTGAGAATTTTTCATATTTTTTAAGATTAATTCCTACCAAATAATTTTTTTCATTTTTTAGAGCAATGGATCTTTTAGGGGCGTTTCTTTTATGAAAATCTGATTCTAAGAAATCCATAAAGTATTTTGCAACCTCTTTAATGAAATTAATTGGTTGTTTCTCTGTCATGAAGATTATGAAGGGTAATAAAGGGAGAATGCTTATTTATGAATAAGTATATTTTTTCATAATGTAGGGATTGTGGATAAGAATACAAATTAAATTTTGCTTATATGATAAAATGATTTGATTCGGACTTTCTTCAAAAAAAAGAATTTATGGAGGTAAAAGAGAAAATTTGATTTAAAAATCTCTTATCAGACCTAAGAAGCTTTACACCATCAGATTTATATAAAAATACTTGACTTTTTAGTCTTTTTAAGTATAAAATACTTATCCGATCTCCTCGGGTAGGAGATTGGTCCGAGAAAACAGATCATTTTTTGTATTTGTTTTGGCCTCCTCCGTTGTTCTCAATGGAGGAGGTTTTTCTTTTTTTAAGAAACAACATTTAACTAAAATAAGTCTCTTGATTTTTCTCCAATAATTTATAGATACTATTGTATTTATCCTTTTACCAATTTAACTATGCTAAAAATTAAACTCCTTTTCTGGATTAACGCTATTTTCTTCATTCTCTTTTGATGCCTACTTTTTCTTGCCCCAGATGTAGCTTTAAGAACAATAATTATTGTCTTTAGTATCGAAGCTATCCTTTCTGGAATTTTTGGTGCAGTATTTCTTATCCAAGAAAAAGAATTTGAGGAAAGATGACTTCTTGCATGAGTTGTTACTGTACAACTTCTTCTTTGAGTACTTCTTCTTTTCTTCCCTTGACTTTGAGAAACTCTTCTTAAAATCTTTGTTGTAATGCTAGGTATCTCTGCAGTAATTAAAGGAATCTTATTATGTGTTAATAGTTTTAGTGCAAAAGAGATTTGAGTAAGAGATTGGTGATGGATTTTAGCTGCAGGAATTATTCTAGTACTTTTATGAATTTTCTTAATCACAAATAGTTTCTTAACAATATTAGTAATAAATAGTATTATGGGATTAGGAATGATTATTGGTGGTATTGCTATGCTAATTTGGTCTTTCCAATTAAATAAGACAGAAAAAATTATTAGAAGAGAAATTAATGAAACCTTAGAAAATTGATGAAGTATTGAAATAGAAATTACTGAAATTAGAGATGATGAATAAAATTAAGAAAATTATGATAAGGGCTAGAAAATAAAGAATTCTAGCCTTTTTTATTATTTATAAATCGTTTTTTTAGCTACCAAAAAAGAATTATTAGCATTTTTCCAAGTTGGAGTAATATCTCATTTCCTATCTAAATAATGAAGTTCTTGAACAGTTAATCAAGAAAGAGCTGTTAACTTTCCTAATTCCTCTAAGGAGAATAAATGATAATATCTATATTGTTTTCATTTTTCAGATATCCAAGGAACCATAACATCTCTTCGAGAAGTTTTTCAAAAACTTAATACTCCTTTAAATGCAGCCATCATCAAAGCTTTCCAATGGGTTTTAAGAAACCGTTCAGAGCAAGCTCGGTTTGTAAAAATAATAATTCCATCATATTTCAAAACTCTAAAAATATTCTTTAAAATCGTTATTCTTGATTTTTCATCAGGAATATGCTGAAAACTAGCACAAGCAAGTACCACATCAACAGATTCCTGTTTAAGTGTTGTTAAATAACTATTCATATCAGAATGAACAAAAGAAAAATTTGGATTATCTTTTTCTGCATAAGATAAAAGTTTTGATGAAATATCAACTCAAGTATAAGTAAATGATGTCTTATGATGTTCTTTTAAAAGCGTTGCTCCTCTTCATCATCAACATCATAGTTCAAGAATAGTAGGAGTATCACTTTTATTTAAAGATTTTAATGCACTTAAAATCATCTCAGCATCCGCTCGATGTTTTTGTCTTGTCTGATGATATTTTTTTGCCTCACTATCATAGAATTTTTCTAAATCAGAAGTTACAGACATAAGAGGATTTGAAGATAAAACTAAAAATATCGTATGATTTTGGTATTCGTTTTCAATTAAATTTACTTCCAATTGTATTTAAAAGCCATTTCCTTATCATACCCTCTGGTTTTAAAAAATTTTAATAGGATAAAATGGCAATTAGAAATATCGCAATTATTGCTCATGTTGACCACTGAAAAACTTCACTTGTTGACCAATTACTTAAACAATCTTGAACGTTAAAAAAAATGGAAGATCAAGATTTAATTATGGATAGTAATGACCAAGAAAAAGAAAGAGGAATAACGATTTATGCTAAAAATACTGCTATAGAATATAAAGGAGAAAGAATTAATATTGTTGATACCCCAGGACATGCTGATTTTTGAAGCGAGGTAGAAAGAGTTTTAAGAATGGTAGATAGTGTTATCTTGGTCGTAGACGCTTATGAATGACCAATGCCTCAAACCAAATTTGTTCTAAAAAAAGCCTTAGAGCTATGAATAAAACCTATGGTTGTTATCAATAAAATCGATAAACCAGCTGCAAGACCTGATTGGGTAATCGATCAACTTTTTGATCTCTTTATCCTTTTGTGAGCAACTGATGAACAGGCAGATTTTCCTATTATCTATGCAAGTGCAAAACAAGGATATGCAATGAAAAATCTTAATGACGAAAAGAAAGATTTAACACCATTATTTGATGAGATTCTTGATTTTGTCCCAGAAGCTAAAGACCTTTCAGATCAACCTTTCCGTATGCAAATCGCCAATCTTTGATATGATGAATATCTCGGAAGACTTTGAATAGGTCGTGTTTATGAAGGAACGGTAAAGGAAGGAACACAAGTTACTGTTATTTGAAATGATTGAGAAAAAAGAAATTGAAAAATAGCAAAGGTGTTTACCACACTTTGACTTCAAAGGATAGAAACCCCTGAGGCGCAATGTTGAGACATTATTACTATCAGCTGAATTCCTAATATTTTTGTTCGAGAGACTGTTTGAATTTGAGACTTCGAGCCACTTCCTAGTATCGCTATCGATGAACCTACTTTAAGTATGGAATTCTTGGTAAACGATAGTCCATTCGCTGGAAAAGAAGGGAAATATATGACAACAAGGAATATGGCTGAAAGATTAGAAAAAGAAGTAGAAACAAATGTTTGATTAAAAGTTAATAATAAAGATTGAAAATTTATCGTTTCTTGAAGATGAGAACTTCATCTTTGAGTATTAATTGAAGCTATTCGTAGAGAGGGACGAGAACTCCAAGTATGAGCACCTCAAGTAATTTATAAAGAGGAGAATGGAGAGAAGCTTGAACCTATGGAAACCTTAGTTGTTAGTGTTGAAGACGATCTTTCTGGAACAATTATTGATATGTTAGCCCCTCGTAAAGGAATGATGCAGAATATGAATTCAGAGAATTGACTAACAACTATGGAATTTTTAATTCCAACAAGGGGACTCTTAGGATTCCGTTGAGAGTTTATTCTAGTAACAAAAGGAGAATGAATTATGTATTCAGCATTTTCTCATTATGAGCCTTATAAATGAGATATCCCTAAAAGACAAGTTGGATCAATGATTTCTTCAGCTACATGAACAGCTATGATGTACGGTATTTTTAAGCTTCAAGAAAGAGGTCCTATTTTCGTAGATCCTGCACAACCAATTTATGAATGAATGATTGTTGGAGAGCATCTAAAATGAGGAGATATGACAGTAAATCTCACAATTAATAAGCAAATGAATAATGTTCGTAACTCATGAAATGACGAAGCAATGAGAATCGATCCTATTGTTCATCTTTCATTAGAACAAGCTATGGGATATATTTGATTGGATGAATTAGTTGAAATTACACCTAAAGCCATTAGAATAAGAAAGAAATATCTTACTGAAGCTGCAAGAACAATTGCGAGAAAACAAGGATTATTGTA
Organism: bacterium; assembly: GCA_017453665.1. The sequence continues at coordinate 11,432 of JAFTEM010000003.1, read as the reverse complement.
GTTTTACTCCCATAAGAGACTGCCATGAAGCCGTTTGAGAAATTTATTATTTCTGAATATTCTTGGAATCAAGAAAGCCTAACAGCTTCATTTTCATATAGTTTTGATGATAAAGAATTTTTTTTAGAAAAAATCGACTTTAGCCCTCTTAAAGATGTGGAATATTTTTCAGTACTTCATAATGATGAAGCTACAATAAAGACACTCCTTTCTCATCTTCATATCGCACTTGGAGTAAGTTACTATAAGCTTTATCCGACAAAAGAAATTCTTTTAAAAACCTTCCAACTTGATGAGAATCAAAAAAAGTTTTGGAATACCTTTTATTTGAAAGGCTTAGGCGAATTTTTTTATAGAAATCAATTAGATCCAAGAGGTTTGGCAAACTTTATTTCTGAAAATACTAGTCAATTACCAAAAAAAGAAAAGATTGAATTTGATGCGGAAAAATTACTTGTTTTATTCTGAGGAGGAAAGGATTCTCTTGTTTCTATAGAACTCTTAAAAGAAAAAAATGAGCGTTTTGATCTCTTTTCGTTTGGGAAGAATTTTCTACTTCATGAATTAGCTGAAAAACCTAGTTGAGAGAAAAGGCTCATTATAAAAAGAACATTGGATATTAATCAAATCAATAAGCTTTTAGAAGAAGGATATTATAATGGACATCTTCCTATCACATGAATTATTTCCTTTGTTTCTTTAGTTGTCGGATATTTATATGGATATAGAGGTGTTATTACATCTTTAGAAAAAAGTGCAGATGAAGGGAATACCGTATATTGCGGAATGGAAATCAACCATCAATGGAGCAAATCTAAAGAGTTTGAAGACCTTTTTATGGAATATGTGAAAAACTATATTACTGATAATTTTTTTGCAAAAAGTTTGTTAAGAGAGTGGTATGAAATAAAAGTAGTAAAAGTTTTTGCCCAATATCCTCATTATTTCTCTTCATTTTCTAGTTGTAATAGGAATTTCCATCTTGCATGATCACAACTTTCTTGAGAGCTCCTTTGGTGTTGAAAATGTCCTAAATGTGCTTTTGTGTACACGATGTTAAGAGCATTTCTATGAAAAGATGAAGTAAATACTATTTTTAACAAAGATTTATTTGAAGATAAAGAGCTCATACCTCTTTTTAAGGAACTCCTTGGAATTGACTGAATTAAGCCATTTGAATGTGTTTGAACGAATGAAGAAATGGTGCTATGATTTTGGTTAATCTTACAAAAAGAACCAGAGCTTGAAAGTGAAATTATGAAGCTCTTTAAAACAACAATTATTCCTTCTATGAAGCCAGAAGAGTTTGAAAAATTAAGAGAGAAAATGGACGTGTAAAGCTTTTTTCTTGCGCATATTGAAGACCGAAGAGATATCGCTTGAAAAATAAGTTATTCTATGTACTATGTTACTGTTATTTATAATGAATATCTAGGATATCATGCTTTATTTTATTCCAACACCTATTGGAAACAAAGAGGATATTACGCTAAGAGCGCTAAATCTTTTGAAAACATTACCTATCCTTATTTGTGAAGATACAAGAACAACAAAGAAATTATTAGGAATGTATGAAATAGCGTATCAAGATAAACAATTTTTTTCGTTAACAAGTTTTACTGATAAATGAAAATTAAATTATTATCTTTCTCTTTTAAGAGAAAATGAGGTTGGAATGCTTTCAGATGCATGAACTCCAGGGCTTTCTGATCCATGAAAACAATTAGTTCAACTTTGTAACGAAGAAAATCTGCCTTATACTGTTCTTCCTTGAGCAAATGCACTTGTTCCAGCTGTAGTTGGTGCATGATTTGATACTTCTTCTTTTTGCTATTTATGATTCCTTCCACAGAAAAAAGGAAGACAAACGGCATTAAAAGAATGTATGGAAAGAACTATGCCAACGTTTTTCTATGAATCTGTTCATAGAATAGAAAAATTAATAAATGAGTTAGATACTTTATGATATCAATGAAAAATCGTTCTTACAAGAGAAATTAGCAAACTTTTTGAGGAACGTATAACCTGTGATTTTTCACAACTAAAAGAAAAGATTAAAAATAAAGAACTCCAAATAAAATGAGAATTTGTGATAGGATTATATCCAAGCAAATAAAAATATGTCAAGTTTTTTGTTTGAATTAATATAAAAAATCACTATTACTAGAAAAAAGATATCTTTAGAATGCTCATTCATTATGTATTCTCTTTATCAGAGTCCTATATGGAAAACATTACAAATTGATATTTATAGAAAACAATATGGATTTGTTAATCTTTTTTGAAAAGATTATTTTTATCTTATCAAAGAGAAAAAATTAGGTTGGATTAAATTAAGAGAATTTCAAGTGATGGGCTTAGAGCTTCCAGATAATAATTGGAAGATGGTAAGAAGAGAGCTCAAAAAAGTTAAAAAACAATTTGGGAAAGGCTGGTGAAATATTTTTTTCCAATTTTGAATTATAAATGAAATTACGAGTTTTGATAATGCTTGGGCAAGAGAACAAAATATTGTTGGAAAGGTAAGGTCTATGAGAATGCGTACAAGAAAAATGATAAAAAAAGAAACAGGGCTAAAAGTTTCCTTTAAGGAAAATATGCCTCAAACAACCATTATGATTAACCTTAAAAAAACCGATGAAGAACTACTCAAGGAAATGAATAATTGATGTGCAGACAGAGTAAAAAAAGCTATTAAGAAAGGGGTACTTGTAAGAGAAGGAACCTTAGATGATTACGAAACCTTTTTTGAAAAATGGCAGATAACAGCATGAGGAAAATGATTTTCTACGATAACAAAATCTCAATACGATAAGTTGATTAGAATTTTAACGAAAACTAAAAGAGGAAATATGTTCGTTTCTGAACTCGATTGAGATATTATTGCTTGAAGTATTTGTCTTTTCCATGAAAAAACTATTGTTTATCTTTATTGATTTACAGATAGGAAATATACAAATCTTTGATGACATCATTATCTAAAATATGGAATGTTTGAATGGGCAAGAGACCACTGATTTCAGTTCTGTGACCTAATGTGATGAGCTCCTACTTGATTTCCAGATCATCCTCTTATCGGTGTGAGTAAATTTAAAGAATCTCTTTGAGGAATGAAGCGAGAATTTTATGGAAATTACGATTTAGTACTCAACCCTATTCTCTATTATGGATTTAAATTCTATACTTGGCTTCAGAAAAAACTAAAAAAAGACCACTAAGGCTTGAAATTTAGAAATAAATCTCTACCTTATCTTCACAAGATGCCACAATAGCTCAATCGGTAGAGCACCGCTATCGTAAAGCGGGGGTTGGGGGTTCAATTCCGCCTTGTGGCTAACGGATTTTCTGCCGCGATAGTTCATTCGGTAGAACGCATCCATGGTAAGGATGAAAGCCGAGTTCAATCCTCGGTCGTGGCTCCAGAAAAAATATAAAAGATTTTTGTTTTTGTAGAAAAACTACTTGAACCTTTAGAAAAAATCACTATATCAAATAAAAATATCTTTATCTTTTATGTTTGTTTGAATATGCCAAACAATAGAAAAATGCAAGCTTTCCAAAAGCAATTTAAAAAGAGTTTTCACAAATTCACTAATTATACAAAGAATCAAAAAGCGTTTACAATATTCCTTTTAGTGTTCGCTGTCGTACTTGTGTTATGTCCAATAGCAAAGGTGAGCTCTATGGAATTAAATAGTACTTCATCAGAATTCTTTTGGTTTATCGGTAGCACTTATGTTGAGTCAATGGTTGTTGTTTTCGCAAGTATGTTATTCTTACTTTGATGGAATATGAGTAATAGATTTAAAGGATTTGTTGTAAATTCATTAGGGTTTAGAGAAAGTGAACCTATGTTAAACTTCATTTTCCTTTGGGTTATAGCAAGTACTTTTATGGGAATTATTGATGCTTTACGTATGGTTTCTTCTATTACTACAAGTGCATCATTAGCTTGGTGAGGTTGGCTTATTCTTATTCTTTTGGTTATAGGAATTGTTATCAGCTTTATTGAAGTTTGGAAAGGTGCAGATAAAAATTCACAAAGAACAAAGGTATTAAATATTGTTGATGAAGAAGCTCCTAAAAAACCTGAAAATAAAAGAGTTCTTCAACATCTCTTTGATGAAGAAGATTTAGAAGGATAGAAAATTTTTTATTCATATGAAAAATAAGAGATATTTCTCTTATTTTTTATTAAAAAATGGAATTTGTGCGAGCTTTCCTTTGATGGCTTCATGATCTTTTGTTTTTCGGTTGATAAGTTTTTTAGAAAGAAGATATCATGAAAGAACGATTAAGGCAATTCAAAGGATAATAAATGCACTATCCATTCAAATAATAGTGGCTAGTCCTCAAAATCATAATGAACCAATAATTTCTCCTATTCTACTCACAAATTCTTGGAGTCAGGACATCATACCATTATCTTTTGGTTTTGTGTATCCTGTAACGAGTGCTGAGGTAACAGGAGAAAGTAAGGCTACCATAAGAGAATTTCAGAAACTTAGTAATACAATAGCTAAGAATCCATTATAGCAACCAAGGAGGATATAGATAACAGCACTAATTAAAATAAAGATGGTAATAAGTATTTTTTTACTATATTTGTCTCAAATATCTCCAATTAATACGTTAATAAGATAAGGCACTCTCATTACCGCAAATAGGATAGCGATTTGCGAAAGGGTGAGATTGTTTTCTATTGCAACAATAGGGATAAAAAGAAATCCTACATAGTTCATAAAACTCATCAAAGCAACAGATCATAATGCCACATACATAGGCCATCAATACGATTTTAAGACAACAAACATCGATTTTCGTGGTTTAACCGAAAAAATTTCTTTAAGAAATTCGTGAATTACCCCTCTTTTTCCCATCACTTTCTTTACATTGTGAAGGTCTTCATCAATTTCAGCATCTAACGAATTTTCTTGTTTTTCGAGTTTTTTCCGAGATTTTGTGGTATGTCTTTTTATTAAATCTTGGAGCTTACTATCTTGGATAACAGAAAGCATAGAAAAGATAACAATAAAAAGATACATATAAGGCAGGTCAATATAGTAGACTAAGACAGCACTTAACAAGGCACCGATAACATAGGCTGTATTGATACTTGAAAAATAGACTCCAAATACTTGGGTACGATTCTTAGCTTGTCATTTTTTTCAATAGATGTTACGATAGGAAGTAAACATCATTGAGCTCGCAATTCCATTTGCTGTTACTGCTAAAATGAGCCAAGTAAGTGAATGATTAACTCCTGCTAAAAAATAAAGACATCATGAAACTGCATACGTTAACTTTCAAAGGAGCAAAAGATATCAAGTATTTCATTGATCATTCATTACTCCAACAGGAATAACAACAAGCAGTTTTACAAGTGCAAGAAAGGTTCCAATCAATGTAACTCCTAAACCTGCTCAAAGAATAGATTTAACATATACAGAAAAAAAGGTATCTCATCCTAATCACCATCCAATCATAAAAAGGAATAATGAAAGAGAAATTCATTTTATACTTATAGGAATTGACATTGAATGTTTTTTTTCTGATGACTTTCTCATATAAGCAGAGTCTGATAAAGTGTAGTTAGTATAGCTAATTTTTCAAAAAAAGCAAAAATCCAAGGGGATAAAATGATTTTTGATATTGCAAAACTCCTAAAAATCTATAGATTGATTCTTGTTTTTATCCCTCCAAAGCCATACAATGCTCAGCGAGACAATTCGTTTAATAGCGTTAGATTTTGAGACTACTGGGCTAGATATCCATAATGATGTCCCTATCCAAATAGGACTTTTGGAATTCGATCAAGTATGAAATATTATTGGAGGATTTCAATCACTTATTCATCCAAAAAAAGAAGTAAAAGAACTGAAAAGTGTAGTTTGATTTATTACCTGACTTTCTGTAGAAAAGCTTGAGAACGCTCCAGAATGTGAAGAGCTTTTAGAACAACTTGAACCATTTTTTTGAGCAAATACTGTAATTGTTGGACATAACGTTAATTTTGATCTAGAATTTTTGAAAAAGTTTTTCCCTAGTTTAACTCGAAAAACCAGTATCGATACCTTTCGTCTTGCTCAATCATTAATCCATTATACTCCAAGTTATGCATTAGAAATTTTAATCGATACCTTAAAAGAAAAAGAACAATTTAAAGTAATTTATAAAAACCTTCAACCGCATCTTTGAGATGAAGAAAATTTTCATGACGCATATTATGACTCTAAAATCACGATAGCATTATTTCAATATCTTCTCCAAAGAGTTGAAACATTAATAACTAGTTATCCTATCTTAGAGACCCTTATTTCTCAATCAGAAGGGAATTTCGCCTCTATTTTTAAGAAGAATACCAAAGCACTTCCTCCTTTATTAGATTTCCCTCAATTAAAAAAAATTACTGCTGCTAATACGCAAATGATTACCTGAGACTATAAACTCTCTTTAGAGGACAAAGAACATTGAAAAAAATATGCAGTAAATACTCTAAAATTCAAATCATTACTTTCTTCTTTAGCAACAAATAAACAAATCATTTTTTCTTTTTCAAATAAATCAAAACTCGATATTGCTAAAAATATCTTAAATGATTTAGGAATAAAAAATCTTTGATTTGTTAAAGAAGATCAAACCCTTAACCATGAGAAACTTCATGCATTTTTAACTAAAGGCCATTTCAGCGAAAACGAATTCTATTTTATTCTCAAATATTTTTCTCACGCAGAACAAGGACTCTGAGTCTTAGAACTTAATACTAAAGGTGATTTTGAAATTTATACAGCACTTAAAGATCAAAGAGAAACCGTAAATTATCCAATCATACTCTCAACACATGGAGGACTTTTTTCTCTCTTAGAACAAGAAGAAAAATATAAAGACTATAGTGTTATTTTCTTTGATGCTGAATGGCGATATAAAAGTTATAACTTCTATCTATCTCGTGCATATGATCTCAATTATACGCTTAATTATCTTGATATGTTAAGTTATAAATATGAACTTGAATATGAATTAACAAAAAACGAAAAAATCAAAGAAGATGGAGAAAAGTTTGAAGAGTTTAAACAATTCTTTATTGTTTTTATGGGGATTCTAGGACAAGAAACGAAGGTATTTTTTACAAACACTGATGCAACAGTGCAGACCCTAGAACCACTCAAATGAAATTTATCATTCTATCATACCAATAAATTACTTTCAAGATTTGATGATGAATGGAAAAATGTCCTTGAAACAGTTTTAATCCCACAAGAATTTAACACTATTCGAAAGCAAATAGAACATATGCAAACAATCTTTCAAAATATGATGATTGTTGAAAAAAAGATGCGATGAAGGTCTGATTTTTATTTTGTCTATGCAGAAGAAGTTAAATTTACTAACCGAAATGATTTTCTAGATGAATTTAATTGACATAAAACCTTATTTTTAACAAATACTGATGAAACAGCTCCTCAACTTCTAGAACTTGAAGAAGTGGTGGACAATACTAAAGAAGAAGAGAAGATTTTTCATCTAAGTAAAACTGTTTCAGTTCTTAAAGCCGTAGAAAGTTTTGACCGTGAAAGTTTTCCTAATGGAATTATCTTTATCTTATCAGTTAAAAAAGATGAAAGTGTTGCTCTTTTTGAGGAACTCATTGCTAAATGATGGGATAAAGAATTCTTATTATTAGTTGAAAATATTACATGAGGCTCTTGAAAAAATATCTTTAAAGCTAAGCAACAATGAGCGAAAATCATTATCTGATGATATAATTTTTTACTTCAACTTTTTGCCCAAAAAATTGCAATTTCACAGTTAATCATATATAATAATAAATGAAATCAGCAAGATTTGATTTATAGTGATATACTGCGATATGGACAAGAAGCTCTTAGCTAATTACTTTACTCTTTATGACCTCCGAAAGCTTCTCGGAGCTGTCTTAATTTTCTTTTTGTGATTGGTGATTGGAGTAAAAGAATGATGAGAGCCTGATACAATGATTGTAACTGATTTTTATGAACAAGAATTTAATGAAGAAGTAGATTTACAAGAGCATGGAGTTGCAAAAAGTTATTGAGAAAAACTTAGTAGTATTTGTGCTCTTCATACAGATTGGTGTAATAAAATTACTTGGAGTTGAACAATTTCTGATTATGATAAAATAGGATATGTAAGTCAATATTTTGCAATCTTTAACTTCTTAAATCAAGAATTAGTAAAAGGAAGTGATATTACAAAAGAATTTAAAACACTAATTATTAATGCAAATAATGGAAAAAGAAGATGAGGAGCAACCTGGACAAGAATAACTATTAATCTTGATTCTTTTTCTGATATTTCTCAATTTTGGCAAGTATTAACGCATGAGTTTGGACATATTGTTGATTTATGAGTATTAAATTGAAATAGTTCAGCTATGGATCAAAACTATACCGAATTTGGAAAAGTAAAATTCGCCAAGGATGATCCATCTCTTGAGTACTATAAATATTCACGGAAAAGTGAAGATATTAGAAACTCTTCTGCGTTAAAAAGAGACTTTTGTAGTGAATATGGAATGAGTAATCCTTTTGAAGACTTTGCAGAATGTCATAATCTCTATCTGAATAATAGAAAACTTTTCAAAACAATGGCTTCTGAAAGTACTACATTAAAAAATAAATATAATTTCTTTGCTAATCTCTTTGATAATGAAATTCTTTGGGATTATAATTCTGCTATGTTGTATAAAGAGCGGAGACCTTGGGATACAACAGTACTTTAAGCTTGTTTTTTAACAATTATTTTTCTTTAAAACTAAGTTTATCTCCTTTCTTATCGACTAAAATAGTACTTCAATTTCTTATTTTTCATTCAATAATTTCTAAAGCAAGTTCATCTAAAAGATAAGTTTGTAAAGCCCTTTTTAATGGTCTTGCTCAAAATTGTGGATTCCATCATTTCTCTGCTAAGAAATTTTTAGCTGTTTCTGTAATTTCTATTTGTAAGTCTCTTGAACTTAAAAGCTCTTTGAGGTAATTATTAAGTTGAATATCAACAATTCATTTAATTTCTTTTTCTGTAAGAGGATTGAAAAGAATAATATCATCAATCCTATTTAGGAATTCAGGACGGAAATGATTAAGAAGTAATGGCATCATATCATCAACAGTTGTTTCTTTTTTCTCTTTCGTTTTTTCTAATAACATATCAGAACCAATATTTGAGGTAAGAATAATCAAAGTATTTTTAAAATCGACCGTCTTTCATTTACTATCGGTTAATCTTCCATCATCAAGTACTTGAAGAAGAATATTGAATACATCAGGATGTGCTTTTTCTACTTCATCGAAAAGAATCACTGCATAAGGCTTTCTTCTTACGGCTTCTGTTAAGTGTCACCCTTCCTCATATCACACATATCATGCAGGAGCTCAAATAAGTTTTGCAACACTATGTTTTTCCATATATTCAGACATATCTATTCTTATTAAAGCCTTTTCATCATCAAAAAGTGCAGAGGCTAACGCTTTTGTAAGCTCAGTTTTTCCTACTCATGTTGGTCAAAGAAATAGGAAAGAACCTATAGGTCTATTTGGATCTTTTAACCCAGCTCTTGCTCTACGGATAGCATTAGAAACCAAATGGAGCGCTTGGTCTTGTCAAACAACCCTTTTTTTCAAAAAGTTTTCAAGATCTGCTAATTTTTCTACTTCACTAGCAACAAGTTTTGACACAGGAATTCATGTTCGTTTTGCAATAATGCTAGCAATATCTTCTGCTTCAACAGTATCTTTATGAACAGAAGATTTCGCTTCAAGTTCTTCTAATTCTTCAAGTTCTTTTTGCTTTTTAGGTAAAATATCGTAACGTATTTCAGCTACTTTATTATAATCAGTTTGTTTTTCAGCTATTTGAGCTTGATGCTCAAGATTTTTTATCTCTTCCTTAAGGGTTTTTATCTTTTCTCATTGAGCTTTTTGACTCTCTCGCTCAGCTTTTTTTGATTGATAGCTTTCTCTGAGAGACGCTAATTCTTTCTCTATTTGAGCAATACGTTCTGCTTTTGTTAATTTTGCCATTCTTATATTTTATTAAAAAATAAAATAGCACCAATTTATTACAAGTGCTATATTATTCAAAATAAATTATTTTTCAAGAGATTCGATAGTTAAATTATCCTGCTCTAGGGAATGTCCCTTTATTCGTTCTCAATGGATAAAATTTCAAATAACTCTTTAAGAATTTCAGGATTACAATTTTTGTTATTAAGTACAAATTCAACATTTTGAAGTCCTTCTCACTCCATTGGTTCATGGAATCGATTAGCTATTGTTATATCATCACTTCAAGAACTTTGTACAATTTTTAATGTTTTATCATCTTCTCTGCTAAGTACTCCATCATCTGCAATTTTTACAATTTTATTAAGATGTTTTTTAACTTGAGGATGAATTCTTTCCCCTCAAGAATGTGCTCATCAAATTGTCGTAGATAAGGTTATAATAAGGCTTCCTACATATTCTGGTATAACTTCAAATGTAAGTTTAACAGATTGATTATCTAGTTTATCAACAATCAAATTCGCTTTATCGTCTCTTGGATAGAGTGGTCTAAATTTCATGAAAAATATGAAAATGATAAATACTTAGCTTTCTATTACTATATCGATACCTCCAAGAAGAGTCAATAGATTTTCTTCAGATTTTCACTTGATTTTAAACTATTCGATGTATATATTAATGTCAACGTTCTGGACCATCTGTAGAACAAGCTCTCATGAGTAAATCGGCCCGGATTGTTTTTTAGGGAGACCACCTCAAATTTGCGGGATACTTCTCAATAGTATTTCCCAAGACAAAATGAGACATCCCGTCCCTTTGATTGAATGCTTCCTGCCGATAAGGAAGGACAATAAGCGTGATAAGCTGCGATAAGCTATGGGGAGTAGCAAATATGCGTTGATCCATAGATTCTTAGGCTGCATGAAGCCCATTATGTTGTAGGATGGTTGCTTAGTAGTGGCGAGCGAAAAACAAAAGGCAATCCCAAAATTCCACCACCAACGACAGGCCTTTTACCACCCCGTTCAATCTTAGGTTTTGGAGCGATTCGTTTTCGAACTCGCTCCTTTTTTTGAGTTTAATTTTCTTATATACCAAGAAACACTAATACCAATTATTCAATTTGAGAAACAATTTCTTCAATATCTTTATTCCACCGTTTAGTAAAGTTTTGTTTATCGATAGCATCTAAATTAACTATCTGTCCAATAATAGGAGTAATCCATGAATCAATTCATTCTTTTTGAAGTCTTTCATCTAAAGCAATCATTGGCTCATCTCGAGCATGATTAACCATAGAATATTTTGAATTATGAACCGTAAATACATTATCAGCATTTAGATCTTTTATTGCTTGAACTACATCATCTGGTAACATGTGGATATATTTCC
>JAFTEM010000012.1 GCA_017453665.1 bacterium | reverse complement strand
TCCTTTTATTACTTTTTTAATATCTCATAGACGATACCCTTTTCTCATGAGTTTTTGGATAATATCGAATCCATCAACTCATTTTTTCTTATATTGGTTAATTTCTTTTTCTATTCAACGAAGGACTCAATCTTGGATATCATCGGATAATTCGCGGCTAAGCTTGTTAATGATTGATTTATCGATACCTCTGAGTTCTAGCTTTTGGCTAATCACAAGAAGCGGTTTTCATTTTTTTATTACTTCTGAGTTAATATAACTTTCAGCGAAAAGTTCATCATTAACAAAATTATCTTCTTTAAGTTTATGAAGCGTTCTTGAAACGGTTTCTGAATCGTATCCTTGTTGATACATTTTGATTCTTAATTCTTTTTCGGTTTTAGGATATTTTCAGATAACACCAATAGCATATTCATAACATGATTTTGCCATAGTCTTTGCTATTTAATTAAAGTGATTGTTGCTTTCTCATCTCATGAACTAAATTCAGCTGTGATTGCTCCTGATTCACCTCTTTCTTCTATACTAAGAAGCAAAGCTTCTCCTTTTAAGAATTCAGAGAACTCAGAAATAATATTTTTTAATGCAGTACTTGAAGTTTCATACGTCATTTTCACTTTATCCTCTACAGCAAAATCAGCATCTTTTCTCATTTGATTTAAGAATCTTGAAAGCTCTCTTGCAATTCCTTCTCTTTCTAATTCTGGAGTAATCTCTAGATTGAGTTTTGCTATCATATTTCCATCAACTGCAATATTAGGATCATCTAATCCTTCGTATACGATTTCATAATCTTCGCTTTCTAGAATTCGGCTTCCTCCTTGAGGAGAGAAAACTTCTACTTTTCAGTTCTCTAATTCTTTAATATTTCATTGTTTTCCATTAGCAATAATTTGTCCGGTATCTTTTCAGAATTTAGCAGAAAGTTGAGAACCTAATGGTTTAAATACCTTTACAATAGGTTTATCACTTGAAAAAGAAGATATTTCTTTTACGTTTACTTCTTCTTTGATAATATCTCAATACTTTTTTAAAAGATCTTGCTCTGTTATCATGATTATAAGAGATAAGATTTAAACATCGTTTTGTTATCTTAGTTAATCATTTGAAAAATTCAAGGTGATATCGGAAGTAATTTTCTATTGTTTTTAATAAGCATTTTCTTATTATTTTTGCTGTTATGAAAAAATAGATGGGCGTGTAGCTTAGTTGGTAGAGCAGATCCCTCTTAAGGATAAGGTCGTGGGTTCGAATCCCACCCCGCCCAAAGGTAGTAATTAGTATCTTTTGATTTCGAGTCTATGCTCGATTTTTTTGTTTTTGGGGATTTTCTATTATTTATTAATACTGTGTAAGTGCTTTCTAAAAATCTGATATAATATTTAAAATTAGCATTTCTTGGAGAATTTGTAGGTTAAAAGCTTAAAAATTAGAAATCATATTTTGGGTTTTCAAGATTATTTTTGTAGGTGGGGATTTCTTAGGATATTTCTTGCTTTAAAATTGAAAATTGTCTGTTATTTTTTGAGGATATATTTCTTTGTTTTTTAATTTTTTGTTGAAAGTTTTAGAAGATTGTTTCAATTATGGACTAGTAAAACTTTCCTCTAAGCGACTTTGTTGGAAAGAGCTTCAGAAAGCGGAGTAATTTCAGAC